>JAZRFZ010000166.1:0-30899 GCA_045643925.1 Acutalibacteraceae bacterium | reverse complement strand
TTAAGCACCTCAAAGGTCTTTTCGAAGATACCGCCGTGAAGGTGTCCGTTGATGAAGAAAACGTTGTTGTACTTCTCCATAACCTTACGTACATCGTCATTCTGCTCACCCATATCACCTGTTTTCCACACCTCGGGGAGTCCGTGGGTGAATGCAAACGCCTGATGGCACATTACAAATGCGGGCTTGCCGTCCTTGGTGGCTCTTGCAAGCTCTTTATCAAGGAAATCAATCTGTTCCTGTGTAATGTGTGCTTTTTCAAGAACACGCTTCTCAGTGCCGATAACTATAACGGTATAGCCGTTCACATCGTAGGAATAAAAGCTTTTTCCATTTGTATTTATATCAAGGTATTCATTCACCTTGTCCATAATAATCTTCTGATTTCTGCCGTACTGAAAACGCACGTCGTGGTTGCCCATAGTAAGGAAAATTTTAACCTTTTTCTGGTATTTATCAAAGACATTGAAAAAACGTCTATACTCTGCTTTTTTGCCGTATTCAGCGATGTCACCTGCAAGCATAACTGCATCGAAGGGCTTCTTTGATGCGAAAACATCTGCGAAGAAGTTTTCGAGGTTTGCAGTTGCACTCGCCTTGTCAATAAGGTGTGTATCGGCTATACAAGCAAATGCGAGTTTTACTGCATCCGGATTTTGAAACTCAACAGGAGTTTCCTTTGAATAATCAAAGGGCACATCATAGTCGGGTGCCATTGCCTTAAATTGTTTTTTGTACTTGTCAATAAATGTTTCAACAGACATATCAATTCTCCTCTGAGTTTATACTTTTAATCAATTCCACAAGCTCCCCTACTCGCTGAGGTCGGGGTTTATTTATTTTATAAAGCAATTCATCAATTACTTTGTCAACGCTTTTTACCTCACGTTCAAATTCTCGTGCAGATACTCGCAAAACACCGTAACGCACCGCAGAAAGCTGAATAAGGCTATCTGACGTAACGACACGGACGTTGTCATTCTTACCTATATCACTGATTAGTTTTTCAATATAGTTATCGCCAAGCTCACGCTCCTTGGTGAAGACAACGCGAATGTTATTGTGATTGAATTTTTTACCCATATTACCCTGCACCTTATAGGCATCAAAAACAACTATGGTTTCGCACTTTTTAAAGGCAGTATAATTACACAATATATCAAGTAACTTTTCACGGGCGTGTTCAAGATTATCTTTAGCAAGTTTGTTTAAATTGTCCCAGGCAAAAATCACATTGTAACCATCAACAATTACATACTGCTTTCGGACCACGGGGTTGTACTCTGTGTTTTGTGGCTTTGCAGGAGTTTTGTGGTGACTGTATCGGTAGTATGGATGCTTGTCCACACCGAATTCCCTATCCATAATTGCCTGTAGTTCTTTGTCATCAATATGGAAGTTGCGCTTATTGAGAGTTACCTCGTAAGGCGTTTTTTCCTGTTCAAGACAAGAATCAATGTGCATATATTCACTGACCTGATTCCATTTAACATTAAACCCTGCACCGTGAGCACAGAAAACGGAATCGGGAGTATTTTCCAAATCACTTTCAGGGGAATATTTATATTCCGCAATAACCTCATCGGGATTGTGACACACATCATATCCGCAAACCTGACAGAAAAGTCTGCCCTTTCCCCCTGTATATGCCGCAACCTCGGAAGCGTAGCCGTTAAAAGTTGTAACAGGCGCTTTGCCTTCAATAACGGATGTGCCGTTATTATCCCTCGGCGGGTCAAAGGTGCCGTTTTTCATTCGGATATCACTGATTGCTCTGCCGATAACTTCGGTGGGCACTTCAAGTCTGAAGCTGTAAAATGGCTCAAGCAAAACTGACTTTGCCTGCATAAGTCCCTGTCGGACTGCGCGGTAGGTTGACTGTCTGAAGTCACCGCCCTCAGTGTGCTTCAAATGGGCTCTGCCTGCGGCAAGTGTGATCTTCATATCTGTTATGGGTGAGCCTGTAAGTACGCCCAAATGAGTTTTTTCCGCAAGATGAATGAGTATCAGATTCTGCCAGTTACGGTCAAGTGCATCAAAGCTGCACTTACTGTCAAACTGAAGTCCGCTACCTCTGGGCAAAGGCTCTAAAATCAAATGAACCTCGGCATAGTGCCTTAATGGTTCGTAGTGACCCACACCCTCGACCTTGTCCTCAATAGTTTCTTTATAAACAACCTTGCCTGAGTCAATCTCAACGTCAACGTCGAAACGCTCTGCAATAATGCTTTTAAGTATCTCCGTCTGAATATCACCCATAAGGGAAACGTGAATTTCCTGCAGGAAGTTATCCCACGTAATATGAAGTTGAGGATCTTCCTCCTCAAGCTGACGGATTTTCGGCAAGAAGGTCTGCGCATCACAGCCCTTGGGTAAAATAATCCTGTAGTCCATTACAGGTTCAAGGTAGCTTTCCGCAAAAGAAAGCTCTGCACCAAGTCCGTCACCGCATTTAACAGATGAAAGACCTGTAACAACGCATACACCGCCAGCCTCAATTTCATCCACGGAAATGAACTTATCACCCGAATAAAGTCTTATATTATTGACTTTCTCGGCTTTACCATCATACTCAATAACATCCTTAACCCGAAGTGTACCGCCTGTTATCTTAAGGTGAGAAAGCCTTTCCCCCTTTGGATCGTGGCTTATTTTAAACACCTTTGCGGCAAACTCATCAGGATAAACCTTAGGAACTATGTATTTCTTAAGTCCATCCGTAAACTCATCAATTCCGTCAAGCTTAAGACCTGAACCAAAGAAACAAGGGCAGGTTTTACCGTTTGCAATAAGAACGGAAATTGTTTCATCACTCAAATTACCCTCAGTAAGGAACTCCTCTAATGCAGAATCGTCACACATAGCAACAGATTCACATAACGCAGATTTATCCTGAACGGTGAAATCTATACAGGAATCGCCACAGAGCTCCTTTAAATCCGCCATCAGTTCATCCTGTGAACGTCGGGCATAGTCCATCTTGGTGATGAAAATAAACGTGGGTATATTATATGCCTTCAGCAACCTCCACAAAGTGACTGTGTGTGCCTGAACGCCGTCCGTACCGCTTATGACGAGAATAGCATAATCAAGCACCTTAAGCATACGCTCTGTTTCTGCAGAGAAATCAACGTGCCCCGGTGTATCAAGCAGGCTTATTTCCAAATCATCAAGGGTAATAAGGCTTTGTCCTGCAAAGATTGTGATGCCTCGTTCTTTTTCAAGGGTATGGGTATCCATAGTCGTGTCTTTGTTATCAACACGACCGAATTTACGGATAACACCGTTTTTATAAAGCATCGCCTCAGCCAATGTAGTTTTACCAGCATCGACGTGAGCCAAAATACCCACTACTACCCTTTTCATAACTATCCTTTTAAAATACCGACAGAGTTAGTCTGTCGGTATTTGCTAATTTTAAAACTTATTTAAAATCCACTGTAATTTCACCGTCAACGGCGCTTACAATAATTTCATTTATAAGAGCTTCTGCATTGTCAATAAGGATATTTGCAACCTTATCCTCAACAGATTTTCTTATGGTACGTCTGATATCTCGTGCGCCTCTGCCACCGTCCTCGGAAAGGTCTGCAATAATCTCATACACACCCTCACCTACTGTTAATTCAATGCCCTTATCCTTAAGGGGGCCTCTGAATTCATCAATAAGAATAGCGGCAATCTTAACGAGATTCTCTTTGTTGAGAGTGTTAAATACAACAATTTCATCAACTCTGCCAAGAAATTCGGGTCGCAAGAACTCCTTAAGTGCTTTGAGCGCCTTATCCTTGGAAGCCTGATTTTTATCTCTGTTAAAGCCAACGGCATTTTCCGCAACGTGACTACCTGCATTTGATGTCATAATAATAACAGTATTTTCAAAGCTTACTGTTCTGCCCTGAGCATCGTTTGTTTTGCCTTCATCAAGAATCTGAAGAAGGATGTTGAGCACATCAGGATGTACTTTTTCTATTTCGTCAAACAGAACAACTGAATATGGCTTTCTGCGAACCTTCTCTGTAAGCTGACCTGCTTCATCATAACCCACATAACCAGGTGGTGAACCGATAAGCCTTGAAACACTGTGCTTCTCCATAAACTCTGACATATCAAGTCTAATTAAAGTTTCGGGTGTTTCAAAAAGCTCGTTGGCAAGTTGTTTTACAAGTTCAGTTTTACCAACACCTGTGGGACCAACGAAGATAAATGATGCAGGTTTACGAACTGCAGAAATCTGCACTCTGCTTCTTCTTATGGCAGCAGCGAGTACGTCAACCGCCTCATCCTGACCGACAATTCTAGATTTAAGCTTATCGGCAAGGTTTGAAAGCTTTCTCATATCATTCTCGATGATTTTAGATGTAGGGATTCCTGTCCAAAGGTTAATAACCTTTGCAACATCCGCCTCAGTTACATCGTTATCATCAGCCTTTATCTTAAGGTCTGCTGCCTCTTTTTCAAGGGCAATTTTATCCGCCTTAAGCATTGAAATAGCCTCATAATCCGGGCCGTTTTCATCAGTTGTATCAAGGAGCTCTTCCTGACGTTCATTAAGCTCTTCAATACGAGTTATAAGCTTCTGATAATCACTTATGGCAACGTTACGAAGGTTTGCACAGGTGCAAGCCTCGTCAAGAAGGTCGATTGCCTTGTCGGGCAGGAATCTGTCATTGATATATCTCTCTGAAAGAAGAACTGCACGATAAACAAGTGCATCGGAAATCTTCACCTTATGGAAGTCCTCGTAATATTCCTTGATACCGAGAAGCATTTTATAACAGTCTGCCACAGAGGGTTCCTCAACCTTAACAGGCTGGAAACGACGCTCCAGAGCAGCATCCTTTTCGATATGCTTACGGTATTCGTTAAAGGTTGTCGCACCAATAACCTGAATCTGACCACGTGAAAGAGCAGGTTTGAGGATATTAGCGGCATTCATTGAGCCTTCCGCATCACCTGTACCAACAAGGTTATGAACCTCGTCAATAAAGAGGATTATATTACCCTCCTGCTTAACTTCGTCAACAAGTCCCTTAATACGGCTTTCAAACTGACCGCGGAACTGTGTACCCGCAACAAGTGAAGTCAGGTCAAGAAGATGGATTTCCTTATCGGCAATTCTCGCAGGAACGACACCTGCGGCAATCTTAAGCGCAAGACCTTCTGCAATAGCAGTCTTACCAACACCGGGCTCACCGATAAGACAAGGATTGTTTTTGGTACGTCTGCAAAGAATCTGTGTAACACGGTAAATCTCAGTTTCTCTGCCGATAATTCTGTCGATTTTACCTTCACGTGCTTTTGCAGTCAAATCCGTACAGTATGAGCCGAGGAATTTGCGCTTTGTTTTGCGCTTACGCTTTTTCTTGGGTTTCTCCTCTGAGTTATCCTCGTCGAAGTCTTCCTCACGATCTTCTTCCACATCGGTATCTTCTTTATTACCCTCTGCATTAAACATATTCTGCATATTCTGCATAAAGGGCATTGTACCTGCGCCACCGAACTGAAAATCGTCCATATTTTCCATCATATCGCTAAACTGTTCGCTGACTGCATCCAGGTCATCCTCTGTGATGCCCATATTCTGCATCATCTGTTTAATAGGACCTATATTGAGTTCAGTTGCGCACTTAATGCAAAAGCCTTCCTGTGTGGTCTTCTCCCCTTCAATCTTTGAAACGAAGATAACCGCAGGTCTCTTTTTGCATTTGCAACAAATCATATTGTTATTCATCTGTGTATTTTCTCCGGGATAAAATTATTTTTTACTGAATTTTTCTTTGAACTGTCTTACAGTATCGGGAATGTAACTGATAAGAGCCACAACTGTTAGTATTGCCGAAACAACAACAAGTATCATCATCAATACGGGTGGAAGTTGGAATAAATCCTTAAGCCAACCGATTTCAGGGCCAAATGCAACAATTACAATCATTATGAAGTAAAATGCAAATGTTGACAATTTACCAAATATTTCTGCAGCACAGGGACGAAGGTTGAGAATGAGCATAAAGATGCTGAAAACAACCATAAATGCCTCTTTGCCTATAAAGATAAGGAACACCCAACTGAATGCTTTAAGCATCTCATCCTGTGCTTGTGCAAATGACATATAAAGTAACACTGCAAGTGTAATCTGTGTAAGTTTGTCTGCAACAGGGTCAAGAAGTTTTCCCAACTCACTAACCTGATTGAAACGACGGGCAATTTTGCCATCAAACAAGTCTGAAAGACCTGAAACTGCAAGCATAATGATAGCAAGAAGCAATTCACCCTCTATGTAAAAATAAGCAAATACAGGAACAATAAGTATTCTTATAAAGCTAAGAAGATTGGGTATTGTCCAACAACCTTTAAATAAATCTTTCATATCATCACCTCAAAGAAAACATCATTTCAACAACGGATTAAACGAAGATAACAATCCGTAAATTTTTGATTCCTCAATAGCGAGTAAGGGTGAACCTGATTCTGCAGTTGCAACGATAACTGTAAGAAGAACACCTACTGCAAGAAGAATTACCGCACCCTTAACGAGTCCAAAAACAATACCGAGGAGGCTGTCAAGACCGCCCACAACAGGGAGCTTTTCAACAATGTGTGAAATAAGGCTTGAAAGAACCTTTACAACTAAACTGACGATAATAAACAAAGCAAAGAAAGCTATTATCTGTACAACACCAATCATAAGGTCATATGCAATTTTGTCAGCAACAACTTCGATAAGGTCTGCATCACTTACCGATGAAACAGCGGAAACTGTTGATTTAAGATACTCAATATTCACACCTGTATATTCTGCAATACCGATTGCAGGTTTAGGTAAGGCATCGATCATTGCGTTAATCTTATCTTTAGCACCACTGCCATTAAATTCATCCAAAGCACGTTTAAATTCAGTTTTCACAAGGTCACCGATAAACATATCGTAAGCGGTGTCTGCAACCTTTCCACAAAGGGCAAATGAAACAATACCTGAAATAAACACAGAAAATGTGTCAAGAAAGGTTTTCACAAAACCGTTCTGATAAGACTTGTAAACTACAATTAAAATTAAAGCAACAAGTATAACATCAATAATAATACTCATAACAAGTACCTCCTAAAAAATTATGCACTTAATGTTACAGATGAATCACCATAAGTGAAACAACGCGTTAATTTATCTAAGGATGACACAAAAATGAAATCATCCGTAGGTAACAATTCCAAAGCTTCGCCTTTTATCACAATCTCGGAAACCTGTCTGCCGTTAAGGTTGTAAACAACCACCTTATTTTCTGCCAAAGCAACAATATACTTGCCACTTAAATATGCAGACCGTATCTCGAAATCTGCTGATATATTGGTCTTAACCGAGCCTTTGGGTGAATAAAGAGAAATATCAAAAACATTTTCACTGCCATATTTAGCAAGTGTTATTATGTATTTACCATCCGCTGACATATCACAAGAATTGAATTCAGACGAGTAATATGCTGCAACTTCTGTATATTTTTCCGACTTGCGTTCAACGGTATAAACACCTTTATCGGTTATCAGTGTCAAAGTGTCTGTGCGTGTAAAATCAATATCCAGAGGGGCAACACCCGATATTGTTTGTGTATTGAGTGGTTCCTTATAATCGACACCAAAATATTGAACCGTTGTAAACAATTCACCATTTGCGGCACCCGCTACAGCACAACCGACAAACTTGCCATTCTTCGATATTGCAATAGATGCAATATACTCATAAGCACAGTTCCATTGGAACACCGCTTGGTTATGTTTATTATATACTGTCAGCATACTTGTGGCATCCTTAGCCTTTGTGCCGAGAGCGTAAGTTCCGTTTTCACCATATTCAGCAGAAATAATTGTGTAATCCGCCTGTGCCTCATACACAAACTCTTTCTCAGTAAGGAGCATATAACCTTTACCGCCGCGGTCAAAAACAACTGCCCTATTTCCATTTACAGATATACCAGGCTTTGCAAATACATGAGGCTTTGAATAAATCATTCTACCGTTATCGGAATAAACCGAAACATTCTCCGTTGTAAGAATAATCACGCTCTCGCCAATTATATCCATATTCAATGTAGATTCCGTATTAACGGATAGGGGTAGTCTGTCATTTGTTCCCGACATACCAACCTTTGCTTTGAGGAAAAGCGCATCAAGTGGTATGAGTCCCACCAAGGACAATATGTAAACAAAAGCAAAAGCTCCCACAAGGGCGGCAACAATTATTGCTTTCGGACGGCTTTTACCGGTAAATCGGGCAACTCGCCTTTCACCCTTGTAGCCACTATTCAATTCAGTAAATTTAACTTTCATTGGAGTCACCTGAAAAATAAACTTTATTTAAATACAGACCATCGGGCGGTGCTGTGATGCCTGCCCTTGTTCTGTCTTTACTTTCGATAATATGGGGTATTTCTTGTGGAGAAATCTTACCGCAACAGACATACAACAGAGTCCCTGCCATAATACGAACCATATTGTACAGAAAACCGTTGCCGCAAACTCTAAAAATAACCTTATCTCCGTCGCGCTCAACTGATGTACTGTATATTGTGCGAACCTTTGATTTCACCTGTGCACCCGAGGCACAAAAGGCACTGAAATCGTGCTCACCCACAAAGTGAGCAGCGGCTTCATTCATCAGTTTAACATCCATAGGATATTTGTAATTAAATGCCCTTTTGAAATTAAACGGTGAAGGTACAGACGTGTTTTCAAAGATATAAATATATTCTTTCTTTACACTGTCAAACCTTGCATTGAAGTCAGGAGAAACCTCGGTGCAGGAATAAACAGCAATTTCACCTGGAAGCTTTGCAGACATCAATGCAATAGGAAAGCTCTCACAAGGAATTGTGGATTCAGTTTTCACACTGAAATAGTATTCATTGGCATGGACACCCGCGTCTGTGCGACTGCAACCAATGATGTTGGGTTCTTCACCCGTAAGCCTCTGCCAGGCATTTTTCAACTCTCCCTGAACGGAAACTGCATTTTCCTGCTGTTGCCATCCATGGAAATCCGAGCCCACAAAAGAGGCTTTAAACAATAAATTTCTCATAATCAAATTATATGTTCAAAAACAATATTCAGGGCGATAACACCGCCACAAACTAATAATGTCACTATACTGCACACAGCATCTCGCCATGTAAATTTCATTTGTCGAAGCCTTGTTCTGCCCTCTCCGCCTGTGTAACAACGACACGACATAGCATCCGCAAGCTCGATAGCCCTCTTGAATGCAGAAATAAACAAAGGAATAAATATGGGGAACAATGACTTAACACGCTTGATAATATTACCGCTTTCAAAATCTGCACCTCTGGCCTTCTGTGCAGACATTATACGCCCGATTTCATCAACGAGTGTGGGAATAAATCGCAGAGCGATTGTCATCATCATTGCAAACGTATGAACCTCAATCTTGAACACCTTGAGGGGTGACAGTAATTTTTCAATGGCATCTGTCAAATCCGTGGGTGCGGTTGTGTAAGTCAACAACGAGCTGATAAACAAAAGACTCAATATTCTGACGGCAATAAAGATTGCCATATATATACCCTTATCAGTAATTGTTAAAAAGCCCTTTTGCAAAAGCACATTGCCTTCTTTAACATAATACAACTGCAAAACTGTAGTCAAAAGAATAATAGGCATCAATGGTTTCAGGCTTTTAAGAATAAGCTTTAATGAAATGCGTGAAAATAAGTACGTCACTACAGCAAATAACGCAAGTAACCCCAACGACCAGAAGTTTTTACACACAAAGACAAACACAAGGAAAAACATAGTAAAAATTATCTTTGTCCGTGCATCCAACTTATGAACGATTGAATTACCCGGGAAATACTGACCAATAGTAATATCAGAAATCATACAACTCTGCCCCCTTCCTTAAGGGATTTGAGTATGGAGTCCACTGCACCCTCAACAGTGTAAGCAGTGTCACCCGTTACATACCCTGCACTCTTAAGCGCAAGGAAAACAGATGTAATCTCAGGTATGTCAAGTCCGAGCTGTGATAACCTCTCTCCTTGAGAGTAAACGGAATCGACCGTACCCTCCATAGCAACCTTGCCATCACTCATTACAATCACTTTATCAGCAATAGCTGCAACATCATCCATATTATGTGAAACAAATATAACAGTGCTTCCGGTTGACTCGTTATAATCCTTGATAAGCTTAAGGAGATTCTGTTTACCAATGGGGTCAAGACCCGCAGTGGGCTCATCAAGAATAAGCACCTTCGGGCGCATAGAGATAACACCTGCAATAGCAACGCGTCTCTTTTCACCGCCCGATAAATCAAAGGGGGATTTTTCAAGATAATCCTCGGTAAGACCTACAAAGGAAAGTGATTCGCGAACACGTTTGTCGATTTCATCCTGTGAGAGCTTCATATTAGTAGGTCCAAAAGCAATATCACTGTAAACAGTTGACTCAAACAACTGTTGTTCGGGATACTGAAAGCAAAGTCCCACATTGAAACGGCACTGACGTAAGGTTTCCTTTGATGAATAGATGCTAACCCCATCAAAAAGAACATCACCTGAATCGGGTTTAAGAAGTCCGTTAAGGTGTTGAAGAAGTGTACTCTTGCCCGAACCCGTATGACCGATAACAGCAACAATGTCACCCTCATCAAAATTGAGTGTAACATCTTTAAGAGCGCCTTTTTCAAACGGAGTGCCCTTTGAATAGCCGTATATTAAGTTTTTGACTGAAAGAACGGACATTTTTCTACCTCTTAGAAAGTTTTTTGTATTCCGCTAAGAACTGTTCGGTTGTAAGCGGTGTACCCTCAATATTCACACCGTTTTTTCTTAACTCATCGGCAAGTTCTAATGCCTTAGGTACTGTAAGACCCATTGATTTGAGTAAATCAGTTTGTCTGAAAACCTCGGACGGAGTACCATCAAGGGCAACATTGCCGTCATTCATAACAATGACCCTATCAGCATTGACTGCTTCATCCATAAAATGAGTTACAAGAATCACAGATATACCCAACTCATTATTTAATTTTACAAGTGCTTTCATAACCTCGCGTCTGCCCTTTGGGTCAAGCATAGCGGTTGGTTCATCAAGCACAATGCAATTAGTCTGCATAGCAATTATACCTGCTATGGCTACGCGCTGTTTTTGACCACCCGATAATCTGTGGGGCTCGTGTCTGCGATATTCGTACATATCAACAATATTAAGCGCCTCATCAACTCGTCTGCGGATTTCATCGCGAGGGACACCGAGATTTTCGGGACCAAAGGCAACATCATCCTCAACAATAGTTGCAACAATCTGATTGTCAGGGTTTTGAAAAACCATACCAACATTGCGACGGATATTCACTTCGTTATTCTCATCAGATGTATCATAACCAAAAGTTATGACCTGCCCCGATGTAGGAATATTAAGAGCATTTATGAGTTTTGCCATAGTCGATTTACCTGAGCCATTGTGACCAAGCACACAAGTAAACTGACCCTCATAAAAGTCAAGGTTAAGGTTATTTATAACATCTGCACCTTCTTCGTCATACTTGAAGGAAACGTTTTTGAATTCAATAATTTTATTCATATTACTTTGTCCATACAGCAGTTGAGCCACAAGGTAACACAAGACCTGTCTGTGTTACAGGAAGACCAATTTCATCCGCATAAGCCCTACCGCCGAATTTCTTTGAAACTGTAGTATTAAGTATGTAACTCATAACCGCGGGAGAAACACCTGCAGTATATGAATTTATAAGCACGGCAAGTGAATTGTCAGTAAGGAGCTCTTTACACTGGTCAACAAAACCATAAATCTCATTTTCAAGCTTCCACACTTCACCACCGGGACCTCTGCCGTATGAGGGTGGGTCCATAATGATGATGTCGTACTTATTGCCTCGTCTTATTTCACGGGCAACAAATTTCATACAATCATCAACAATCCAACGGACACTCTTGTCAGCAACACCTGTGGAAACTGCATTTTCCTTTGCCCACTGAACCATACCCTTTGAGGCATCAACGTGGCAAACAGATGCGCCTTTCTTAAGTGCGCTGATTGTAGCGGCACCTGTATAGGCAAAAAGGTTGAGAACCTTTACATCATCTCTGCCGCTTTTTTCGATGATATCACCAACCAAATCCCAGTTACAGGCCTGTTCAGTGAAAACACCGGTATGCTTGAAGCCCATAGGCTTAAGATTAAATTTCAAATCCTTATAGCCAATCTGCCATACTTCAGGGATTTTTTTATGAAACTGCCAGGCACCGCCACCCTGATTGCTACGCACGTAACGAGCGTGAGCCTTGTGCCACATTGGATTAGTACGACGGGTATTCCAAAGAGCCTGAGGGTCAGGTCTTATGAGGAAAATGTCACCCCATCGTTCAAGGCGCTCACCATCAGAGCAATCAATAAGTTCGTAGTCCTGCCAACCATCGGAAACACGCATTAAAGTAACCTCTCTTTAACAACCTCTGCAATTTCTTGTGCAAGAACGGAAATTTTCTCCTCATCCTTGCCCTCAAGCATAACACGGACAAGAGGCTCTGTGCCCGATACACGGACAAGAACACGACCCTCATCACCAAGCTCACGCTCCGCAGATTCAATAGCATTTTTAATTTCTTTATCACGGGGAAAACGTGCTTTACCGAAGTCAGAAACTCTGACATTCACAAGCACCTGCGGGAACACCTGCATCTCAGAAGCAAGGTCAGAAAGTGAGCGACCCGTTTCCTTCATAACACAAAGAAGCTTGAGTGCAGACAATTCACCATCACCCGTTGTGGCGTGTTCGAGGAAAATAATGTGCCCCGACTGCTCACCGCCAACGATATAGTCATTTTCCAACATATTTTCAAGAACATATCTGTCGCCGACCTTGGTCTTTTCACAATGAATACCATTTTCGTCGCAGAATTTAAAGAAGCCCATATTACTCATAACAGTAACAACTGCGGCATTGTTCTTAAGTTTATTTTTTGATTTAAGATGTTTTGCAAAGACGGCAATAAGTCGGTCACCGTCAACCACGTTACCCTTTTCATCGACTGCAAGGAATCTGTCGGCATCACCGTCAAAGGCAAGACCAACATCACACTTATTGCGTACAACGAAGTCCTGAAGAATCTCCAGATGAGTTGAACCGCAATTTGCATTGATATTTGTGCCGTTAGGGTGAGATGCTATAAAGAAGCAATCGTCACAAAGTCGCATAAACAGTTCAGGTGCAGTAACTGAGGAAGCACCATTTGAGCAGTCAACGGCTATACGAAGACCATTGAAATCCTTCACTCCAAAATCTGCCAAATCATCCTCGGCAATACCGTGAAGGTAATTAACATAGTCAACTACCGCTGTTTTTGAGCGTGTTATTCTGCCCACGTCACCACCCACCATAATGGGCGGAACCTGTGTTTTATCAAGAATAATGCTCTCAATCTCTTCCTCAAGGGCATCGGGTAACTTGTAGCCGTTTCCCTGGAAAATTTTAATCCCGTTATATTCACAAGGGTTATGCGAAGCGGAAATCATAACCGCCGCATCATATTCGTATTTCTTAACAAGATAAGCAACTGCAGGTGTGGGAATTTCACCAAGGAGCATAACGTCTGCACCAACTGAACAAAGACCTGCAGAAATTGCAGATTCAAGCATCTGCGAAGACGCTCGTGTGTCCATACCGATAAGAACACGGGGACGTTTAATTGAGTGCTTTGTCAGAACCATTGCGGCAGCTCTGCCTATCTGCATTGCAAGCTCGCAAGTAAGCTCAGAGTTTGCCACACCTCTCGCACCGTCTGTACCAAAAAGTCTGCCCATAAAAATTCTCCTGTCAAAATATTTTTGGGAACACTAAAATCAATATGAATCAAAACTGCCCTGGAGGGAATCGTCATCAACAGGGTTAAAGCCGAGATGTCTGTAACCTGCAGGAGTAACCTTTCTTCCGCGGGGTGTTCGCATAAGGAAGCCTAACTGCATAAGATAAGGCTCGTAAACATCCTCTATTGTAACGGACTCCTCACCGATAAGGGCGGCTATTGTATCAAGACCAACAGGACCACCATTGTAATTTTCAATCATTGCTCTCATAAGGTTACGGTCAACCAGGTCAAGCCCTAATTCGTCAATTTCCATTCGTTCAAGGGCTTTCTGTGCCGCATCTGCGGTGATAACTCCCTCTGCCATAACCTGTGCATAGTCACGTGCGCGTTTAAGAAGTCTGTTTGCAATTCGCGGTGTACCACGTGAGCGTGATGCAATTTCAAGGGCACCGTCATCCTCTGCTTCAATATTTAAAATACCCGCGCTACGCTTAACTATTCTTGCAAGTTCCTCGGGTGAGTAAAGTTCAAGTCTGAGAATAACACCAAATCTGTCACGAAGAGGTGCAGAAAGTTGACCTGCACGAGTAGTTGCACCAATAAGCGTAAAGCGTTTCAAATCCAAACGGATTGAACGTGCAGAAGGTCCTTTGCCTATGATAATATCAAGGGCAAAATCCTCCATCGCGGGATAAAGAACTTCCTCAATACTCCTTGAAAGGCGGTGAATTTCGTCAATGAAAAGGATATCACCATCATTAAGGCTTGTGAGAAGTGCAGCCAAATCACCGGGCTTTTCAATCGCAGGACCGGATGTAACTCTGATTTGCACACCCATCTCATTGGCAACAATACCTGCAAGAGTTGTTTTACCGAGACCGGGTGGTCCATAAAGTAAAACGTGGTCAAGTGATTCGTGCCTTTTCTTGGCAGCTTCAATATATATCTTAAGATTCTCCTTAACCTTCTCCTGTCCGACATACTCATCGAGTGCGTGAGGACGAAGAGAGGTTTCAATCTCGTTATCGTCAGTTATGAATTCCGGGGCAATTACCCTTTCTTCATCTGCTATGAAAAAATCGTTCATAAAATCAGTTCTCCTTAAAATCGAAGAGTCATGCCCTTAAGAGCGTGTTTTATCAAATCCTCAACACTCATATCGGGTGAAAGCTTACTCACAGCAACAGAAGCCTCCGTCTGTGAATATCCGAGCGAAGTAAGGGCGGCTATCGCCTCTGCGGTATTTGACATATTGTTCACGGCACTGACTGCACCCGACACCGCACTGCTCTCCTCGGAAATAAATGAAACACCTGCGATTTTATCTTTAAGCTCCATAATAACTCTCTGAGCAAGCTTGGGGCCAACACCGTTAGCGGCAGTAATTGCCTTGGCATCACCGGATGCCACCGCAACGGCAAAAGCATCGGGAGTAAGCTCCGAAAGAATTGCAAGGGCGGCTTTGGGACCAACACCCGAAACACCGATAAGCAACTTAAATGCTTCAAGCTCTTCCTCCGTAATGAACCCAAACAAATCAAGTGCATCCTCGCGGACATTAAGGTGAGTGAAAAGCGTCACTTCACCGTTTACACCTGAGAGTTTTGATAATGTTGTGCGGGTTGTAAAGCATTTGAAACCTACACCCCCGCAGGAAACTGCAACGCTTTGTTCTGATTTATGTATAATTTTACCTGTAAGGCTATAAAACAAAACTAACTCCTCCCATTGATACCAAGAATAAGTGAACCGCTTGAATGACCATGGCATATAGCTAGTGCAAGGGCGTCTGCCGCGTCATCGGGCTTTGGTATTTTATCAAGATGCAGAAACATCTTCGTCATTTCCTGAACCTGTGTTTTTTCCGCTCTGCCGTAGCCCACGATACTTTGTTTCACCTGCAAGGGTGTGTATTCAAAAATCGGAACACCTGCATTCTCCACAGCAAGGACTATAACACCCCTTGCCTGGGCAACATCGATAGCGGTTTTTTGGTTTGTGTTGAAATAAAGTCGTTCAATGCTCACTGCATCGGGCTTGAACTTCTGCAGTAATTCGGTTATACTGTCATAAATCTGCTTGAGTCTCTCGTTGAAAGGAGTGTCCTTATCGGTAGTTACGGCACCGTAACCCATAAGTGAAAAGTTGTTGCGCTCATATCTAACAACACCACAACCAACGATTGCATAACCAGGGTCAATACCAAAAATTACCACATTTTCACCACCACAAAAAACACTACTACATTTTCAAGATATTATACCATACAAGTACACGAAATATCAACCATTTATAATGTAATTTTTCTATGAACATATATATTATTTATTAAATATTTTTATGTTGATTTTTAAGGGGTAAATTGATATAATTATTTACAATAAAAGTCATAGGGGGAAATGAATTATGAATAAAATCAACAAGAATAATCTTATTCTTGCAATTTCAGCTTGTCTTATTGTTTTTTCAATACTTCTTGTATCGGTTGCATCAATCGTTGAGCACAAAAAGGAAAAGAAGCCCGAAACTGCTCCCCCCTCACAGACAGTAGCTACAGACGATAAAGCACCCGAAACAAATGCACCAACTAACCCTGTAAGCACAACTGCTGCACCTGTTACAACACCGCAGGCAAACAGCGATTATGTAACAGGCAAATATAAAATCGCAACACAGGACGACCCCTTATCACTCAGGGAATACCCCGACGAAGGTCGCGTGGGTGAAATTCCCAAGGGTGAAACCGTTGAAGTTCTTGCAGTTTACGAAGAATGGGGCTATGTGTTATACGAGGGTCAAAATGGTTGGATTTCACTTACGCTTGCAGATTTAGTTTCTGCAACAGATGTAATGACAACCAACAAGCCCGGTAAATATATCATCAATACACAAGAAGACCCCTTAAGCATCAGAACTCAGATTACAGACGGTGAACGAAGCGCAGAAATCCCCAAGGGTGAAACCGTTGACATTCTTGCAGTTTGCGAGGGTGATGAGGGTGAATATGGTCTTGTTGAATATGACGGCACCTTCGGTTGGTTGCCCTTCAAGTACCTTAAGGCGGCTTAATTATGTTCACTTGTAGCTTATGTCCACGAAATTGTAATACACAAAGAAAAGCTCTTGCCGACAACGGTAAGGGCTTTTGCAATATGGGTGAAAACCCTGTCATAGCAAGGGCAGATTTACACTTTTGGGAGGAGCCACCCATAAGCGGTGATAAAGGTAGCGGAACCGTATTTTTCACAGGGTGCAATCTGCAATGTGTTTACTGTCAGAACGTGAAAATAAGCCGTGGTAAATTCGGCAAGGAAATAACCGTCCAAGAACTGAAAAAGTTATATAAAGAATTGATTTCCAAGGGCGCACACAACATTAACCTTGTAACGCCCACACACTTCGCACACGCAGTTATAAAGAGCCTAGACGAGCCTCTCAGTGTGCCTGTTGTATATAACTGTGGCGGATACGAAAGTATGGATACCTTAAAGGCATTGAATGGCAAAATCAATATATATTTGCCTGATATGAAATATGCCGATGACACTCTTGCTATAAAATACTCCAATGCACCGAACTACTTCGAAACTGCGCAAAAAGCAATACTTGAAATGTACCGACAGACAGGTGATTATGTCATTGATGACAATGGTATTATGCAAAGTGGTATAATAATCCGACACCTGATTTTACCCAACCATCTTAACAACACAAAGCGCGTTATAGACTGGGTTAAAAGCACATTTAAAAGCGGACAAGTAATGTTCAGCCTTATGAGTCAGTTCACCCCCATTGAGAGCTGTAATGAACCCACCCTCAATCGCAGACTTACCCAAGATGAATATAATGAAATAGAGGAATACCTGTTCGAGTCGGGAATCGAGGACGGTTTTATGCAGGAGCTATCATCCGCCAAGGAAGAATACATCCCCCCATTTAATCTGGGCACAAATTTATAAATCAGTAACTCTTTTCACCAATCCTCATAATATATATTGAAGTTCCGAAAGGCGCAAACTTCAATTTTATATCAGGAGGATAATTTATGACTGAAAAGTTTTCGGGCAATGACCTTCACCGCGTGAAAGAAGCCATCTGTGTTGACACAAACAGAGTTTATGACTCCTGTGCCGACAAGGATTGCATTACCGACCTGCGACTTTATCTGACAGACTGCGGTCAACAGATTCTGGAGTGTGCCACAACTGTGCGTCCCCGTTCAGCACAAATACTTAACTGCCTTGTTGAAGTTGAAAAAGTCCCTTTTAATAAAGGCTGCTACTCCGTTGACCTTACATTCTTTATCAAGGTTACTCTTGATGCACTCACCTGCCCCAGTTCACCTCCCCAAACACTGGAAGGACTTGTAACATTCGGCAAGAAATGTATTCTCTACGGTAGCGACGGTAATGTAAAAATATTTACATCCCGCACAAACTTCAACGATTGCGACGAAAATATGCCTGTCAGCAACACCAACCCCAAAGCAAAGGTGCAATGTGTAGAACCTATTGTTCTTGGTGCCGAGATTTGCCGTGTTTGCGACTGTTGCAACACCATGGGTGATTGTTGCGACGCCCTTCCCTCGTACATCTGCAACTGTTTTGAGGGCAGATTCGGTTGTCAGTGCGAAAAAGCCGTTAAAGTTACTCTTGGCATTTTCACAATCATACAGCTTGAACGCGATGTTCAGATGCTTATACCTGCTTATGATTTCTGCATACCCACAAAAGAATGCAGCTGCAATACCGAAGACCCTTGCGATGCATTCAAACGAATCAACTTCCCTGTTGATGAATTCTTCCCACCCAACCTCAAAAATGATGATTGCTCCACACCCTTCAATATCGAAGGCGATTGTGGTTGCGGTTGCAAAAAGTGAACATAAAGAAGAGAGGCCAGACCAAACTAGTCTGACCTCTTATTTTTACTTATCCCTCGTAAACGATATTATCCTGAATCATTTTGTCGATATTGCTGCTGTCGTACCACTGACCTGCAATATCAACCTTTGACTTCACATCCTTGCCCTCAATGGCAAAGACACACTGTTCAACTGCATTGTAGCCGATACTGTAGGAGTCCTGCGCAACGGAGCCGATAAGCTTAGTTTTATTATTATCACTTTTAATCCATTGAATCTGCTTTGTACCCGCATCAAAACCGCAGAATGTGATGTTATCATATTTACCCTCATTGGCGGCAATGGCATCACTTACCTGCTTTACAACACCCTCATTTGACATAAAAATTGCCTTTGCTCTCTTTTCCACAAGTGCATTAAGTGCGTCAATATAAGCATTGTTGGTATCTCCGGGTTTTACTTCTTTTTCGATTTTGTATTTACCTTTTGTGTCGTTATCCGCATCAGCAAGTTCTGTGAATTTACGGACAAAGCCCTCTGCCCTGTCAATACCCGTCTGTGTTTCATCGTGTTGAATTACACCGATAACGTAAGTGCCGTCAGAGCCTTTGATTTTATCCTTTATCTGATTGAAAAAGCGTTCTGCCGCAAGGGATGCCGCGTTACTGTTTGATGTGGCAACTGTTGATACGATTGGGTTTTTGTTCTGTGAATCAAGCGTCTTGATGTCTGCCTCCCAAACACCGCTATCAAACTGAACAACAGGGATTTTCTTATCAAATGCCTGTGTGAGCATATCGGCAAAGCCTTCACCGATTGTGGCAACAACAAGTCCCGAAACATTGTTTGAGAGAGCAGTCTGTACCATTTCCTTCTGACTTGGCAAATCTGATGAACTCTCCGATGCAGGGCCACGGAACGTAATTGAATAACCATATTTCTTTGCCGCATCCTCTGCTCCTGATTTTACTGCCTGCCAGAATGCGTGTGACTCACCCTTGGCAACAACTGCAATAGTTTTGTTGCCGTTGTTTGTGTTGTTATTCTGTGCATTGTCTCCGCCGAGAGTTGTACCTGCATTACCCTGTTCATTACCGCCGCAACCTGTAAATGCAGTAATCACAACCAAAATAGCAGTAAATAACGCTAAAAATCTTCTTAATTTCATAGAGAAACCTCCTATTTCTTTTTCTTCTTATTTTTCAAAATATCAACTAAAACGGAAATCACAACAATTACACCTGTGAGAACGTAGGTAACATAGGTTGAATTCACGTTGAGATTGTATTTTGCAAGAACGAAGTTAAGACCCGACCTGATTACAACAAGCATTGCAGCACCGATAACAGAACCGCCAACTGAAGCCACACCACCTGCGGCAGAGGTACCGCCGATATAAACACCCGCAATAGCATCAAGCTCCATACCGTTACCCGTTGCAGATGCTACGGTAACGAATGATGATGACCAGAAAACTGCTGCAATACCTGCGGAAATACCTGTAAACAAGTATGCAAGCATTTTATATTTATCCGTCGGAATACCCGAAAGTCTTGTTGCTTCTTCATTTGAACCGATTGAGAGAATATATCTTCCCACAATATTTTTGTACATCAGATACATACACAAAACCATAAAAACGAGTACCCAGATAAGACCCGATGGGAAACCGTTATAGTTTGAAAACAATCGATTAAACCAAGTGCCTGTGGGATAAAAAACATTGGGAGAATTAACAATAATTGCAGAAAGACCGCGGGAAACCATCATAGTGCCAAGCGTTGCAATAAATGCAGGCAGCTTTAATTTCGCAATCAAAAAGCCGTTTATCAGACCGAACAATGCACCGATGCCAATCATAACAGGAATTGTAAGTCCCAAGGGAATAATGCCGTCGGTGTAAAGCTTACCTGCAACAACGGACGATGCGATACACACCGTACCGATTGACAAGTCAATACCGCCCGTGGCAATGGCAAAGGTAACACCCAAGCCCAATATAGCGTAAGGAGCAAGAGATTGCGCCATACTTATAATGTTGTATTCATTGAGAAAATTAGGATTCAAAGCCCAGAATAACAACACAAGCACAATCAATGCCGCAATAATAATGGCATTCTGTTTGCTTTTCTGAAAAAATGTCATATATGATTTTTCCTGTATTCCTGATTTTGAATTCATTTTACTCACCCCTCATCATTGCATATTTCATAATATTTTCCTGACTTGCCTCTTCAATAGGCAAATCTGCGGTAATTCTGCCCTCACACATAACAATAACTCTATCAGAACATCGTTGAATTTCTGCAAGCTCTGACGAAATCATAATCACAGATTTTCCGCTTTGTGTCAGCTCTTCAATAAGGTCGTACATTTCACTTTTTGCACCGATGT
The DNA here is from genome assembly GCA_045643925.1 of Acutalibacteraceae bacterium. GTDB lineage: Bacteria > Bacillota > Clostridia > Oscillospirales > Acutalibacteraceae > DTU089. Next base: position 9,803 of record JAZRFZ010000166.1, on the reverse strand, counting down.
CAATACCCCTTGTAGGCTCATCAAAAATGAATATATCCGCATCCTTCAAAAGCCATTTTGCAACAACAACCTTCTGCTGATTACCACCTGACAAATTCCTGAGAATTTGTTTCATAGAAGAGGTTTTTGTCCTCAGTTTTTTATTGACCTTTTCTGCATCAAGCCTTGCACTACGGTCATCAATAAAACCGAACTTATTATATTTACTAAGACTTGCCAACACCGAATTTTCTGTAACGCTCTTGTCTAGCAACAAACCGTATCGTTTTCTGTCCTCAGGGATATAGCAAATACCATTACGCACAGCAGAACACGGTGCATCTATATCAACAACCCTGTTATTCACCTTGATTGTTCCGTCAGTTGTTTTATCTGCGCCAAAAATTGCTCGTGCAACCTCAGTACGACCTGCACCCATAAGTCCCGAAAATCCGAGAATTTCACCCTTACGAAGCTTAAAATTCACGTTCCTTACACTGTCACCGACACAGAGATTTTCCACCTCTAACACAACAGGTGAATCTGCGGGACAAGCACTTTTCTCCTTAGTGTTTCCAAGAATTTCCCTGCCAACCATCATTTTTACAATTTCTTCGTTGGTGGTTTCCTTTGTGTTGACCGTACCAACGTATTCACCATCGCGCATTACGGTTACTCTGTCGGAAATACGCTTAATTTCATCCATTCGGTGTGAAATATAAATCATTCCGATACCCTTTGCCTTAAGCTCGTTCATAATCCTGAAAAGCTCATCAACCTCAACTGATGTGAGGGCGGCAGTTGGTTCATCGAGAACAAGTAGTTTTGAGTCAAGCGATATTGCTTTCGCTATTTCGACCATCTGTTGTTTACCAACAGTCAAATCACCGAGTCGTTCTTTCGGCGCAATTTTGACCCCCACATAATCAAGAAGTTTTCGGGAATCCCGTTCCATTTTGCCGTCATCAATGAAAATTCCAAGTTTTTTAGGTTCTCTGCCGATATAGATATTCTGTGCCACGGTCAAATCCTTCATCATATTAAGCTCTTGATGAATGATTGCGATACCCATTTCCTGTGACTCTTTTATATTTTCAAACTCAACCTGCTGACCGAAAACCTCAACTTCTCCGCTGTCACGTTTGTGTATGCCCGTAAGTATTTTCATAAGAGTGGATTTGCCTGCTCCGTTTTCACCCATAAGAGCAAGGACCTCGCCCGACCGCAATTCCAAAGCGGCATTTTTGAGAGCCTGTACACCCGAAAAGCTTTTATTTATGTTTTTCATTTTTAAAATAACATTGTTCAAAAAACACACTTCCCTTTGAATGTAGTATTATCGGGAATTTTCTTTTTAAACAAGCGATATGAAATATCTTCAAAAAAATAACACTCCGTAAGCGATAATCTTACGGAGTGTAAATTTTTTTAGATAATAGATAATAGATAACAGATAATAGATGAAAGTGGTAAACCGATATATTCTATCTTTTCAATATTATCTCTTATCTTTTATCTCGATTCATTTGTTTTCTTTGGCGGTATTTAATGTAGATACAAGAATTTTCTTTATTTCAAGACAATCAGAAAGCAATGAAGAACCTTCTTTGTCAGTTATATAACCGGATAGCATAAGTAATCTGAGCCAATATTCTGTTTCTGCAGTTTCCTTTAAAGAAATCTGCAACTTGGCGATGAAATCAGCTTTGCTTATACCATAAATAGCTTCATTTGCATTAGCACCTATGCTTGTTGCACTTCGGATTATTTGCTTTGATATTATATATTCCTTTTTTTCATTTATTAGAAATTTATTCAACTTGACAATCCGAGCAGCAAATAAAAGTGCCTTGTCGAGTAAAACACTGTTTTGTGCCATATCATACGCCCCTTTATGCGATAATAGAGAATAGCTATTGTAGTACGAAGCAGATATCTATTATCTTTTCAATATTATCTATTATCTTTTATCTTGACTTATTTATCGCCAATCAATCTGTCGATGATATCAGAATAAAGGGCACCCGGGTCGTCAAGGAAGCCGTCCTTCAACTGTTCCGCCTGTAATACGTCGGCAACATTGAGTGTGAGGGAAAGCAAGGTTTCACCAAGGCTTTCAATCTCAAAGGTAACATTGCAGCTATCTTCAAGTTTTTCGATAGTAACCTTATTCTCACGCTCTGAACGGGCACGAGCAACTATATTGAGCGCAGTTTTCACCGCTCTGTCACGAACACCGGGCAACAACTGATTTTCAAGGGCAGTTGCACTGCTTGCGCCAAGAGGCGTAACCTCAAGGTGTGTTTCACCAACATATTCAACCTCAACAATAGTTCCGTTTTCAAGCAATTCATCTATAGCAGAATTAGCATCAAAGTAATTTACAAGACCTGTTTTCTGCAAAGAATCACAAATCTGATTTCGCTTCATGGGAGTTTTAACGGATTTGAGAATATAGCAAATGAGTATTTTAATTTCAAGAATACTGCGCAGTCCACCAAAATCAATTCCGCCTGCAAATGCATCAAATTCAACCATAATATCGCCTCCCTGTTTTATATATTATATTCTACCATTTTATAAATTTTAAATCAACAAATGTTTTATGAATTTTCAAGTAAAATGTTCCAAGAGTTTTGCGCGCACTTCACCCGCAAGATATAGTGAGCCTACAACAAAAACCGCAGAATTCTCCGTTGCAATCTCATAGGCTTTTTCCAAAGCGGAATCTATGCTTGAAAATGGAAATGCGGTTGTATATTTAATGCCGATTTCACAGAGCTCCTCTGCTTTCATAGCTCTTGGATTATCGGGCGTAACAGCAAGTAACATATCACTCTTTAGCAAAAGAGGCTTTAATGAATCCTCGACGGCTTTATCAGCCATCATACCTGCAACAACAATAACTTTGTCGTGTTTACCGAACTCCTCTGATACAGCATTATAGAAGGCTTTTGCGCCATCCTCATTATGGCCGCCGTCAAGAACAACGAGGGGCTTACAGCTTATAACCTCAACACGTGCAGGTAAAACCGTTCGGCTTATGCCGTTCTTAATATTATCGTCAGTAATATTAAAGGTCTTTTTCAGAATTTCGGCACATTCTATGGCACAGGTCATATTTTTAACCTGATGTTCACCTGACATAGGCACAGAGTACTCTGTACCCCTATAGTTAAACGAAACACCGAACACGTCATTTTTAACAATCCCGATATCTTTAATATCGGGCACTATCAAGGTGTTGTTTTTTTCCTTTACCGTGTCAGAAACAACTTGCATTGCGCCCTCGGGCTGACCCATAGAGCAAACAACGTTGCCATGCTCCTTAATTGTGCCACATTTTTCAAAAGCAATTTCTTCAATAGTATTACCAAGCACGGCAGAATGGTCAATGGAAAGTGAGGTGATAACATTCACAAGTGGCGTTTCTATAACGTTGGTAGCATCAAGACGGCCGCCAAGCCCTACTTCAAGCACAACAACATCACACTCAAGGGCTTGATAACACAGGAATGCTGCGGCTGTCAATGCCTCAAATTCTGTTATGGTTACACCCTCATCATTGAGCTTTTCAACAGATAATTTCACCCTTGCAACACTATCGGCAAAAACCACCTGCGAAACAGGCTTACCGCAAAACTGTACCCGTTCAAGAAACTCCGTAACATAGGGCGAGGTATATAGACCCACCTTATATCCCGCATCAATAAGGATATTAGAAATCGCAGTTGAGGTTGACCCTTTACCATTGGTACCTGCCACATGGACATATTTCATATTTCTGTGAGGGTCACCCAACAAATGCAATAAGGCATCCATCCCGGAGAGACCGGGACGGATACCGAACTTCAATAATGAATGAATGTAATCTACTGCTTCTGTGTAAATCATCTGAGTTTTTCAAGACTTTCTTCAAGCATTGTGATTTTTGCAAGATACTTTTCCTGCTTTTCGCGTTCCTGAGCAATAACCTTCTCGGGTGCTTTAGCAACAAATCCGGGGTTATTAAGCTTATTCTCAACGAACTGAAGGTCCTTCTTTGCAGCGTCAAGCTCCTTCTGAAGTCTTACACGCTCTGCCTCAAAGTCAACCAATTCATTAAGAGGAATGAATATTTTTGCAGCCTCTGTAATTACAGAAACGCTACCCTCGATTTCAAAGCTATCGCCAACCTCTACTTCGGATGCGGATGCAAGTCTGTTCATAAACACACTGCCGTTTGTGAAATCCTCAATATACTTTGTAGCAATATAAAGCTTTGCCTTCTTTGAGGGAGGAACGTTCATCTCTGCACGACGGTTACGGATTGCCTTGATAGCAGTCATAACACGCTCCATTGCAGCTTCCTCTGCAGGGAAGTCAAGTGACTCGTCATATTTAGGCCACTCTGAAATCATAATTGATTCACCATCGTGGGGAAGACCAAGCCAGATTTCCTCAGTAATGAAAGGCATAAAGGGATGAAGAAGCTTAAGTGTGTTTGACATAACGTAAACAAGAACTGCCTTGGCAGTCTTTTTGCCTTCTTCGTTATCACCGTTAAGACGGATTTTTGCAATCTCAATGTACCAATCGCAGAAAACATCCCAGATGAAGTCATAAAGATTCTGAACTGCGATACCAAGCTCGAAGTTTTCGAGTGAATTCTGAACCGCCTTAACAAGAGCATTGAAACGGCTGAGAATCCATTTGTCCTCAGTTGCAAGATTTTCGGGAATGTAAGGTGCAGGTTCATCCTCGCTGAGATTCATAAGGATGAAACGATTTGCATTCCAGAGCTTATTTGCAAAGTTACGGCTTGACTCAATCTTCTCGGGCAAGAAACGCATATCGTTACCAGGGCTGTTACCTGTAGCGAGAGAGAATCTGAGAGCATCGGCACCGTACTGATCGATAATCTCAAGGGGGTCAATACCGTTACCTAATGACTTAGACATCTTTCTGCCCTGTGCATCACGCACAAGACCGTGAATGAGAACCTTATCAAAGGGAACCTGATTGGTATATTCAAGGGCAGAGAATATCATACGGCTAACCCAGAAGCCGATAATATCGTAGCCTGTAACGAGTGTATTTGTGGGATAATAATGACGAAGGTCTGCAGTATCATCGGGCCAACCAAGTGTTGAGAAGGGCCAAAGAGCAGAGCTGAACCATGTATCGAGAGTATCCTCATCCTGAACGAAGTTGTTGCTTCCGCACTTGGGACAGGTTGTCAAATCCTCTTTAGAAACAACCATCTCACCGCAATCATCACAGTACCATGCAGGAATTCTGTGACCCCACCAGAGCTGACGTGAAATACACCAGTCACGTGTACCGCGCATCCAGTTGAGATAGTTCTTGGTGAAACGCTCAGGAATAAACTGAACCTCACCCTTTTCAACGGATTCGATAGCAGGCTCTGCAAGGGGAACCATACGAACGAACCACTGCTTTGAAACCATAGGCTCAATAACATTGTGACAACGGTAGCAAGTACCAACCTCGTGCTTCAAAGGTTCAATTTCTTTGATATATCCACCCGCCTCAAGGTCTGCAAGAATAGCCTTACGTGCCTCAAGCGTTGTCATGCCTGCATATTTACCGCAGTCAAGAACTTCGGGCTCATTTTCTGTTGCCTTACCACTTGCGATAAGCTCATCCGCAATACGCTTGTCCTCGGCACCTGTAAGGTGACCATCATAAGTGAATGTACGGACAATAGGAAGATTGTTACGAAGACCAACCTCAAAGTCGTTGGGGTCGTGTGCAGGAGTGATTTTAACAACACCTGTACCCTTTGTCATATCGGCGTGCTCGTCGCAGACAATGGGAATCTCCTTATTAAGTAAGGGAAGAATTACGTGGCAACCATGAAGATGCTTGTATCTCTCGTCCTCTGCATTGATAGCAACTGCAGTATCACCGAGCATTGTTTCGGGACGGGTTGTAGCAAGCTCAAGCTTCTCCCCTGTTTCCTTAACTGTGTACAGAAGGTGCCAGAAATTGCCGTCCTTCTCCTCATATTCAACCTCAGCATCTGAGATAGATGTGTTACAGCAAGGACACCAGTTAACCATACGGTTACCTCTGTAAATAAGGTCCTTTTCGTAAAGGCGAACGAAAACCTCACGAACAGCGCGTGAGCAACCCTCATCAAGAGTGAAACGCTCTCTGCCCCAGTCGCAGGAAGAACCAAGCTTCGTCAACTGCTCTATGATTCTGCCGCCATACTGTTTTTTCCAATCCCAAGCTCTCTCGAGGAAGCCGTCACGACCTAAATCCTCCTTGGTGATACCCTCAGCACGCATTGCCTCAACAATCTTTGCCTCAGTGGCAATAGAAGCGTGGTCTGTACCAGGAAGCCAAAGAGTGTCAAAGCCTGACATCCTCTTCCAACGGATAAGAATATCCTGAAGAGTGTTGTCAAGAGCGTGACCCATGTGGAGCTGACCTGTGATATTGGGTGGCGGAATAACTATTGTGTAAGTGGGCTTGCCCTCTTCGCACTTTGCGTGGAAGTATTTGCCGTCAAGCCAGGTTTTGTATATACGATCCTCAACGTCCTTGGGATCGTACTGTTTTGCGAGCTCTTTCTTCAAAAGAAGTCCCCCTTAAAATATACTTATAATTCTAAACATAGAATCTCATTTTACACGTTATTATCCCATATAATACCAAGAATGTCAATGATACATTTTAATGTTTTTATATATCAATAATTGAACTTTTTTATAAAAGAGAACGGCACCAATATTTTTTGCTCCTTTTTTACAAAAAACTCTTAATTATATAGGCAAAACACTTGATTTTTACCAAAAATTATAATATACTTGTAGAGAAAAAATATATACTCAAAGGAGTTTTTAGAATGAATAAACCTATCAAAGAAAGAAGTCTTGCAGCTTATATTTTTCTTTCAGTTATTACATTCGGTATTTATCACATCGTTTTCTGGAACAAACTCTCAAAGGATGTTAATCTTCTCTGCGAAGGCGACGGCAAAAAAACAATGAAGTACGGCTTCGTTTTCCTCTTGAACATTGTTACAGTTGGTATCTTCGGTCTTGTTTGGAAAGCTAAACTCGCTAACAGATTCCAGACAAATGCTCCTCGCTATGGTCTCAAGTTTAGCGAAAGCGCAGCAAATGTTACTGTTTTGAACGTGCTTTTCCCTGTTTTCGGTCTTCTCATCACATCAGTTGTTATGATTAACAACTTCAACAAGCTTGCTAAGGAATACAACGAGTACAACGAACTTGTTGATCCCAATTCAGACAAAGGTCTTTTTGCAGACGAAGACGAAGTTGAAGCATAAGTTTAAGATTATATAAAACTAACCCACTCTCAATGAGAGTGGGTTTTGTTTTATCTTTAATTTACTTAAGTTGCATATATTATTTCGTCATTTTCTCCTGTTTAACCTTGTGGTCGATAACGTGACGTGATGCAAGCTCGTTCATAATATCATCAACAGAAATGCCCATTTCAATCATAAGCACGATTACGTGGTACATAAGGTCTGCTATTTCGTAAATTGTCTCAGGCTTATCGTCTGCCTTACCTGCTATAATAACCTCGGTACACTCCTCGCCAACCTTTTTGAGGATTTTATCAATACCCTTCTGGAAAAGGTATGTTGTATATGAGCCCTCCTGAGGATTTGTTTTTCTGCCCTCAAGCATCTCAACAAGACCCTGCACAGAGAATGCGGGTGCAATCTCATCATTTTCCATAACTGTATTGAAGAAGCAGGAATTTTCACCTGTATGACAAGCAGGACCGTCCTTCTTAACACGTACTGTAAGAGCATCCATATCACAATCAGCAGTAATGCTTACAATGTGCTGATAATTACCGCTTGTTTCACCCTTGAGCCACAACTCCTGACGAGAACGGCTCCAGAAGCAAGTAAGCTTTTTCTCCAAAGAAATCTGCAAGCTTTCTTTGTTCATATATGCGAGTGTGAGCACATCGCCTGTTGCATCATCAACAACAATAGCAGGGATAAGACCCTTTTCATCAAACTTCAATTTTTCAATATCAAACATAACTTATAACCTCACTGTAATATTATTCTCTTTAAGCGTGTTTTTCAAATCGTTGACTGCAACCTCACCGTAATGGAATATTGATGCGGCAAGACCTGCACTCACCCCGGGAACTGTGTTGAACAAATCCACAAAGTCCTGCATTGAACCTGCACCGCCCGAAGCAATAACAGGCACATTCACTATTTCACAAACGGCTTTGAGCATTTCGATATCGAAGCCGTTTTTCACACCATCGGTGTCAATGGAGTTGACAACGATTTCACCTGCGCCGTTTTCAACGCCTTTTTTTATCCATTCAAGGGCATCAAGACCTGTATTTTCACGTCCACCCTTGGCAAAGACCTTAAACTGACCGTCAACGCGCTTTACGTCAACAGACAAAACAACACATTGGTCGCCGTATTTCTCTGCCGCCTGACGGATTAAATCAGGGTTCTTGATAGCGCCCGAATTGACACTAACCTTGTCCGCACCGCATTTGAGCACTCTGTCAAAGTCATCGAGAGTGTTAATACCGCCGCCAACTGTAAGGGGTATAAACACCTTTGATGCGGTTTCGGTGAGTATATCAGTAAAGAGCTTTCTGCCGTCAGATGATGCAGTAATATCATAGAAAACAAGCTCATCGGCACCATTCTGACTGTAATACTCCGCAAGCTGTACAGGTGATGAAATCTCATTGAGGTTTTCAAAATTTGTGCCTTTTACAACTGTGCCGTTGCGCACATCAAGGCAAGGAATTATACGCTTGGTTATCATTTTGTAACCTCCAGAGCATCACTGATTTTAATTGCACCTGTGTAATACGCCTTACCGATAATAGCACCGAAAAGGTTCATTTCGTTAAGTGCTTTTACATCATCAAGGCTTGAAACACCGCCAGATGCAATAATATTCACATTGAACTTTTCTGAAAGTTCTTTATAAAGTCCTCGGTTTGTGCCTTGCATTGCGCCGTCCTTTGAAATATCGGTGCAAATAACTGTAGAAACACCAATATTCTGCATTTTCTCAAAGAAATCAAAGGTTGTGTACTCGGATTTTTCAACCCAGCCCTTGATGGCAACAACGCCATCCTTGATATCAGCACCAACGGCAATTTTATCACCGTAGGTTTCAACAGCCTCTTTAAGAAACGCCTCGTCGGTTACTGCCGCTGTGCCGAGGATAACACGACGTACACCTGCATCAAGGTAAGCCTTAACAGTATCCATTGAACGGATACCGCCACCTACCTCAACATTAAGGCTTGTATTTTCAACAAAGCTTTTAATGATGTCAATATTAGGTGTACCGCCATCACGTGCACCCTCAAGGTCAACTGTGTGAAGCTCGGTTGCACCCTGACTTTCAAAATCCTTTGCTATTTCAATAGGGTTTTCGGAGTAAACCGTGAGGGCGTTATAATCACCCTTTAAAAGTCGAACCGCTTTACCCTCATATAAATCAATTGCAGGAAAAATTTTCATTTTCTTTTGGGAACCTTTCCGTAAATTATAACTCACAAAATGCTCTTAAAATATTAAGACCTACGTCACCGCTCTTTTCGGGGTGGAACTGACAAGCGAAAATGTTGCCCTTGCCCACCGCCGCGGTAACCGGAATACCGTATTCGGATGTAGCAATAACAGACTCGTCACAATCCGTAGCATAAAATGAGTGAACAAAGTAAACGAAGTCACCTTCGTTGATATATTTGAATATAGGACTGTCACACTTGAAATCAAGCCCATTCCAGCCCATATGAGGCACATTAAGCTCAGCAGGGATTTTACCCTCAAGAGG
>JAZRFZ010000165.1:0-4445 GCA_045643925.1 Acutalibacteraceae bacterium | reverse complement strand
TGATGAACTTCTTTGAAGAGTGCGGAGTACCTCTTAAAGAGGAGAGAGGTCAGCGTGTCTTTCCCGTAAGTGATAAGGCGGCAGACATCGTTTCCGCCCTTCGACAGAAGATGGCATCACTTGGCGTTAATGTAGTTAACGGCAGAGTTACCGATATTATGGTAGCTGACGGAAAAGTGCAGGGCGTAAAGACTGAAACAACCACATATTTTTGTGAAAATGTAATACTTGCAACGGGAGGAAAGAGCTATCCTCTTACAGGCTCAACAGGTGACGGGTATGCTATGGCAGAAAAACTCGGTCACAGCATAAAGCCTATAAAACCTGCTCTTGTACCGGTTGATACAAAAGAAAGTACGAAAGAATTAATGGGACTTTCCCTTCGTAATATTTCCGTGACGGTTTTTGATTCCAAGGGAAAGAAAAAATTCTCCGACTTTGGTGAAATGCTTTTCACACATTTCGGACTGACGGGTCCCGTGATACTTTCTTCCAGCAGTCATATGGGTGAGAATCCTGAAGATTGCCGTATAGAAATCGACTTAAAACCTGCCCTTGACGAACAGACGCTTGATAAACGAATCTTACGAGATTTTGAAAAGTATCAGAACAGAAATTTTGAGAATTCTCTTTCAGACTTACTTCCCAACAAGATGATAGACTATGTTGTGGGAAAGTCGGGAATAGACAGATACAAAAAGGTAAACAGTATCACAAAGGACGAGAGAAAAACTCTCTTAAATATGTTAAAACACCTTATATTTACCGTGAAGGGTTATCGCCCCGTGGCAGAGGCTATTGTCACTTCAGGCGGTATAAATGTAAAGGAAATAAATGCATCAACTATGGAAAGCAAGCTTGTAGAAGGACTTTACTTTGCAGGCGAGGTTATTGATGTGGATGCATATACAGGCGGATTCAACCTCCAGATAGCATTTTCAACGGGCTATCTTGCAGGCGATTCAGCCGCAGAAAAGGAGCTTTCAGTATGACTAAAATAGCAATTGACGGTCCTGCAGGTGCAGGTAAAAGCACAATCGCAAAAACAGTTTCAAAGGAACTGGGTTATATTTATGTTGACACGGGTGCACTTTATCGAACAGTAGGTCTTAATGCACTTCGTAACGGTGTTGATACAAAGGATGCAGAGGGTGTTATTGCTACACTCGACGGTCTTAAGGTGTCACTTCGCTTTGTGAACAACGAACAGAGAGTTTTCCTCGGTGAAGAGGATGTTTCAGAGGCAATAAGACAGAATGAAGTATCTATGGCTGCATCAAATGTTTCTGCAATACCTACAGTCAGAGAATTCCTCTTTGACCTTCAGCGCGATATTGCAAAGAATAATAACTGTATTATGGACGGTAGAGATATCGGCACAGTGGTTCTCCCTGATGCACAGATAAAGCTTTTCCTTACCGCATCGGCAGAGGCAAGAGCTGACCGTCGTTTCAAAGAACTTACTGAAAAGGGTCAGTCTGTTGACTATGATGTGATTCTTAAAGAAATCAAGGAACGTGACTATCAGGATTCACACCGTGAGATTGCTCCCCTTAAACAGGCGGAGGATGCTATATTGGTTGACTCAACCGAAATGGATTTGCCTACTACAATCAACTATATGCTCTCAGTTATAAAGGAGCGCATCTGATGTCAGAGGTAATTCTTGCAAAAAAGGCGGGGTTCTGCTTCGGCGTTGACCGTGCCATAAAGCTTATTGAAAAACTTGCCGACGAAGGGAAAAGCGTTGCTACTTTAGGTCCGATTATCCATAATCAGCAGGTTATTGATGACCTTGCATCACGCGGTGTCGTGGTTGTGGATTCTCCCGATGAAGTGGCAGAGGGCACAATACTTGTGCTTCGCACCCATGGTGTCACCCGTGAGGTTCTTGCAGAGGTCGAAAAAAGCGGTTGCGAATTTGTGGACGCGGTTTGCCCCTTCGTGAAAAAAATCCATAAAATCGTTCTTGATAATTCCTCGGATGAGGTTGCCACCGTTATTGCGGGTGATGAAAATCATCCCGAGGTAAAGGGTATAAAAAGTTGTGCAAAAGGGGAGTCCTATGTTATAAGTAACGACAACGATGTGGAAATTCTTATAGAGAAATATCCTCATTTGTCACAAAAACCCCTTATTTTTGTTTCTCAGACAACTTTTAGTATAAAAGAATGGCAAAAAAGTGTAAAAAAAATAAATTTACTATGTACAAATGTGAAAATATTTGATACAATATGTAGTGCGACCGAAGAACGGCAGAACGAGGCAGAGTATCTGTCACGCTCTTGTGACGCTATGGTGATTGTGGGTGGACGGCACAGTTCCAACACCCGAAAGCTCTTTAGTGTCTGTGAGCGTAATTGTCCTGCGTTTCTTGTGGAAACTGCCGCAGAGCTTAATGGTATCACTCTTGGCGGTTTTAACTCTATCGGTCTGACTGCGGGTGCATCTACTCCCGCCGGTATTATAAAGGAGGTACTTGAAACCATGTCCGAAATTCTCAAAGACAACACAATAATTGAGGAGGAAAGAGCTCTTGACTCTGTGGCTGACGATTTTGATTTTGCAGCAGCTTTAGAGGAATCACTCAATAATATGAACAGCGACCAGAAGGTTGTTGGTACAGTATTGAATATTACTCCCACAGAGATTCAGGTTGATATCGGCAGGAAGCAGACAGGCTATATTCCCCGTGACGAATACAGCAATGACCCGAATGCAGATCCCAAAGCTGAACTTAAAATCGGCGATACTCTTAACCTCATCATCATGAAAACAAACGACCAGGAAGGCGTTACAATGCTTTCCAAAAAGCGCTATGACGCTATTGCCGCTTGGGACGTAATCGTACAGGCTGAGGGAACAGATACCATTCTCGAAGGTGTAGTTACAGAAGTTATCCGTGGCGGTGTTATCGTTGTTTCAAACAACGCTCGTCTTTTCATCCCTGCATCACTTGCAACTGCAAGCCGTAGCGACAAGCTCGAAGACCTTGTTAAGAAAACTGTTAAGTTCAAGGTTATCGAAGTTAACAAGCAGAGAAGAAGAGCTGTTGGTTCTATCCGCGCTGTACTTAAAGAAGAAAGAAAAGCTAACGAAGAAAAGTTCTGGGCAGAGGCTCAGGAGGGCGAGGTTCGTAAGGGCGTAGTTAAGTCACTTATGAAGTTCGGCGCATTCGTTGACATTGGTGGCGTTGACGGTATGATCCACGTTTCAGAGCTTTCATGGAACAGAATCAAAGATCCTTCAGAGGTTGTTAGCGTTGGTGACGAAGTTGAAGTTACAATCAAGTCACTTAACCCCGAAAAGAAGCAGATTGCTCTTGGTTACAAGAAACTCGAGGATAATCCTTGGGAGATTTTCAAGAACAATTATGCAGTTGATTCTGAGGTTGAGGTTGAAATTGCAAACTTCACAGACTTCGGTGCATTTGCACACATCATTCCCGGTATTGACGGTCTCATCCACATTTCACAGATTGCTAACAAGCACGTTGCAAAACCTGCTGATGTTCTTAAGATCGGTGAAAAGGTTAATGTTAAGATTACCGAAATTGATGAGGACAGAAAGCGCGTAAGCCTTTCAATCCGTGCACTCCTTCCTGAAGAGCCTGTTGTTGAAGCAGAGGCAGAGGAAGTTGCTGCTGACGAAGCTGCAGAATAATTTTGACTTTTAGCCGTAGAAAGATTTTTTCTACGGCTTTTTGTTTGAAGAGTGGCGAGTATTTTAACGAAATATGAGTGGAAAAGACCATCCCAAAATCTGATTAGGATACGGTTTACCCACTCTGAAAGGTGGTGTTGTTTTGTACTGCAAAGAGTGTCATAAGCAAAGTCCGGATAACTTTATAAATTGTGCTTATTGCGGGGCAAAGCTTGACCCACCCAGCAAAAAGCAACCTCAACGCTTTGTGAAGAAAAAGGATTTTAAACTGAGGCTGTCCTTCAGGATGGGTGTAAAGGTGCTTATTGTTATATCCGCAATATTGACAATCGCAGCGGTGTTTACTGCTACATTTGTCGGCTCCAAACCCGAAAAGGTTGTGAAGAATTTTGTCAAATCAATTCAAAATTCTAATAGCAATTTATACTATTCCCTTTATGACGACAACATAATCCGATATAAAACTGACAATCGTTACTTTGGTGAGGACGAAACCTTCAAGCAAACAGTCCTTGCAATGGAGCAGAGCAACGATTTTTATGAGGAAAAGTGCGGAGAGGATTATAAACTCAATTATTACATAACTGCAAACCGTACCCTTGACGATGCAGAGCTCGAAACATTTAAAGGTGTTTTGGAGGGTAGTTTCGGTTACGTTGAATCTCCTTCAAGAGTGGATGTGCTCAGTATCGAGGTAATAGCCACAGGTAAAGAAGGGGAGTATAAAACAGTATACAGTGACTTCTGGTGTATGAAAATCAAAGGTCATTGGTACAAGGTTG
>JAZRFZ010000164.1:0-2842 GCA_045643925.1 Acutalibacteraceae bacterium | reverse complement strand
ACACAAAGTAATCTTTTTGTCATAATCTCCTCCACAAAAGTTACAATTTGTAATCTCTGCGTAAATTATACTATTATAAGTACTTTTTGTCAACCCTGCATATATTGTGGTCATAAAGCAAAAATGGTAACAAGCACCCATAAATAGAGGTTTGTTACCATTTTAATATTATATTTTCTTTTTATCTAGCTCTGCCTGCAACAGACTGCGTATCTCCGAAGGCATTTTGAAAAAATCCTCTTTAGTAAGCCCCTTTGTTTCAATAGGGTCAAGGTATGTTACGTATACCTTGCCCGAGGTAACATTTGATGTTGCTTCAAGTCGCTCTCTTGAACCCTCGATAAGAACAGGTACAACGGCTGCACCTGTTTCCATAGCAACCTTCATTGCACCTCCGCGGAACTCACCCAGTTTGCCATCCTTTGAGCGCGTACCCTCGGGGAAAATAACAAGACTTCTGCCTGTTTTCACTTTATCAATAGCCTCCTGCAAGGAAGAGCGGGCGGTATTTTTATTGCTTCTGTCAACGAAAACACAGTCCACAACATCCATCCACTTGCTTACCATAGGCAATTTAGAAAGCTCCTTTTTGGCCATAAACATAGGCACCTCAGGCGCTGTCAGTATTACTGCAGGTATATCAAATGCACCTGCGTGATTGGGTGTGTATATCACAGGTTGATTGCACGGGATTTTTTCCTGTCCTTTAACAACAAACTCTACTCCTGCCATTTCAACCATAGGGTTGAGCCAGTTTCTCACCTGTTCATCAACAAAGGGCTTGTATTCCTGCCAGGACATTGTTTTTTTCATTTCCTGAGCCTTTTTCAGCTGAGGATTAAATTTACTCAAAGATGTAAAAAACTTACCAAACCACTTAAGTGTAAAAAGATTCATAAATAATTCTCCGATATTTTTCAGTTATAATTCTTACGATGAATAATTCTATCATACCTTTGCTTTTTTTCAAGTATTTTTCAAAATAATATCCTTTTTGTTGAAGTAAATCGCATAGTGTGGTAGAATTGAATTACTATGTAATGTGAGGTTTTTATTATGACCGAAAAGCAACCTTTTATTTGGAAATACAATGAATTCAGCATTGGCTCCGCCGACAAGGTATCTGCCTTTGCAGCATCACTTTTCAAGGATGAAATTGCCTTACGAACAGGGTTGGAAAACGGCTTTACAGACGATTGCTCATGCTCAGACAAACACGCTTTCCTGCTCGAAATCTGCCCTGATTTTGACAGTAAAGATGCCTTTGAAATTCTTTATGAGGACGGCACTTATATCATCAGAGCAAAGACCATTCGTGGCTTGATTTTCGGCTATTCTCTCTTTTTGAGAAAAGCGACATTCAAGGAAGGCATCATTGAACTCACGACAGATATCTGCGGCTATCATTCACCAAAGAAACCAATAAGAGGACACCAGGCAGGCTACCGTACAACACCCAATACATACGATGCTTGGGATTATGACCAATATTTCCGTTTTTATCTCGATATTATGGCATTTGGTGCAAATATATGTGAGCACAACGGCACAAGACCAAGCAAGAATTTCCGTAATGCCATTATGAAATATGAGCAATATGAATTCCTGCAGGAAGCAACACGCCTTGCAGATACAGTTGACCTTGATATTTCCTTGTGGCACGCCAACAATGACAATGAAACTGAAACAGAGGCACTTGCGCTGAGAGAATGGCTTTATTCCACTCTTAAGCGCCTTGATTACCTGTTCATTCCCGGTGGTGACCCCGGTGAAATGCCTGCCGACAAATTCATCGAAAGATGCTTGAAAATAGACGAGGTCCTTAAGAAATCTCACCCCGAAGCAAAGCTTCAGCCCTCGGCACAGGCACCTCATTCAATGCCTGATTGGGGCAAGGTGTTTATGGACAGCATCAAGGACACACCTAAGGAAATTGATGCTATTATAATGGGACCCAACCACGCTTACCCGATTCACGAATTGAGGGCAAAAACACCCTCCTGCTACCCCTTGCGTTTTTATCCCGATATAACCCACAATCTTCGTTGTGAATATCCTGTAAATTTCCTGCAGGATGATTGGCACTTTGCCT
Organism: Acutalibacteraceae bacterium; assembly: GCA_045643925.1. Taxonomy (GTDB): domain Bacteria; phylum Bacillota; class Clostridia; order Oscillospirales; family Acutalibacteraceae; genus DTU089. Next base: position 750 of record JAZRFZ010000164.1, on the reverse strand, counting down.
TTGCTTCCACCCTCTCCCGCGAGAGCGTAAATCCCCGACCCACTGAACTGCGAAAACTCCACAGAATTTTCGCCCCCTACACAATCGGTGGTGTCAGCTATTGCGAGGGTGTGCACGACGACGTGAATAAGGCTGTATGGTCTGCCCTTGACTGGAATCCCGATGCAGATTTGCGCGAAATTCTTTTTGATTACGCCCGACTTTATATGTACGGCACAGATGAAGAGAAAATTGCAGATACCATATTCTTGCTGGAAAAAAGTTGGCAGGGTGACCCTGTTGAAAACCCCTGTATTGACTTTGCATACGCTAACCTGTGTCAGTTGAAAAACGACTATCCCACACTCTCTACAAACTGGAGATTTATGTTGTTGTATTTCCGCGGTTGTTGCGATAAGCTTGTTAAAATGCGCCGCGTGTTTGAAAACAACCTGGTAAAAAAAGCGAAGTATTTAATTGAAAAATCCTGCATAGCAGAGGCAATAAACGTACTCAAGACAGACTATGACAACAACCTAAAGGAATTGCGTTCGGAATTGGATTCTCTCGCAGAGCAGTTATTCACACTTATTGGTATTCAGCTTGACGTTGAGCATTATTGTGCCGACAGTTGGGAGCGTGGCGCAACCCTTGAAACCATTGACAACAACGTGTCCGACTGTGCATATTTACTGCACAAATTACAACAGATAAATCTTGACTCCCCTCTTGCAGAAAGCCTTGCAAAAAACCTTGTTGACCGCAACAAGG
>JAZRFZ010000163.1:0-4277 GCA_045643925.1 Acutalibacteraceae bacterium | reverse complement strand
TTTATTTTCAAAAAAATATCTCACAAATTCAGTGATATTGTTCTTTCCTTTGCGGCGGGTGTTATGCTTGCGGCGGCAGTTTTGGGACTTATACTTCCGTCCTTGGAATATGGTGGTAGATACGGTATCATAATAACTGTTGTGGGGATTTTCGCAGGTGCACTTGCCCTCAATATGCTTGATAAATTAGTTCCTCATATGCACAAAATAGCGGGTGCAGACTCCGAGGAGCATAAGAATAACAATAATCTGAACAAGATTCTTCTTTTTGTTATGGCTATTGCTATCCATAACCTGCCCGAGGGTATTGCAGCAGGCGTTGGCTTTGGTTCGGGTAATACAACAGATGCACTGCTGATTGCCGGTGGTATCGCACTTCAGAATATTCCCGAGGGTATGGTTATTATCGGGCCTATGCTTTCTGCAGGTGTTTCGCCCCGTCGTACCTTTGTCATTGCTATGATGACAGGTCTCGTTGAGGTAGCAGGTACGTTGCTCGGTTATTTTGCGGTCAGTGTAGCATCATTTATTCTTCCCTTTGCACTTGCCTTTGCAGGCGGTACAATGCTCTATGTTACAAGTGACGAAATCATCCCCGAAACTCACGCTCACGGCAATGAACGAGGTGCAACCTATGCTTTGCTTCTCGGCTTTTGTCTGATGCTTGTTTCCGACGTTTTATTAAGCTGATATGAAGTATAAGAAAATAGTTGAGGGCGTGTTTGTATCGCGCCCTAACAGATTTATTGCAAATGTAATTGTGGATGGTGCGGAACAGACTGTACATGTTAAGAATACAGGCAGATGCAAGGAACTCCTTGTTGATGGAGCAAAGGTGTATCTTAGCGTGTCTGATAATCCTGCACGTAAAACTAAATATGACCTCATTGCCGTCGAAAAGGTTACTGACAGGGGCGTTCTTCTCATAAATATGGATTCACAGATTCCCAACGATGTTGTGGCAGAGTGGTTACCTGAAAGCGGACTTTTTTCAGATAGTGCCGTTTTTCGTCGCGAATACACCTTCGGTAAATCCCGCTTTGATTTTTTCGTTGAGGACAAAGAACGTAAGGCCTTTGTTGAGGTCAAGGGTGTGACCCTTGAAAATGACGGAATAGTAAGCTTTCCCGATGCTCCCACTGAAAGAGGCGTTAAGCATATTGAAGAGCTTATAAAAGCTCTAGAAATGGGGTACGAAAGCTATATTGTCTTTGTTGTGCAGATGAAGGGTGTTTCCGAATTCAGACCAAACAGGGGAAGGCATCCCGAGTTTGCAGAAGTCTTGCTCCGTGCACAACAAGTGGAAGTAAAGATTCTTGCACTCGACTGTTTTGTTTTGCCCGATGAAATGAAAATTGATTCGGAGATAAGTGTGAACTTGTTATAAAATTTATTGACTACGTATAATCTATGTGGTAAAATTTACAGTTAGAAAATTTGTTTTAGGAAGTGTAATTTATGTCCAAAAGAACAGACATTCACAAGATTCTGATTATCGGCTCAGGACCCATCATTATCGGTCAGGCTTGTGAGTTTGACTACTCAGGCACACAGGCTTGTAAAGCCCTTCGCAACCTTGGTTATGAAATCGTGCTTGTTAACTCAAACCCTGCAACAATTATGACCGACCCTGAGACTGCCGATGTAACATATATTGAGCCTCTTAACGTTGAGCGTCTTGAACAGATTATTGCGAAGGAGCGTCCCGATGCACTTCTGCCAAACCTTGGCGGTCAGTCGGGTCTTAACCTCTGCGCAGAGCTTAACAAGGCAGGTGTGCTCGAAAAGTACAACGTTGAGGTTATCGGTGTTCAGGTAGATGCTATTGAGCGCGGTGAGGATAGAGTTGAGTTCAAAAAGACAATGGATGAACTCGGTATCGAAATGGCTCGTAGTGAGGTTGCATATTCTGTTGAGGATGCACTTCGTATTGCTGACGGTTTAGGTTATCCCGTTGTTCTCCGTCCTGCTTACACAATGGGCGGTGTAGGTGGCGGCCTTGTTTACAATAAAGAAGAGCTTAAAACCGTTTGCTCACGTGGTCTTCAGGCATCTCTTGTTGGTCAGGTTCTCGTTGAGGAATCAATCCTCGGTTGGGAAGAGCTTGAGGTTGAGGTTGTCCGCGATAAGGACAACAATATGATTGCAGTATGCTTTATTGAAAATATTGACCCACTTGGTGTTCATACAGGTGACTCATTCTGTTCTGCTCCTATGCTTACTATTTCTGAGGAGTGTCAAGCTCGACTTAAGGAACAGGCATTCAAGATTGTTGAGTCTGTTCAGGTTATCGGTGGTACTAACGTTCAGTTTGCGCATGACCCCAAAACAGACAGAATTATCGTTATCGAAATCAATCCCCGAACATCACGTTCAAGTGCTCTCGCTTCAAAGGCAACAGGCTTCCCCATTGCCCTTGTTTCTGCAATGCTTGCCTGCGGTCTTACACTTAAGGACATTCCCTGCGGTAAGTTCGGTACACTTGATAAATACGTTCCCAATGGTGACTATATCGTTATTAAATTTGCTCGTTGGGCATTCGAAAAGTTCAAAGCAGTTCAGGACAAGCTCGGCACACAGATGCGTGCCGTTGGCGAGGTTATGAGCATCGGTAAGACCTACAAAGAGGCCTTCCAGAAGGCTATCAGAAGCCTTGAAACAGGCAGATACGGTCTTGGTGGAGCAAAGAACTTTGCAGAGCTTTCAAAGGAACAGCTTCTCAATATGTTGGGTACACCCTCAAGTGAACGCCATTTCATTATGTACGAAGCACTCCGTAAGGGTGCAACAGTTGATGAAATTCACAACATTACTGCTGTTAAAACTTATTTCATTGAGCAGATGAAGGAACTTGTTGAGGAAGAGGAAGCACTCAAGGAGTGCTACGGTTCACTTCCCTCAGACGAAGCACTCATTTCAGCTAAGAAGAACGGCTTCTCCGATAAATACCTCAGTATCATTCTCGGTATTCCCGAGGACGACGTACGTAACCGCAGAATTGCCCTCGGTGTTGAAGAACAGTGGGAAGGTGTTCATGTTAGCGGTACAGAGTCTAATGAATATTTCTACTCAACATATAATGGCGAGGACAAGAATCCTATTAAAGAGGATAAGCCCAAGATTATGATTCTTGGTGGCGGTCCCAACAGAATCGGTCAGGGTATTGAATTCGACTATTGTTGTGTTCACGCTTCACTTGCTCTCAAAAAATTAGGGTTTGAAACAATTATTGTAAACTGTAACCCCGAAACAGTTTCAACTGACTATGATACATCTGATAAGCTCTACTTTGAGCCACTTACACTTGAGGATGTTCTCAGTATTTATAACAAAGAAAAGCCTGTTGGCGTAATTGCTCAGTTCGGCGGACAGACTCCCTTGAACCTTGCATCTGACCTTGAAAAGAACGGTGTTAAGATTCTCGGCACACCGCCCTCAGTTATCGACCTTGCAGAGGACAGAGATTTGTTCCGCGAGATGATGGATAAATTAGAAATTCCTATGCCCGAATCAGGTATGGCTGTCAATGTTGAGGAAGCGCTTGAGATTGCTGCAAAAATCGGCTATCCCGTTATGGTAAGACCTTCTTACGTTCTCGGCGGCAGGGGAATGGAAGTTGTTTATGACGACGAGAGTATGGTCGGCTATATGAATGCCGCTGTTGGTGTAACTCCCGACAGACCAATTCTTATTGACCGTTTCCTTAATCACGCCATGGAGTGCGAGGCTGACGCTATCAGTGACGGCACACACGCTTATGTTCCTGCAGTTATGGAGCATATTGAGCTTGCAGGTGTTCACTCAGGTGACTCCGCTTGTATCATTCCCTCAAAGCATATTTCCGAGGAAAACGTTGCTACAATCAAGGAATATACACGTAAGATTGCCGAGGAAATGCACGTTAAGGGTCTTATGAATATGCAGTATGCTATTGAGGACGGCAAGGTTTATGTTCTTGAAGCAAACCCCAGAGCATCTCGTACAGTACCCCTTGTTTCAAAGGTTTGTAATGTTCGTATGGTGCCCATTGCCACCGAAATTATCACCGCAGAGCTTACAGGCAGACCTTCACCCGTTCCTGCACTTAAGGACAGAGAAATTCCTTATTATGGTGTCAAGGAAGCAGTTTTCCCCTTTAATATGTTCCAGGAGGTTGACCCTGTTTTAGGTCCGGAAATGCGTTCCACAGGTGAGGTTCTCGGTCTTTCACCGTCATATGGTGAGGCTTTCTATAAAGCTCAGGAGGCAACACAGTCAATCTTGCCCCTTGAGGGTAA
>JAZRFZ010000162.1:0-3046 GCA_045643925.1 Acutalibacteraceae bacterium | reverse complement strand
ACTTTAACATACCTGTTATGAGGTGATTTTATGTCAAATTATCCTACCCCACACATTAACGCTACCCCTGAGGATTTTGCAAAAACCGTGCTTATGCCCGGTGACCCCTTAAGGGCAAAATTCATAGCAGAAAGCTTCCTTGACTCCCCCCGACTTGTAAACAATGTCCGCGGTATTCAGGGCTACACAGGCTCCTACAAGGGTGTGCCCGTTTCAGTTATGGCATCGGGTATGGGTATGCCCTCAATAGGCATTTACAGTTATGAGCTTTTCAACTTCTTTGATGTAGTAAACATTATACGTGTTGGCTCTGCAGGTGGTATGGGTCAAAAGGTAAATGTCCGCGATATTATTATTGCGCAGGGTGCTTGTACCGACTCCAATTACGCTCACAGCTTCCGTCTGCCGGGTACATTTGCACCCATTGCAGACTACAGACTTCTCAGCACCGCAGTAAGCAAGGCAGAGGAAATGAATCTTCCCTTCACCGTAGGCAACGTGCTTTCCTCGGACGTATTTTATGGTGATATGACAGGACTTTCGCAAGATGAAACACCTGCCGCTCTTTGGGGTAAAATGGGGGTTCTCGGCGTAGAAATGGAAGCCGCTGCACTTTATATGAACGCCGCAAGAGCCGGTAAGTCTGCCCTTGCAATCCTGACGGTTTCCGACCACCTACTCACAGGAGAAGCACTCTCCTCGGAGTTAAGACAAAACTCATTTACCGATATGATGAAACTTTCACTTGAAACGGCGGTCAATTTATAATGAACCATATTAAACGAATTTTTCTTATAGTCCTTGACAGCTTCGGCATTGGTGAAGCACCCGACAGCGGTGACTTCGGTGACAAGGGCTGTAACACATTAAAATCCGTGTCACAATCACCATATTTTAATATCCCTAATCTTCTCAGCCTTGGTTTTTCACACATTGACGGAGCAGAGTTTTTGGGTGAGGGTGAATTGCGCTCACAGGTTGCAAGACTTCAAGAAAAGTCCAAGGGCAAGGACACCACAATCGGCCATTGGGAGATTGCAGGTGTTGTATCAGAAAAGCCCTTGCCCACATTCCCCGACGGCTTTCCCCAGAGCTTTATTGACAATTTCAGCAAAGCCACAGGCAGGCCTGTTATCTGCAACAAAGCATATTCGGGCACAGCGGTTATAAAGGACTACGGCAAGGAGCACCTTAAAACAGGGGCACTTATATGCTACACCTCCGCAGACAGTGTTTTTCAAATAGCCGCCCACGAGGATGTTGTACCCACAGAACCCTTATACGAATACTGCCGAATTGCCCGACAGATGCTGACGGGTGACCTTGGTATAGGCAGAGTTATTGCTCGCCCCTTTAACGGTGAATATCCCTTTAAACGGACGAAAAACAGATACGATTTTTCACTCACTCCCCCAACTGACACTATGCTCGACCGTTTAAAGGCAGATGGCTTTGATGTTATTGGCGTGGGAAAAATCAATGATATTTTCGCAAATCAAGGCATTACAGAATATATTTACACAGAAAACAACGCTGACGGTATGGCAAAAACAAGCGAGTATCAGAAGCTCGACTTTAATGGACTTTGCTTTATAAACCTTGTTGATTTCGATATGGTTTACGGCCACAGGCGTGACCGTGATGGTTATGCAAGGGCAATCACCGAATTTGATAGTTGGTTAGGTGATTTCATCAAGAATATGGAGTCCACCGATGCTATCATAATCACCGCAGACCACGGCTGTGACCCCGAATTCAAGGGTACTGACCACACAAGAGAATGTACGCCCTATTTACTTTACGGCAAAGGTATTGTCCCTGAAAACCATAAAACAATTCACGGCTTTGACTACATTGCAGAAACAGTAGAAAGCCTTTTGAAAGGGTAATCTTATGACAGAATTAAACTTATTAACCCAAGCCATTGATTCTATGCAGAAATCCTACTCACCCTATTCCAACTGCAAGGTAGGTGCGGCTTTGCTTACAAAAAGCGGCAAGGTTTTTACAGGTACCAATATTGAAAATGCCGCATTTTCACCCACAGTGTGTGCAGAGAGAGTTGCCATATTCAAAGCAATCTCCGAGGGTGAAACAGAGTTCTCTGCCATAGCGGTTGTTGGCGGTAAAAACAGCAAGATTGACGGAATTTTTGCCCCTTGTGGAGTTTGCCGTCAGGTAATGCGTGAATTTTGCGACGACGATTTTAAAATAATACTGGGTATAAATGAAGCGGAATATAAAACAATAACCTTAAGTGAGCTTTTACCCATATCATTCTCACCGAAGGATGTGAAATAATGAGAGTTTACGATATTATCAAGAAAAAACGCGACGGCGGTGAGCTGACTACTGCCGAAATCGAATTTTTCATAAAAGGCTATGTTGACGGCACCATTCCTGATTATCAGGCATCTGCCCTTTGTATGGCTATTTTCTATGTTGGTATGAACGAGAAGGAAACTGCCGACCTTACAATGGCAATGGCAAACTCGGGTGACACCGTTGACCTGAGCCGTTTCGGGAAAGACACCGTTGACAAGCACAGCACAGGCGGTGTAGGTGACAAAACAACTCTTATTGTTGCACCTATCGTGTCATCACTTGGTTGCGTTATGGCAAAAATGAGCGGCAGAGGTTTGGGTCACACAGGCGGTACTATTGATAAATTAGAGTCTGTTGAGGGCTTTAACACAGCCCTTACACCCGAAGAATTTTTTGCACAGGTTGAAAAAATCGGTGTGGCAGTTGTGGGACAGACAGGCAACCTTACCCCCGCAGACAAAAAGCTATATGCACTCAGGGACGTAACTGCAACTGTTGACAGTATTCCCCTTATTGCATCAAGCATTATGTCCAAGAAGTTGGCGGCGGGTTCACACACTATAGTCCTCGACGTTAAATTCGGTTCGGGGGCATTTATGAAAACCCCTGAGGATGCCGAAGCACTTGCCCGTGAGATGGTTAAAATCGGTAACAACTGCGGAAGAAACACATCAGCAGTAATCACTAATATGGAAAGACCCCTTGGCTTTAATATCGGTAA
>JAZRFZ010000161.1:0-21277 GCA_045643925.1 Acutalibacteraceae bacterium | reverse complement strand
AAAATCATGCGGCGCAGTTATTTTCAGACACATTGGTGATACTGTAAGATACTTGCTTATCAAAAACAGACGTAGTTCAAATTGGAGTTTTCCGAAGGGTCACGTGGAAGATGGTGAAACCTTGGAGCAAACCGCAAAGCGCGAGGTTCTTGAGGAAACAGGTATTCACCTTGACATTTTCCCCGGATTTGTCAGCAAATCACAGTATACAATCCAGAACAAGATCCAAAAAACTGTTCATATTTTCGTTGGCACAACCAAGGACGAGCAGACACGAATTCAGCCCGAGGAAATCGAGGATTACATCTGGTTGCCCTTTGAAGGCGCATATAACTGTCTTAAGTTTGATAATGACAAAACCATTCTCAAGGACGCTAACGAATTCCTTATGGAAAATCACTATTTAGATTGAGAGGATTGTAATGGTAGAGAGTATTGTTAATGCGTTTACAGCATTTCTTGAATCGAATAATATCCCTACAGAGCTTATCCCCTTTTTGATTTCCCTTTTTCCCGTTCTTGAAATCAGAGGCGGTATGATAGCCGCGCTTGCACTCGGAGTTGACTTTATACCTGCATTTTTACTGTGCTATCTCGGTAATATGATTCCCATCCCCTTTATCCTTCTCTTTATCCGCAAGATTTTCAAGATTATGCGTAAGATTGGACCCTTGGGCAAAATCGTTGACAAAATGGAAGCCAGAGCAGACAAAAAGAAAGCTTCCATTATCAAATATCAGGAGTGGGGCTTGCTTTTATTCGTTGCTATTCCCCTACCCGGTACAGGTGGATGGACAGGCGCTCTTATTGCTGCACTTATGGACCTAAGAATGAAAAAGTGCTTACCGATTATTGCACTTGGTGTGTTTATTGCAGGACTTATAATGTCCCTTATAACTTACGGAATATTCTGATAACGAGAAAACGCTGTAATATGCAGCGTTTTTTTAGGTGATAATATGAATAAATGCTACATTTTTGGCTCAATGCCTGTTGAAAAATTAAATCATATTATTGATGACAGCGATTTAATTATTGCTGCAGATAAAGGTTTGCTCAACGCGCAGAAATTCAATCTCACACCGAATTTCATAGTTGGAGATTTTGATTCATTGGGTTATATCCCCGAGGGTTCAAACATCATAAAGCACCCTGTTATGAAAAATGAAACCGACACCATACTTGCAGTAGATGTGGGCTTCAATAACGGTTATCGTGATTTTATAATCTATGGTTGTGTTGGCGGCAGACTTGACCAGACAATAGCCAGCTTACAGACAATATTATATATTGTTGATAATGGTGGCAATGGTGTGCTTGTTGATGATGACACCTATTCAACAATTATCAAAAACACATCAATCAGCTTCACCCCGGATTGCAAAGGAACAATATCCGTACTTTCACAATCTGACGTATCAAAGGGTGTTACTGAAACAGGGTTACTGTACTCTCTTACAAACCACACTTTATCAGCAGCCTTCCCCTTAGGTGTAAGTAATGAATTCACAGGAAACGAAGCAACTGTCAGCGTTACAGACGGAACACTATATATAATATGGCAATCACAAACAGGAAGCTATAAAATCGGAGGTTAATATGGCAGATATCAGAAACATCAAGGGTGCAATCTTTGACCTTGACGGCACAATACTCGACTCAATGTTTATATGGAGTGAAATCGGCTACAAATTCCTTGAAAACAAGAATATTCAGGTTCCTGCAGGAACAGATGAGCAGTTCACACAGATGAGCCTTATGGAGGCTGCTGAATATTACATAAAGCACTTTGACAATACCGCCACAATTGAGGGTATTGTAGCGGATATAAACAGTCTTGTTGAGGGCTTTTACTTCAACGATGTTTTAAAGAAACCCGAAGTTCACGAGTTTTTAGAATTCCTTAAAAACCGTGGTGTTAAAATGTGTGTTGCAACTGCAACCGATAAATATATGGTTGAAAAGGCGCTTGAAAGAAACGGTCTTCTCCACTATTTCAGTGAAATATACACCTGCAACGGCGTTGGCGCAGGTAAAAATACCTCTGTAATTTACGACGTAGCACTTGAACACCTTGGTACACCAAAAGAAGATACCTTCGTTTTCGAAGATGCACTATACGCCATCGAAACTGCAAACAAAGCCGGCTATAACATCGTGGGCATAAAAGATGTTTCCGAAAAAGCAGACCCCGAAACTATAAAGAGCCTTTGTGATTATTTCATCGAGGATTACAAAGAAATATACAGATATTTTGAATAAGAAAAAGCCTTAAGGATTGATTTCCTTAAGGCTTGTTTTTTATTCTTCTGTTGTTTCCTCAACAGCTTCTGTTGCGGATTTTTCAATAACTTCTTCTGCAACCTCAACGGTTGTTTCGGTAACTTCAGCTACTTCAGCAATTTCCTCAACGTCATTTGCAGGGTCATAGTTTTCATCCATCAACTGCATAAAGCGTTCACCGGAGATTTTCTCGTTTTCGATAAGTGTTTCTGCAATAAGCACAAGCTTATCGTTATGGTCTGTGAGAATCTTTTCACATTTATCGAAGCACTCTGTCATAATACGCTTGATTTCATCATCAATCTGTGTTGCGTAGGTTTCAGAGTAGTTCTTGGAGTGTGAGTAATCCATACCAAGGAAAACCTCGTCTGTGTCCTTACCGTAAAGTACAGGACCCAGCTTTTCACTCATACCATACTTTGTAACCATAGCACGGGCAATTTCTGATGAATGTGAAATATCCTGTGAAGCACCTGTTGAAATATCACCGAATGTGATTTTCTCGGCAACTCTGCCGCCCATACCTGTAACGATACGGTCAAGCATTGTTGATTTAAGCATATGTGATGAATCCTCATCAGGTCTGTAAAGAGTGTAACCACCCGCCATACCGCGAGGAATGATAGAAATCTCATAAACAGGCTCACTGTTATCAAGATAATATGCAGAAACAGCGTGACCTGCCTCGTGATAAGCGGTGATTTTTTTGTCCTTTTCGGTATATTTACGCGACTTCTTTTCAGCACCAACCTCAACCTTTATGGTTGCTTCGTCAATCTCTGTCATAGTGATTGCCTTTTTGTTGCGCTTTGCAGCAAGTAATGCCGCCTCATTCATAAGGTTTTCGAGGTCTGCACCAACGAAACCAACTGTTGCATGTGCAACGCTCTTAAGGTCAACATCAGGTGCAAGGGGCTTGTTTTTAGCGTGTACCTGAAGAATTTCCTGTCTACCCTTAAGGTCAGGTCTGCCGACAGTAACCTGACGGTCAAATCTACCCGGTCTGAGAAGTGCAGGGTCAAGAATATCAGGTCTGTTAGTTGCTGCAATAATGATGATACCCTCGTTATTACCGAAGCCATCCATCTCAACAAGCAACTGGTTAAGGGTCTGTTCACGTTCATCGTGACCGCCGCCCATACCTGCGCCTCTGTGACGACCTACTGCATCAATTTCATCGATAAAAATGATTGCGGGTGAATTCTTCTTTGCCTGGTCAAAAAGGTCACGGACACGTGAAGCACCAACACCAACATACATCTCAACGAAATCAGAACCCGAAATTGAGAAGAATGGTACATCCGCCTCACCTGCTACCGCACGGGCAAGCAAAGTCTTACCTGTACCGGGAGGTCCTACAAGAAGAACACCCTTGGGTATACGTGCACCAAGCTCAGTAAACTTTTTGGGGTCTTTGAGGAATTCAACGATTTCCTGTAATTCATCCTTTTCCTCGTCGGCACCTGCAACCTGCTTAAAGGTTGTTTTACGCTTTTCATCCTTACCAAACTTCACTTTTGCCTTACCGAAGTTCATTGCTCTGTTGTTTTCGGATGTAATACTACCATTCATCTTCTTAAAGAACATTACACCGAGGACAACTAGCAACACAACCATAAGAACCGTAGGTATCAACTGTACCCAAATATCGTAGGATGCGCCTGAAACGTAGTTATATTTAATTGCTTTGTCAGAATTTGCACGGTTATATTCAACCACACTGTCGTGAACATCCTCAACAAATAAGCTGACATTAGGAACTGTATATTTAACAGATGTACCATCTGCAAGCTCCATTTTCAATGCGCCTGTACCGATATTAAGCTCATACGCCGTAACCTGAGCATTATCAAAATATTCTACAACCTGATAATATTCAAGTTTTGTGTTTTTAGCGGGATCCTTTGATGATAATGCAAAAATTCCTGCCATAATAAGCGGTATCAATAAGTAGGGTAAAACCGCTTTGATTTTTTCGCTGCCTTTAATAACAGCTCACCTCATTTCGGAAAAATAATTATAAATCAATCCTCATACACAGAACGCTTGAGCGCACCAATATAAGGTAAATTTCTGTAATACTCGTCATAATCGAGACCGTAACCCACAATAAATTCGTTGGGAACCTTTGTTCCGATATAATCGGCAAACAAATCGACCTCACGTCTGTCAGGTTTATCAAAAAGAGTGCAGATTCTGATGCTGGCAGGATTACGTGCCATAAGAATCTCTCTTATGTAGCTAAGTGTTCTGCCACTATCGAGAATATCTTCAACAATCAGCAAATCCTTGCCCTCAATGGACTTATCAAGATCCTTTATAATCTTAACAACACCGGATGTTTTAGCGCCTGAACCATAGCTTGAAACCGCCATAAAATCAATGTTGCAAGGAATTGTAATGGCACGCATAAGGTCTGCCATAAAAATAACAGAGCCTTTGAGAATGCTTACAAGGAGCAAATCCTTATCCTTATAATCCTCTGATATGCGGTTACCAATATCTTTCACGATTGCAGAAAGCTCCTCTTCACTTATGAGAACCTTTTCAATATCATTAATCATTAGTTTCTCCCCCAATGAAAATTATATTACTTGAATTATTGTTTATTCTGCAACGACTGTCAGTTCCTATTGAATAAATCCATACAACACCCTCATCATCACACAAAACAGGGATTATATCACGTTTTTCAACGGGAATTGCAAGCTCATTAAACAATTTCTTAAGTGTTTTTGTAACTTTGCGATTATGAAGAGTGAATTTATCACCCTCACCACGTGTTCTTAACCACAAATTACCAACAATTTTATCACAGTCAATCAGATTATCCAATATGTTTTTATTAACTTTTTTTAAACAATTTCCGTGTTTATCAAATCGTAGTGTATAGCCGTTAAAGGAAACACTTTTAATATCATCAAGGTCAATTAAAACAGCGTTATCACTTGATGAATTATTGTTACAATAAAATCTGAATTTGTTTTTTATGCACTCGGCATAAACATTGCCATAAATCTGAATTCTGCCTTTGTTTTTTAATAAATCAATAACTGCACTCACCTTTTGTCGGTCGAGGGCTTCATCACTGATTTTACTAAACAAGGAAATAATACATTCACTCTGAACTGCTTTGTGAAGCTTCAAAAGTATATCTGTATCATAATAGCCGTTACCTATATCAGCCTTTAAAACAGCTGATTCGGTAGTCTGCTTCATAAAATCACACACGTCTGCAACGTTTTCAGTAAACGAAGTAATATTCCTTATCGCACCCGAATTTACGTCCGTAAGCACAGGTAAAGCATTGTGCCTTATCTTATTACGCGTATAATCGTCGCACAAATTTGTGCTATCTGTCACAAATTCAAGCTCATTTTCTCGACAGTAGCCTTCGATTTCATCACGGGTACAGTAAATAAGTGGTCTAATAATACTATCCCTGACCCTTGGGATACCCGAAGCGCCTTTAAGCCCCGTTCCCCTTGCAAGGTTGAAAAGAAGGGTTTCTGCATTATCATTTGCATTATGGGCAGTTGCAATTCTATATGTACTATCCTTACACAATTCATTGAAAAAATCGTACCTTGCTTTTCTGCCGCATTCTTCCACGGTCATACCCTTTTCTTTTGCAAGTGAAACACAGTCGATTTCAAGCAAATTAAAATCAATACCCAAATCACTGCAAAATGCACGGCAAAATTCCGCATCACTTACGGCTTCATCACCGCGAATTCCGTGGTTGACATGGGCGGCCGATAAAGAAAAACCATAATCATCCTTAATACTGTTCAGCAAATGCAACAAACAAAGTGAATCTGCTCCGCCCGAAAGCCCCACAACAATGTGAGAAACACCGTTTGTCATAGAGTAATCAGTAAAAGCAGACAAAACCTTATTCTTAACAGTTAGAGTGTTAGTTTTCATCTCTATACTCCAGTGTTGAGAAGAGTGTATACTGTGCATCCCAATGAAGGGTAATACGCTCTGTCTGACCGTGACGGTTCTTTGCAACGTCAACATCAGCCTTTGTCATATCAATTTCATCAGCATTCTGTTGACTGTTTTTGTAGTAACCTTCACGATAAAGCATCATAACAATATCTGCATCCTGCTCGATAGAACCTGAATCTCGCAAGTCTGAAAGCATAGGTCTGTTTGATGATTTACCATTCTTCTCCGGTCCACGGGAAAGCTGACAACAGCAAATAACGGGAATCTTCATATCCTTTGCAAGCATCTTAAGGCTTCGAGTGATTTCAGTAATTTCCTGCACACGGCTATCAGACTTCTTAGCAGATTCCATAAGACCGAGATAGTCAATAACAATACACTCAACATCTCGTGCTCGTTTGATTTTAGATTTTATCTCAGGTACGGTAATTGATGCTGTGTCATCAAAATAAAGATTGCACTTTGTGAGCCTGTCCGTAGCCTGAGCAAGTCGCACCCATTCATCGGGTGAAATGTCGCCCGAACGAAGTTTGTTTGACTCTACACGAGCTTCAGTTGAAAGAACACGGGATGCAAGCTGCTCATTTGACATCTCAAGTGAGAAGAATACAACCTTCTTGCCTGTCATTGCAACATTACGGGCAATATTAAGCGCAAAGCTAGTCTTACCCATAGCAGGACGAGCACCAATAATTATAAGGTCAGAACGATGTAAGCCTGAGGTAATCTCATCAATCTTGGAAAAGCCCATAGGAATACCCTTGAATTCCTCTGCATTTTCAGATGTGATGTTAACAAGCGTAGGATAAACCTCGGATGAAATAACATCACTAAGCCTTTGCAATGAGCCTGTGGACTTACCTTTTCTGATGTCATATATCTTCTGTTCTGCCGAATCGAGGATTTTATCCGCCTCGGAACTGCCGTCAGTAGCCGCCTCGATTGTTTCCTTTGAAATAGTAATAAGAGAACGAAGGAAATATTTTTCCTTTACAATCTTACAATAGTTCTCCACATTTGCAGCAGATGGAACTATCTGGGCAAGCTGGAAAAGGTAATTTTTACCTGTTTCCATATCAAACGAATCGTCAGAATTAAGTTTATCAAGAACAGTAAGAGCATCAATCCTTGAACCTAATGTATCCAGCACAACGATTGCTTCCATAATAGCCTTATGACGAGGAATATAGAAGTAATCGGGTTTAATATGTGATAAAACAATGCTTACACACTCAGGGTTAATGAGAATTGAGCCAAGAACGGCTTGTTCTGTCTCAAGACTATATGGCAAATTATCGATATTTTCAAATGCCGATAAAATATTCTTGTCAGCCATATCAAAATTCCTTTCTCAATTACTCCTCAACAACCTGCACCTTGAAATCGGCAGTAACCTGAGGATGAAGTCTAACTTGTGTATTGTATGTGCCAAATGTTTTGATGTCATCAACTGTGATTTTGCGCTTATCAACCTTAACACCAAATTCTGTTGAAATCTTTGCTGCGATTTCTTTGGCAGTAATAGAACCAAAAAGCTTGCCGTTTGCGCCGCCCTTTGCCTTTAAAACAACAGTTTTACCTGTGATTTTCTCTGCAAAGCCTTTTGCAGCCTTCAACTCTTCGTCTGCTTTAAATTTTTCTGATGATTCTTTGTTTTTAAGCTCTGACATAAGCTGAGCATTCATCTCTGCGGCAAGACCGCGAGGGAACAAGAAGTTACGAGCATAGCCCTCGGAAACCGATACCTTTTCCCCCTTCTTGCCCAAACCTTTTACATCACTTTTTAACAAAACATCCATTTATATGTACCTCCGTTGGATTGATTTTATTTATGATTTAAATACTCGTTTATAGCGATAACAACCTTTTCACAAGCATTATCCATACTTGACGCCTTTATCTGCGCTGCTGCCATTGTGCTGTGACCGCCACCACCGAGATATTCCATAATAACCTGAACATTTTCATCACCCAAAGAACGGGCAGAAACCTGATATTTACCAACACCGTGTTTATAAACAACAAACGATGCTCGTACACCATCGATATTAAGCATATCATCCGCCGCATTCGATGTGATGATTCTGATATTTTTTGAATCACTGCTTGTACTGCCGACGATAAAGCCTGAATGCATTTTACTGTTAGCAATGATTTCATTTTTGACTGTAGCCATTTCGGGATTGATAGAAAACAAACGACGAACCTTGATTGTATCTGCACCGTAATCCTTAAGAAAACCTGCAGCCTCGAAGGTTCTTTGCGAGGTTCTCAAAACGAAATCCTTGGTATCAAGTACAATACCCGCAAGAAGTGCTGTTGCAATATGCATCGGTAAAACATCCTGTATGGATGAATACTGTATCAATTCCGCAACAAGCTCACACGCAGATGATGAAGTGGGAGAGCTGTAAAGTATGTCAGCATCCGACAAATAATCATCAGAGCGCCTGTGATGGTCAATAACCACCATGGAACCTGCAAGGTCATATACATCCGAAGAATCAAGCAACATTTTCCTCTGAGTGTCAACAACAATAACTACTGTGTCGTCATCAGTCAAATCAGCTGCCTTGGATGGTGTTATAAAGCAGTCGAAGCCGTTTTCCACCGCATAAGCAACCAAGGGTGACGCAAGAGTTGTTCTGCCGTCGACAACAACATTTGCCTCAAGCCCCAAACACTTAGCATAAAAGCACATACCCATTGCAGCACCAATAGCATCATAATCAGAGTATTTGTGGCCGAGTATA
This sequence comes from Acutalibacteraceae bacterium, assembly GCA_045643925.1. Lineage (GTDB taxonomy): Bacteria > Bacillota > Clostridia > Oscillospirales > Acutalibacteraceae > DTU089. The sequence goes on along the minus strand of JAZRFZ010000161.1, from coordinate 12,287 downwards.
ATAGCTCTTTTATGCTTCTTTATCAGGTTTGAGATATTAGCCGAGGTCTGTCGTGGTGATACCCTTGAGCTTTCATTGGTTTTATTTGTCACACCGCCAAAATATATGTAGCCGTCCTCATTATAAACCGCCGCCTGATCACCACCACGGCTAAGTGCCATTTCAAGGGATTTTTTAGCCCTGGATTCACACTCCTGCACAGACTCACCTGTACCAACACCTACAGACAAGGTGGCTTCAAGCATTCGCTCATCGAACTTAAGCTCTCGAACCTTGTTAAGCACAGAAAACCTATCAGCAATCAAAGCATCAAGATTCCTCTTTTCTCCGAATACAAGATAGTTACCGTTACCTACACGTTTGAGTACAACAGATTCATCCTTAAGCCAGTTTTCAATAATAGCCTCAATGTTACCAAGAACCGAAGCAAACCTGCTGTCAGTAAGAAACCTTGATAATTGCTCGATGTTATCCACAAGCATCATCATCACAAAAGGTCTCGACTCCATAAATTCACGCTGAATCGATTTGTACGCTGTATCATCAAAGAAATAGAAGCACAGCATAGGATTCATATCATTTTTAACACTAGTAACAAATGCGGTATATTCATTCTCCGCAAAGGACGAATTACATATCCGCTTATCTGAATACTCATCAAACGAAAAATCATCGAAGAAATCGTTTATTGTAAGCCTTTTGATGTCGTAGCTATCAACAATATCCTCAAAAAACTGATTATTGTACCAGACAATGTTACCGGTTTTATCACAAATCACCGCAGGTAAAGGAAAGGAATCAACTCCATCTCCTTCACCGTTTATGAGGGTTTTATTAACAGCGCTGACACACTTGATTATTGATTTGACTGAAACGATAGAATAAATAATGTCTATCAACAAAATAACAATAAAAGCAACACCAAGTGCATAGCCAATGTTACGTTCGATGAAGAATGAAACAACAGCCATAACCAAGGTTATAACAGCAGCAGAAAAACCTGCAACATTCTGATAAAATAAAGCCTTAACTTTCATAAAAACACCGTTATACTTCCATAAGAATCGGCAAAATCATAGGACTACGCTTTGTTCGTTCATACATAAGTCGAGAAATCTCATCACGAAGCTTTGTGCTCATTGCATTCAAATCAAAGCTGTATGGCGGAAAGCTGTCGATTATACTCATCGATTTAACAACCGCTTCATTCATAAGACTTTCAGCTTCCTTAACATAAACGAAACCGCGGGAAACAACCTCAGGCCCCGAAAGAAGCTCACCTGACGCAGCATCAATAGTTGCTGCAATAATGATGATACCATCCTGACCGAGATGAAGTCGTTCCTTCATAACCCTAGTACCTACATCACCAACACCGTAGCCATCAACATAAACCTTGCCACTTGCAACCGTTCCTGAAACAGCAATATTTCTGTTGCTTACAGAAATCTCATAACCATTATCGGCAATAATAATATTTTCTGACGGAACACCAACACTCTCCGCTAATCTAGCATGATGACGAAGGTGCTTCTGTTCACCGTGAACCGGAATAAAATATTTAGGTTTCACAAGAGAAAGCATCAGTTTAAGCTCTTCCTGACAAGCGTGACCGGAAACGTGAACATCGTACATTTTCTCATATACAACAGTTGCACCAAGCTTTAACAAATCGTTTATTACTCTGTAAACTGTTTTCTCATTACCGGGAATGGGCTTTGCGGAAATAATAACACAATCATTGTAACCAACCGAAACCTTGCGGTGATTACCTGATGCCATACGGGAAAGGGCTGACATTGGCTCACCCTGACTACCCGTTGTGACGATTACAAGCTGGTCGTCTGTGTATTTTTTAACTTCATCAATGCCGATAAGTGTTGCGGGAGATGCCTTAATATAACCAAGCTCAGAAGCAACTGAAACAACGTTTTCAAGGCTACGACCCGATAAGGCAACCTTTCTGCCTGTTTTTTCGGCAATATCAATAATCTGCTGAACACGATGAATGTTAGACGCAAATGTTGCAATTATAATACGCTTGTTACCCGCTTGAGAAAACAAATTAACAAAGGTTTCACCAACCTTGCTTTCACTTTGTGAATAACCGGGTTGTTCTGCATTGGTTGAATCAGACAACAGACAAAGAACACCTTCATTACCCAACTCGGCAAAGCGAGAAAGGTCAATTATGCCTCCATCAATAGGACTTGTATCAATCTTGAAGTCACCTGTCTGAACAATAACACCTGCTTGTGTTTTAATAGCAAGAGCAACCGCATCGGGAATCGAGTGATTAACCTTAATAAACTCTACCTCAAAGTCACCAAGAGAAACAATGTCACCTGCTTTTACGATGTGAATATTAACGGCACTCTGCAGATTATGCTCCTCGAGCTTACCCATTATGATACCTGCGGTGAGCTTTGTAGCATAAACAGGTACATTTATCTTCTTAAGAAGATAACACAAAGCGCCAATGTGATCCTCGTGACCATGTGTAATAAGTACACCCTTGATCCTGTCCGCATTGCGTTCAACGAATGTGAAATCCGGAATGACAAAGTCAACACCTAATTGGTCAGATTCGGGGAATGCAAGACCGCAATCAACAATAAGCATTGATTTTGCATATTCATAGCAGGTCATATTTTTGCCCACTTCGTTAATACCACCAAGGAATGATACCTTTATGGGCTCTGCACTGACGGGCGGAACAACCTTTGAATAACGGCTGTATTTCTTACCCTCATTCATAGTTTTGTTAACACTCCTTTTTTTATCGGATGTGCGACGGGATGAGTCTTTTTTTACTGACTCGCGTTTTTTCTCCTGTTTGGGTGCAGGACTAGAATTTTGGGTTTTATTTTTCTTTGTTTTATTCTGTTTTGTTGTTTTTTTGCTCTGCTTTTGTTTTTTGTTCTTTGGGTTCTCCAAATCGATGGCAGAGTTCTTTTTCTTATTATTTTCTTTAGCCATAATTTACTCCTGACTTATTTTTCAATCAAGAAATTGTTTATTTTACTTTCTATGTAATGCCATCAATGTACAAGATGGCATAATAATCTAATATATCAATAATATATAATACAATTATTGCATCATATTGTCAAGTCATCTATTATCATTACACCGTTTAATGTAATCAATAAAAGCACCTGATAATTCTTCAGCAACATCAAAGGAAGATGCCTTAACAGTTATTTTCAATCTGTTATTATTCTTCATTTTAGAAATGCTTATTTGGGTACCATCATCGTCAATCAATAACTTATCGTCCTTGTATGATAAATCGGCATATTCACTTATATGTGAAGCAAGGGTGGATAATGCTTCGTCAAAATCGACCTCTCCATCTGCTACATACACATGAGGAAGCTTGGTTTGAGCTTCAATCAGACTTATGCCATGCTCACAAAGTACATTTATAACTTTAAAACACATAATAACAGCATCCATAGATTCCCATTCACTTAAGCTGTCCGCTGTATCTCCGATGAATGAATAATATGACACTATCCGTTTTAAGGTTTCGTGATTAAATTGACTCTGCTTATATTCTGCAGAAAGCTGCGTACCCTTCTCGTTTATTCTAAAAACAACGGATTCACCATCCGAGTTTATTTTAAGCTTAGATAATGCAGAATTCGAAACAATTCTGACACCAATATTTTCACACTCAATTACAGGCAAAAAATGCAACGGATATTTAACAATATTAACGAGATTACTGATGTATAATCGTCCCAAAGAAGTAATTACCCTTACTTTTTTGCATTGATATGCTTCAGAAAACTTTACCTGTTCACTACACAAAAGCTTACTGAGCTTATTAAGATAAATGTGCGATAAGCCCTTGTTCTTCATATCAATAAATGTAATCACAGTACCCGATGAATTACCACTTATAAACAAACCATATTGTAATTCGCAAAAATTCATATTGTAGAAAATCGATGACAAAAAGCCTTTACCGAAATCGTAACATCCTGCACCAACGGAAACAAGACCTCCAAGCAAGGAAAGCTTCAAAGCAGTTGAATTTAATTCGCCATCACTCATAACAGCAATAGTAGGCATTCCAAGTACATTCCCAAGACAGCATCCAAGTAATGCAGCCTTCATTGGTGTATAACCATAAAAAACAGTTCCCTCGGAAGACTGTCCTGCATTGCAACATATATCTGCCACATTGATGTTTGAAATTCTAGTTCCATTTAACAACATTGTATTGTTTTCAAGTACAGTATTTTCTCCGACGATTGAATCAAAGCCAAGCACAGAACCCTTGAAAACAGCTGAGTTCCGCCTGACAGACACATTACAGCAGCACAATGAACCATCAATAAAGCAGTTGTCGGATATATATGTGTTTTCAAAAATAACAGACCGTTTAATATCTGATTTGGCAGCAACAAGAACATTGTTATAAACAACACTATACGGACCTATTATGGAGCCTCGTTCAATCTGCACCCCCTCTCCGATATATACAGGCGGAACAATCACATAATCGCCTTTTGGTATTTTCCCGGAGGTATAAATACTCTGCGCAACCTCAGGTAAATTCATAGAATATTTATCATCAAATGCGTACTTGATTAAGTTAAAATAATCCTCACTTTTTTCTATTGATATAAACTTTTTGACACAACATATTCGGGGGAAATCAAAATATTTATCCTTTAATTTATTTTGCAAATCACCAATATCTGCACATTCGTTCAGAATCGAATCAAACACATCCTGACCGCAGTAAAATCCACAAATATTGCCATAACTATCACACAAATAAAACTCTTTAATCAAGCTTTTTGTTTTAACAAAATCATCGCAATCTATAGCAATATAGTTATTGGAAAACAGAGTTATTATGTCATCATTTAAAAGGGGGTTATCGGGTGTATATTCATCAAACGAAAGTACATTCACCTCAACAGCCTCACACATCTTTAATTCATTAAAAATGCAGTCTCCTAATGTTCTGTGAAATACAGGCAAATCCAGATAAGATTTATATCCAAAATACTTTCTTAAAGCATCATTTTCGACCTCAAAAACAAAACCGAGCAAAATTTATCCCCACCGAATAAAAAATTATCATATACACCTTTAAAATGCTCAGAATTTATGATATTATGTAAAAAAATTCAAAAGGATTATGCTATGAAAAAAGTAGAAATATATACCGACGGCGCTTGTAGCGGCAACCCCGGCCCAGGTGGTTGGGGCACGATTCTCATTTATAACGGACACGAAAAAGAAATGAGCGGCGGAGAAGAACAAACAACAAATAACAGAATGGAGTTAACTGCAGTTATAAAAGGTTTATCCGCTTTAAAAGAGCCTTGCGATGTTACTATAACAACTGACTCAAAATATGTTTGCGATGCAATTAACCAAGGTTGGCTCAAGAAATGGATAAGTAATAATTGGCGTAAAGCAGATAAAAAGCCTGTACTGAATGTGGATTTGTGGGAAGAACTGCTTCCCCTTCTCGAAAAGCACAACACAACCTTCGTCTGGGTTAAGGGTCACAATGACCATCCTCAGAACGAGCGTTGCGATAAGCTTGCAGTAGCAGAATATCTAAAAATGCAATAAATAAAGAGTCGATTCATTAAATTGAATCGACTCTCTTTTATTTTATTATTTCTGAAAATCCTTGAAAAGAATTTCTATGTTTTCGGCAATTTCAAATGCAATTTTGGGGCTCATAGAGTTTGTTTCCTCATAATGGCGTCTGTTATGAGCATCTCTGCCGTTTTCCAGGTAAGGCGCCGTGGGATGAAGGATAAAATCATTAGGTGGAACAACATACCCCAACTCATCGTTGGCAAGTCCGCACACCATAATATTCTTATCATTAACAATTTCCGAAAGGATAACAGGATTCACTTCCGCTCCCTTTCCTGTAGCAGACTCGTCACCACCAAGGAACCCGCCATATACAAGCTCCGGGAATATTTCACAAGGTAAAAACAACATTTTTTTATTACCTATTTCAAAAATCGAAACCTCAGTTTTAAGGCACATCAGCTTAGTATATTTACTGTCGGCATATCTGTCAGCCTCAAGTAAGCCTATCATACAAGCCAAGGTGAGAATCGTGTTTTCAACTGCTGCATAAAATTCTCGTCTGCCAAAATTTATAACAGGCTCCAATTTTTCATCATTGGATATATTAAGAGCATAATCAGCCAATTTGTATCCGATTTTACGGGTTGATTCAAGGAGTCTATGTTCCTTGCGAAGCTTATCCTCATCAGGGATATCCATACTGATCATACCGCCGATAGCACCGACAGTATAAACAACATCAGCACACGCTTCCGCATCAATTTTTTCCCGCAGATAACACGGAAAATCAGCACTTACAAGGTGATTACAGCCCTGCAAGGACTCGGAATGTGAAGCAAAATTCAAAAACCAAACTTCACGGGAGCCATCCGATGGAACGAATCTGAATCGTGTAAGTGTTTTTGAATAAACAACAGGTGTTCTTATGTCCTCCTGCATATCAGGAACCTCTATTGTACCGAGGTATAAATCACCGTCGCGTCGATTTTCATAAGCTTCAAAACAAGCTTCAAGAGTGTTTTTGAACAATGTTTCCATAAACACAGGGTCTTTACCCGAAAAAGGAAGTTTACCCCATATACCCATTGTATCAATACCCGCGTGATTGTGGGTAGAAAAAACATTTATACTGCGGCACCCTGTTTCACGGCAGAAATCAGAAAGTCGTTCGCGGATTTTATTTACATCCTTATTCAAAAGACCAACAATATCGAGAGATATGAAAAGCACACCGCCTCTGCCCGAATTATCGTCGAGCCACATTGCGTGAGCATATTGTGGGTCAATAACACCCCTTGCAGGATTATTTTCACCGTAACCTGCTATGTAATATTTTTTAGTTTCAATATCATCGGGCAAAATAACCCTTTTACCAAAACCAACAGTAAAAATATTGTCGGGTTTACAGGCTTGTCTGTCAACAATACTTCCATCCAAGGGTTTGGCGGGATTAGTTTTCAGTAGTTTTTTACCCTTTGATAGCAAAAACTTCTCCAAGGGTTTTGAAATCAATGAAGAAAAATCCATAAAAAACCTCACAATTTTGAAATTTCTTTATAATCAGGCATAAACCTTGCCACGAATTCATAGAACGCTTTGCTATGATTATGGTGCTTTATATGCGCCAACTCATGTATAACAACATAGTCTATAAAACGCGGGTCTTTATCCATAACAAAAAGTGAAAAATTCAGGTTATTTTTAGGAGAACAAGAACCATATCGTTTTTTAGCAGAATTTATTTTAACACAAGTCGGCTTAACACCCATAATACGTGAATAATACTCAACCTTTTGCGGTATTACTGCCTTTGCCTTTTTGCGCATTTCTTTTATTTGTTCCTCTGTATATTCCTTGCGGTCAGCTTTTCTTTGCATCTGCTTTTTGACCGCCTTTTCGAGCCATGGTTTTTTACGCAGGACAAATGCATCAACATCCTCGCGCTTAGCACCATAAGGAACTTTTACAACAATATTACATTCCTCATCAACCTGAATTGCGATAGTTTTGCGTTGGGAATGAATCACTCTGTACTCAAATAACATAATCAAAAACCATTTTCATATTCCGGAATAGGCTTACCACCACGATTTTTATAGGCATCGTAAAGGCTTTGCTTATATTCAGGTGTATATGAATAATTCCACAGATCGTTTATACCCTTGAAATCCTCAAATGATTCGTCGGGATAAAGTTTCTCTGTACCTCTTACATAAGGCAAGTCTACCTCGACTGTACCGTTGGATGCGATATAATAATTACCATCAGCAAGGTCAATGGCATATTTATTTTCCTCGTACACTTTAAACTCCTGATCAAAGATAATCTGTGTAACGGGGAAAAGGACCAAATCAGCATCAACAAGCCTGTAAAACTCTTTTGTGGTACCAAAATGTCCGTGGTGAGCCTGTTGAACAATATCTGACTTAAGGTAATCGGGATAACGAGCCTCAAGGACAAAGCTTTCCTCGTGACCTGCATCACCGGGAATAAGAATTTTGGTGTTTTCTGCAGTAATCATAATCACAACAGATGAATCGTTAAAGTTACTGTTATCACGTGGATAAACATCTTCATGAGAACAAAGAACGTCAATCTTCAGATTATCAACCCAGAATGACTGACCTGTGTGAAGTCTTACAACATCAATTTCGGGATGATTCTTTAATTCATCAAGAGTCATAACAGGATAAAGCTTTGTAATCTCCATCCAGTCAGTAGCATCCTTATGGTTACCGCTTATCATATTATGATATGCTTTGTCAATGACAGAATCTGCCATATTATACTTAAGATAATTTATAAATTGTGCCACATGATCATCGTGACCATGGGTAATAAACCAACCTGCAATATGTACCTTTTGTCCCTCGGGAGTACGCTCACGCATAAATTTATAGAATCGGTCACAGTCCATTATAGAATAACCATGCGCACCATCAATAACAAAGAATTTGCCGGATGCTGTTCGAAGAATGTAGCACATACCACAGTCAATCAATGAATGGTTGATTTCAAACTGCCATAATGTTGTTTTTCCGATTTTTTTATAATCCTTCATTTCAAAATCGGGCAATTTTGTATCAGAATCGAAAACAAGACGAACAGTTTTATCACATTCAAAATAACCGATAATTACAATATACCCATTACCGAAGCAATGAGTAAAGTAGTTGTTGTCTATGGTGTTTTCGCGAATGTTATCAAAAGTAAACTTTGACAAAAAGTCGCGTTTCACTTTGTCGAAATCATTTTTTTCAACATTACTGAGAAGAATAACCTTACAATCCTCACCCGAATCATAAATATCGGGTTCATTGCAATATTCTGCAGTAATAAAATCTTTGATTTTTAAATAAATATCGTTACTTTTCATAGTATCTTCCTAAGTTCGATTTAACCAATAAAATTCTTTATAAAGCGTTCTATTTCTTCACTTGTTGCAGAAACCTTACCTTGAATCATAGTATCACGACCGCCACCGCGACCATTGAGCGCATTATTGATATTCTGTGCAACCGTCTTCATATTCAATGTATGACTACAAGCAATATATGAATAACCACTGTTATCATCACCTGAGAAAATCAGTGCAAGTTCAGCTTTTTCTGCTCCGTAGTTAGCAAGTTGTCGCATCATATCTGCATCAAATCCATCAACTATGCAATAACCGCAATTATCTGTAAAAACAATGCTTGATTTCGTGTTCTCAGCAACAGTTTGCTTAAAGGAAAAGAATTCACGACGGATATTATCGTTATCGCCCAAAACTCGCTCAACTGCTGATGCAATCTCACCCTGTTTTGCAGATAAAAGACCCGATACGTCATAAACGCTTTTATACTTTTCACGATAATCTCTGAGAGCATCAAAACCACTCTTCATAAAGATTCGTACACCACCTCTGTGGCGCATAAAATCAAGGATTTTGATAACACCAACCTCACCTGTTCTATTCACGTGAGGAGCACAACAAGCGCATAAATCAGTGTTCTCGATATCAACAAGACGGACACCCTCTGTTAAATCAAGTTTACTGCGATAATCAAGGTCTTTCAAAGTGCTTTCATCAGGGAAATAGCACTTAACAGGATAATTAGCATACACGGCAAAATTAGCCTTATCCTCAACCTCATCGAGTTGTTCACGTGTCAGTTCACCACTGAAATCAACTGTCACATAAGTATCTTCCATATGAAAGCCCACATTATCATAGCCAAACATTGAGTGAACAATACCCGAAACAATATGCTCACCTGTATGCTCCTGCATTCTGATAAAACGAGTGTTCCAATCAATTTCACATGTATATGTCTTGCCTTCAACAAGAGGTTCTTTTACAAAGTGAAGAATTTCACCGGATGCTTCTTGTACATCAAGAACACGAATATCACCTATATAACCTGTATCGGCAGCTTGGCCGCCGCCTTCAGGGAAAAACGCAGTTTTATCGAGAATTACAGCGATTTTTCCCTCAATATCCTTACAGTTGACAACTGTAGCCTCAAACTCTTTGATATAACTATCGAAATAATATAACTTTTCTGTAACCATTTTGACAAATCCTTATATATACAAAAGTGATATTGCAATGCAGAACTGTGCACTGTAATAAAGAATGTGATTAAGAACAATAGAAGACCTTTTTGTCTTTTTCTTCTCATCAAGACTAAAGTAAAGTCCGGAAAGAACAGCGTCGGATGCGAGGAAGAGCATAAATCCTGCATTAAGCAATGTCTGAGAAAGTTTGTAACCGGAACTGATTGCATAACCGATTGCAACACCGGTAACTGCACCGAGAACCGCCATGTAGAAAACGGTTATCAATTTATAATCACCGTACTTAATTTTAAGCAACGGCTCAGAATAGAACACAAATGTAAACGCAATAACAGAACAAACCGCACCAAAAATAAGCGCAAGTTTATTAAAGCCAAAGGCAAAATACATTGCAGCAATGTAGAAAATATGTCCGATAAGGAATGAAATGAAACCTGCATTAGTATAGGATTTCTCATATTTCTTAAAAACATACTTCAAATCAAGGGCAATATCACCAAGCATACCCCAAACAGCACCAACTGCAACGAGGGCGCCAACAATACGAGGGCAGTTATCATTACCAACAAAAGCGAACAAACCTGTAAGTATAAAGCACATACTTGCTGCACATTTCAAAAATGCAACATTCAATGTGACTTTGGCGGTTCGCTTGGTAAGGAACATAACAGTGATAATCACACCAATAATCAAGAATACATAAGCCATAAAATCATTCCAATCTTTTAATTATGAATATAATATATCATATTTCTTATAAAAAAAATACAACAATCCAAATGTAACATTGCATAATTTTTCATCTCAAAATTTGTTAATTTTAACCATTCATTTGTTCTTGATTTCAGAGCAAAAGAGTGGTAATATGAACTTAAAGTTAATACGCCAATGACTTTACGCAAATAACGAGAATCGTTCCCGAAGTGAACGGTTCTCGTTATTTTTTCATTAGAGAAAAATAATCCTAAAAATACTCCAACAATATAATTTTTTGGTCATTTTACATAATAATTTGATTTTATTTTTTATAGTATAAAAAATTGCTTTCCATTGATTTGTGAATTATATTGTTGTATATTTATATATATCATTTTATCTACATAAAAAGAGGTTGAATTATGTCAATCGTAACTTTAAAAGAGTTAATTACCAACGCTGATAAGAACGGCAAAGCTGTGGGCGCTTTTTCAGTTGGTAATATGGAAATGATTCTCGGAGCAATAAAAGCCGCCGAGGAAACCGACACTCCCATAATCATACAAATTGCTGAAGTCAGACTTCCTACATCACCACTTGAAATTATCGGACCAATGATGGTTGCTGCAGCGGAAAACAGCAAGGTCGACATTTGTGTTCACCTTGACCATGGTATAAATTTCGAAACTATAGAAACTGCCCTTGAGCTCGGCTTTTCATCAGTAATGTTGGATGGCTCTTTGTTAAGCTACGAGGATAATATTGCCCTTACGCAAAAGGTAGTTGAAGCCGCCCGTGAATATGGCGCATCCGTTGAAGCAGAGCTTGGCGTTGTTGGCGGTAATGAAGGTGGCGGAAAAGCGCATACCATCCAATGCACAGATCCGTCAGTAGCTGAAGATTTCTGCAAAAGAACAGGTATTGACGCTTTGGCAGTTGCAATAGGAAATGCACATGGACATTACAAAGTTTCTCCTGAATTAAGGCTTGACGTTTTAAGTGAAATAAACAACTCTTGTTCAACTCCACTTGTCCTTCATGGTGGTACTGGTATAACACCCGAAACTTTCCAGGAATGTATCCGCAACGGTATCAGGAAGGTTAATATTGCAACTGCAAGCTTTGATGCTGTTGTTAAAGCCTCACAGCAGAACACAGCTGATGGCGGAAATTACTTTGCATTATCACAAAAAATGGCGGACGCTGTTTACGAAAATGTTAAGAATCATATCAAAATATTCAATATGGAAAATTTAAAATAAGGAGCACTTATTATGAAATACATTGAATTTGACAACAATAAAGAGTTCGACCTTATACTTCTCGGCAGAGTTGCGGTTGACCTTAACCCCGTTGATTACTACTGTCCTCTTTCAGAGAGCACAACTTTCAAGAGGTATCTTGGCGGTTCCCCTGCCAATATCGCAGTTGGTCTTTCAAGACTTGGTAAA
>JAZRFZ010000160.1:0-6268 GCA_045643925.1 Acutalibacteraceae bacterium | reverse complement strand
CTTGTTTTACCTGTAACGATTGTGCCGTTTGGTAACTGAAGTGCAACAGCAGGTCTGTTGTTTGTTTCTTCACTCCGTGTAAGTGCGGCTTTTACGATGGGTCTTACTGACTCAACTGTAATACCTGCCTGATTCATAAGGCTTTCAATTTTTGCGATTGCCTTGTCGTTATTCTGACCCATCTTCTTATCGCAGAGGGTGTTGAAGTAACGGCGTACAATTTCCTCATGAGAAGCCTTTGAGCAGATTTCGTCATCAATGATGCAGTAGCCTGCCATATTTACACCCATATCGGTAGGTGACTTGTAGGGGCTTGTTCCCTCAATTTTCTCGAACATTGCGTTGAGAACAGGGAAGGCCTCAACATCACGGTTGTAGTTTACGGTTGTTGTGCCGTAAGCCTCAAGGTGATAAGGGTCAATCATATTAACATCGTTAAGGTCAGCGGTTGCCGCCTCATAAGCAAGGTTTACAGGGTGCTTGAGGGGAAGGTTCCATATGGGGAAGGTCTCAAACTTGGCATAACCTGCTTTGATACCTCTTAAGTTGTCGTGGTAAAGCTGTGAAAGGCAGGTGGACATCTTACCGCTACCGGGGCCGGGAGCAGTCATAATAACAAGGGGACGTGTGGTTTCGATATATTCGTTTTTGCCGAAGCCCTCGTCACTTACAATCTTCTTCACATTGTAGGGATAGCCTTCAATGGTGTAGTGCATAAATACCTTAACACCAAGGTTCTCGAGCTTTTCCTTGAATTTGAGCGCAGAGGGTTGTCCGTCAAACTGTGTGATAACAACACTGCCAACGAAAAGTCCTGCACTTGTAAAAGCGTCCATAAGACGGAGAATTTCACTGTGGTATGATATGCCAAGGTCACGACGGATTTTGTTGCTTTCGATATCACCTGCGGAGATAACTATAACAACCTCGGCGTGGTCCTTGAGGTTCAGGAGCATCTGCAGCTTGCTGTCAGGCTTGAAGCCGGGCAACACTCGTGATGCATGAAGGTCGTCGAAGAGCTTGCCGCCCAATTCAAGATAAAGACGACCGCCGAATTCTTCAACGCGCTTAAGAATCTGCTCGGACTGTTTTTCGATGTACATATCGTTGTCAAAGCCAAGCTTTCTTTGGAATACCATACTATCACCCTTTCACAAACAATAATTTTATCAAATAGCGGACTCTTTGTCAACGGAAAGCCATTATCAAAATGTAGAAAAACAAGGCAGTATTTTGGTAATAATTGAACAGAGGTCAGTAGTTATTACAGTTGACTTACATATAAGATGTATTATATAATATAAATGATTAGTCACTAAAAATACATTCACAAAGGAGAACACTATGGAGAATTTCCACGATAGATTTAAAATATCCGCATCTCCCGTGGCACAGGAGAGCCACGTTGTAGTTCGCAAAAACGTAAGGTTTACTGTAATCACACCCTGCCTTTTGCGTGTTGAGGTTCAGTCAAAGGGCAAGTTCTGCGATGAGCCCACACAGAGCGTGTGGTTCCGTGATTTCGACAAGCCCGAATTCAAGGTTAACGAGTCCCGCGATACCATCGAAATCAAAACCACAAAGGCAAATTTCCTTTATTCATTCAAAACCAATAAAATGCTTCGCATTAAGCTCCGCGACGGCAGAGTGGTGACAAACTACACCGCAGGCAACCTTAAAGGTACTTGCCGCACACTCGACATCACCGCAGGTGTAATTACACTTGGTGACGGTGTTTGCTCCAAGAACGGCGTTGCAATTCTCGACGACAGCGACACTCTTGTTCTTAAGGACGACGGAGCAATCCTTCCCCGTAAATATAAGGAAAGCGATAAATATTATTTCGCTTACGGCTATGATTATGTAGGTGCAACAACAGATTTATACAAGCTTACAGGTCAGGTTCCTCTCATTCCCCGATTTGCTCTTTCAAACTGGTGGAGCCGTTATAAGGCATACACACAGAACGAGTATCTTGACCTTATGGACCGCTTCAAGGATGAGGAAATCCCCGTAACCGTTGCAACGGTTGATATGGACTGGCACTGGGTTGACATCAAGAGCAAGTTCGGCAAGGACAGCCACAAGGTTATGCCCCACAAGAACTTTATGGAATATGTTTACGACGTATGGTCAACAGGTTGGACAGGTTACTCATTCAATACCGATTTGTTCCCCGACCCCCAAGGCTTCCTTAAGAAGTTGAAGGACGACGGCTATAAGGTAACATTTAATATTCATCCCTCAATGGGTGTTCGTTGGTTCGAGGACCAGTATGAGGATATGTGTAAGGCTATGGGACAGGACCCTGCCACCAAAAAGCCTGTCAACTTTGATATTACTGATAAGAAATTTACTAAGAATTACTTTGAAATTCTTCATCATCCCTTCGAGAAAATGGGTGTTGACTTCTGGTGGATTGACTGGCAGCAGGGTACACGTACCAATGTGCCCGGACTTGACCCCTTGTGGGCACTTAACCACTACCACTTCCTTGACAATGCCAAGGACAATCACAGACCCCTTATTCTTTCACGCTTCTGCGGTGCAGGTAGTCAGCGTTATCCCTTGGGCTTCAGCGGTGACACAACACAGACCTGGGCAAGTCTTAACTTCCAGCCCGGATTTACTGCTACTGCTTCAAACGTTGCTTATCCTTGGTGGAGCCACGACATCGGCGGTCACTGTATGGGTAAAAAGGACGATGAGCTTTACCTTCGTTGGTTACAGCTTGGTGTGTTCAGTCCTGTAATGCGACTTCACTCTACAAACAACGAGTTTATGGGCAAGGAGCCCTGGAATTACAGCGGTCCCGTTGAGCGTATCGCAAAGGATAACTTAAGACTTCGTCACAAGCTCCTTCCCTATATCTACACAATGAACTATCGTACTCACACAGAGTGCAGAGCAATTTGTGAGCCCATGTACTACGCTTATCCCCAGGAGGAGAGAGCGTATGAGTGCAAAAACCAGTTCTTCTTCGGTACAGAGCTTATTGTTGCACCCATTACAGAGCACACCTCATCTGACACAAATATGGCAGGTGTAATGACATGGATTCCCGAGGGCAGATATACAGATATATTCACAGGCAGAATTTACAGCGGTAATCACTATGTGAAAATGTATCGTGACATTGATTATATTCCCGTTCTTGCAAAAGAGGGTGCAATCATTCCCCTTGATGCAAATGACCGCACAAACGACTGCTCCAATCCCAAGGAGCTTGAGGTTCTTATCTACCGCGGTAACAATACATTCACTCTTTATGAGGATGACGGTGAAACACTTTCCTATCAGGACGGCGCATATTGCAAAACTGCATTCACAGTTGAGGAAAAGGGTTCTCAGGTTAAGTTCACTGTTAATAAGGGCGAGGGTGACGTTTCAGTTGTTCCTCAGCGCAGAACATATAACCTTAAGTTCAAGGATATTGTTGATGCAGATGTTGCGGTGCTTGTTAACGGTAAGGAATACGATGCCAAGGTTAAAAAATGTGGCGGTACATTGACAGTTGTTGTTGAGGCAACACCCAAATCACAGGTTGAAATCACCCTTAATGATTGCACACACCTTACCAATAAGGACAGACGCAAGGAGCTTACTGAAACAATCGCAAAGTTCCAGATGGGCAATGATTATAAGGGTATGATATTCACTGCATTCCTTGACACAGAAAAGGGACTTCCGCCCCTTGCTGAGGACTTCACAGGTCCCATAAAAGAAATTCTTAAGCTTCACAGAGGTTAATATGTCAGCTATTGATTATCTGAAAAAATATGCTCAGGAGTACGGTATAGAGTTAAATGATGATTTGGAAAACAAGTTGGAAATCTATGCCCGACTCCTTAAAGAGTGGAACGAAAAAATAAATCTTACTGCCATTACAGACGATGAGGGTATTGCAGTAAAGCATTTCCTTGATTGTCTGCTTGTGTGCAAATATGCCGATTTCAAGTCAGGTGATAAAATCATCGATGTTGGCACGGGTGCAGGCTTCCCCGGTCTTGTGATAGCCGCGGCAAACCCCGATGTGCAGGTGACTCTGCTTGATTCAACAGGCAAAAAGCTGAAGGCTGTTGCCGATATGGCACAGGCTATGGGTGTCACCAATGCACAGGTGGTTCATTGCCGTGCCGAGGAAGCAGGGCAGAAGCCCGACTTCCGTGAGAAATATGATTATGCCACGGCAAGGGCGGTTGCAGAGCTCCGCGTTCTCCTTGAATACACCTTGCCCTTTGTGAAAAAGGGCGGTGCGTTCTTATCCCTTAAGGGTGCGGCAGCCGTTGAGGAAATTGACGGTGCAGGTAACTCCCTTAAGGTGTTGGGCGGTAAAATACAGGGTGTGGATGAATTTTCACTCCCCGGTGGCGACAAACGTGCCATAATAAAAGTGAAAAAGATTTCGCAAATTCCGCCAAAGTATCCCCGAGTATCGGCACAGATAGCCAAAAAACCCTTGTAAAATCAACGAATTAAAGCATTTTCAGTCGATTTGACCCGACCGAAAATGCTTTATTTTTTTCCACGAAGGTGATATAGTGTAATCAACGGGAGGGAACGTGTGGAGGAACCGTAAGACAAATGTCGGAAAGGAACAGGAATGTTAAAAACATCATCTAAAAATAAAGCTAACTGTCAGATACAACTCTTACCACACGAGCTTATATTACCCAATCCACACCAACCCCGAGTCAGATTTGATTATAACGAGCTTGAGGGACTTGCCTTATCTGTCAGGACAAACGGTTTACTGCAACCCATAAATGTCCGCTCCCTGCCCGACGGCAGATTCGAATTGATTTCAGGTGAGCGCAGGCTACGTGCCGCCCGAATGGTAGGTATGACGAAAATACCCTGCATTGTTATGAATGTTTCGGACGAGCAGTCCGCACTCTTTGCAATAATCGAGAATGTTCAACGGCAGAATCTTGATTTCTTTGAAGAAGCCGTAGCCATTGAAAAGCTTATGGTTGACCATGGACTTACTCAAGAGGAAATCTCCCGTAAATTAGGTAAAGCACAATCAACATTATCAAATAAATTAAGATTGTTGAGGCTACCTGAGGAGTTACGCGATAAAATAACTTTTTCGGGTCTTACAGAGCGTCACGCAAGGGCACTACTCACTTTACCCGATAATATCACAAGGTCAAGAATATTAGATATAATTATTGAGCGTCGTCTTACCGTAGCCGAGGCAGAAAGGCTCATAAACGATGTCGACAGACGCAAAAAGACAAAGAACAGACCACAACTCAGGGCATATAAGGATATGCGGATATTCCTTAACACCCTTAACCACGCGGTTGATACCATTCGCAAGGCGGGACTTGAAGCAGACACTGCCAAGTGCGAAACGGACGAGTATTTTGAATATGTAATCCGTATTTCAAAACCCGGTGACCCTGCAGTCATTACAGTTACTACTCAAGCGGTGTAACTAGATGAACAGGGTAACCATCAAAACGGTATAACCTCCTTCGGGAGTTTATATAAAGCCATATCTTTCTCTTTCACACCCCACATCCACAGCGGAAAGCACTTGCCGAAAGGCAAGGGCTTTCTGCGTTCTTTTATCGACAGCCTTATTGCAATAACCCATCTCTTATGATACAATTATATATATTCTTTTTTGGGGGGTGACGGTTTGTTAAAGGCGGTTGTTTTTGACCTTGACCACACACTTTTTGACAGGTATGCCACAATTAAACAAATTGTTCCCCGATTCAGACAGGGTTTAAAAATAAATCCCGACATAACAGACGAATTTATTTACAACGAGCTTTCCTGGGCAGATAAAAATTATGTCCACCGCGGCTGGCAAGAGATTTTCTCCCACCTTTGCGAGAAAGGTGTTTTTGTTGAGATTCCCGAATATGAAGATTATGTTCAGTTTGTACTGTCCTGCTTTAAAACCGTTGCCGTGCCGTTCCCTTTTACAAACGGTGTTCTCGGTGAGCTTAAGGACAAGGGATTTCTTCTCGGACTTATAACAAACGGCACTCATGATGTGCAAACTGCAAAGCTTGATATGTTGGGAATAGCCCATTTCTTTGATGAGATTGTTATAACAGGGGATGAGCCATACTGTAAACCCGACCCACGAATTTTCCATCTTATATGTGACCGCTTAGGTGTTAAACCCACCGAGATGATGTATGTAGGAGACCATCCCAAATTCGACGTTGACGGATCCCGCAATGCAGGCTGTATACCATTTTGGATTCGTACAACGGGCACTTGGATTTACCCCGAAATAGAAAAA
>JAZRFZ010000159.1:0-2399 GCA_045643925.1 Acutalibacteraceae bacterium | reverse complement strand
TGTCAAGCCATAGGGCAGAGTTATCCTCGGAAGGGAAATACATTGAGAATAGCCACATATAACCTCCTTGCAGACGGAGTGGGGTATTATGGTGGCAGAGAGGATTTGAGGGCGAGCGGAGTGTGTAATTTGCTTTGCGGTGTAGGGGCAGATGTTATCGGTCTGCAAGAGGTCAGCAGGTGGTGGTTTTGCAATATTAAAAGCAACACACAGTATAAGTTTGTTGACCCTCTACGCACCGAATTGGGCGGTTTAATGACCGCTATCGCATATAACCCCCAAAATGTGGATTTGCTCGAATATGGCAATATACCTCTTGAAAAGGGGAGTAACCGTTGGTTGAGGCGAATTGTGTGGGGCTTGTTCAGGTGCAAGGGAACGGGACAGATTTTCTCGGTTGTGAACACTCACTTCAATGTAACGGTGGAGGATAATTCCGGGGGACTTGTTCAGGCGCAGCAACTGACCGATTTTGTCCGTAAGCTTAATGAGAAATATAATTGCCCTGTGGTGGTTACAGGGGATTTTAATGCAAAGAAAAGAGGCGCAGTATCATACTGCACCTCTGTTATTTATGATGTGTTACGTTTAAAAATGACCGATGTGCGCTATTCTGCACAGAACAAGGGATATGGTAGTGATAAAGGTCTGTTCGCATATTGTGTTGACCACATTTTTTCGGTTGGTGAGGTGACTGTGGGTGAGTGCGCTATTCTCTCTCAAAGAGAGTTACGCAACCTCAGCGACCATTACCTGATTTTTACAGACATAGTCATTTAGTTCAACGCCTGTGTCTGTCTTTGTGCCGCAACAAGGTCAGCATAAATACCGCCTTGTGCAATCAGTTCTTCGTGGGTGCCAAGCTCTGCAAGTCTGCCTTTTTCAATAACCGCAAGTCTGTCGGCATTTTTGAGGGTTGCAAGTCTGTGTGCGATTGCAATGGTTGTTCTGCCTTCAATAAGCCTTGTGAGAGCCTCCTGAATCTTGATTTCTGTTTCAGGGTCAAGGGAGCTTGTAGCCTCGTCAAGGATGAGTATTTTGGGGTTTTTGAGTATTGCACGTGCAATGCTTACTCGCTGACGCTCACCACCCGAAAGTGAGTGGCCGTTTTCACCGATAACCGTGTTATATCCATCGGGGAGTTTTGTTATGAATTCATGTGCGTTTGCTGCCTTTGCAGCTGCAATTACCTCGTCGTAATCTGCATCTGCACGAGCATAGGCAATGTTATCGTAAATCGTGCCGGAGAACAGATATGTTTCCTGGAAAACAACACCGATGTTGTCGCGAAGCTCCTTGGGGGAGATGTCGCGTATGTCAACACCGCCGATGGTAATTTTACCGATGTTAGGGTCATAAAGTCGCATACACAGGTTAATAACGGTTGATTTACCTGCGCCTGAGTGACCCACAAGACCTATCATTTCACCAGGCTTTATGCTGAGTGTAAGGTTTTTGAGAACAGGCTCATAGGACTTGTAACCGAATGTTACGTTCTGCAATTCAAGTGCTCCCGAAGCGTCAAGCTTAACATCATTTTCGGGGATTGCAGTCTGCGGTTCTTCGTCCAATATCTCGTAGATTTTCACAAGGCTTGTGGTACAGTCTGCAAGTCTTCGAGGGAACATTGACATCCATCTCAACGGTGCATAAAGGAACACAAGGTACATATTGAAGCGTGTCAACTCACCAAGGGTGAGTGTGCCGTCAAGCACCATTTTGCCACCGATGAGCAATACAAGGAACTCACCAAGGGTCATAAAGTTGCCCACAAGGGGGAAGGTGACTGCCCAATATTTTTCGTTGGATGCGCTTATATCGCGAAGTTTTTTAGAGACGTTGGAGAATTTCTCGATTTCTCTTTCTTCGTTACCAAACGATTTAACAACGCGTATACCCTTGATTATGTCGTGGAGTATTGACGTTGCTTTTGAATTTATGCGCCATTGCTTGTGATAACGCAGCATTGTGGAGTGGCGGAAGCGTGTCATTGCGAATACTCCCAAGGGAATAGGGATAAGGACAACAAGAGTCAGCCACACGTTAGTGCAGAACAGTACGGTGAGCACTACTGCAAAAACGATAATCTGTTCAACAAGATACCGACCCTGTTGATTGAAAAATTCCTTTACACGCTCAGTATCATTTGTAACGCGGTGCATAAGATTACCTGCAGAACGTTTTGACATAGAGGTAAGGGAAAGCTCCTGTACCTTGGCATAAACGATGTTTCGCAGGTCATTGGAAAACCTTGCACCGATTCTGTTGGAGATTCGCGCACTGAACATAGTAATTACTTTGGCAACTGCAAATGTAATTACCATAAGCAGAACCGTTACCAATATACCTGTTGAGCGTGATTGGAACAGTGGCTCTGCTCCGTCAACGGGAACAAGGTA
>JAZRFZ010000158.1:0-11349 GCA_045643925.1 Acutalibacteraceae bacterium | reverse complement strand
TCCGCAACAATAAGCTCTGTGCCGTCAACGAATCTTGCCTCGTCATTGTGGTTAACAACAAAAATGCCGTCCTTTGTAACGCGCACGTCAGTTTCGATACCGCCTGAGCCATTCTTCACCGCCGCAATAAATGACGCCTCAGTATTGTCGGGGTGCTTTGAGCTGAAGCCACGGTGAGCAATCATACAAACATCCTTGTGAAGCTCTTTGTTTATAAGGTGAAATCCCACTGCCGCACCTGCAACAACGCCTGCCGCAATAAGACCCTTTTTAAGACATTTATTCATAGTATCACGTCCTCGTGTTTTTTAATATTCTATAAAATTTAATTGTGTTTTGCAAGGGGGAATTTGTCATTTTCCTGTAAATCAAGGAGAGTTATTATACTTTCAAACTCCGCTTTTGCAGTTTCAAGTGCGGTGCCCTTGTGTGAGTCGCTTCCCAGGTAAAATTTACATCCGCAATCCTTGGCTATGTAATAGGGTCTGAGCAAAATCTGCTTGACTTCCTCGTCCATTGCAAGGGTTTTCATATTAAGCTCAATTCCCACACCTTTTGTGGCGCAATCTTCAAAAATTTCGTATAAATCCTTGTGGGGTAACAGTTCAATTACCTGTGGTGTGCTACCTTTCATAATGTGGCCGCAGGTCAGGTGGGCAATACCCATTTTGTGAAACGGTAAATCCATCTGCAACAGGGTACGTATTTTCTGTAACCAGATTTGGGCAGCCTCGTCGGGAGTCTGTATCTTCTCCCTTACCGTATTACCTGCCAGATGCAGATGTGTGGTGGCAACTGTGACAAAATCCATTTCATCAAGGATTTGTGGGCTTATGCCCAGAACACCATTGTAGTCTATATCGATTTCTGCACCGAAAAGAAGGGTTGCTTTTTCACTTTTGGGCAATGGCAAAACAGTTTTCAACCTTTCGTATGTGTGGGCGGGGTGCCACTCTGCCTCGCTTTTTACTGTTTCGTCCCAAAAATGGTTTGTGATGCACACCTTGTGAAAATCATTTTGGAGCGCATATTGAAGAAGCCTGTCAGGTGTCTGATTTTCATCACGGCAACAGGAAGAAACAGTTGTGTGTATATGGAAATCGTGGTCTGCAATATATTTCATTTTATTACACCTCTTTTATACATATCTTACGGCAATGTTGGCGTAGTCTGTGGGTGTCATACCCGAAACTCTTTTAAAAACAGTTGTGAAATACTGTGAATTATTAAAGCAAAGTCGCTCGGCAATCTCGGTAAAAGAATATTTTTCTTCACGAATCATCTCCTTTGCCCTATCAATTTTAAGCCTTGTGAAATATTCCATCACACCGCAACCCATCTGCTCACGAAAAATCTTTTTTATAACAGATGGTGACAGATTAAACTCTCTCACAATATCTTCAAAAACTATTTTACTTTCTACACTCATTGACAAAAAGTCAGTTATTTCTGCAAGGATTGAGCTACTCTTTTTTATTTTAACGGGTGGTGTGTTTTTGCTTGAACGAATGAGCCTGATTAGTAGCATTTCAATACTTATTTTTACAATCTGCTCACACCCGTAGATACCGTTATCCGATTTTTGCATTACGGCAGTGTATGGGTCATTAAAGCCTTTTGAGAATGCTCTGCCCGACTCTTTTACAATGTTGCCCAGGAGTCTGCGCTCTTCCTCACCTGCAGTGATTATGCGACCTGCCACACTGAAAAGCTCGGGAGTATCACAATCAAATGAAATGATAACCGAGTTTGCCGCACGTTTTCCGTCACACCTTATGTTATGAAACTCATTGGGCTTGTGCAGATAAATCTGACCTGCTTCAAGCTCCAATTCACAAGCACCTGCTGTAATGAGCAGATTCTTTTTGTCGGCATAAACAAGCTCCCAAAAATCGTGGACCTCTCCCGAATAGGCAAAATCCTTTGTATATTCAAAATAATGAACGGTATAGATACTGTCAATTTTTACGGGACAATCTAAATATGTTTTCAAATATTCCACTTTTATCACCTGTTTTTATTTTAATTCCTCACAATGAAAAATGCAACCAAAATTATAAAAGTTATGTCCGATTTTGTAAGATTATCGTCAAAATCTGTGTTACAATATAACCGAAAACAAAAAGAGGAGAGAATACTATGGACGAAATTATTTTTGGTACAGGCGGTTGGCGTGCAATTATCGGTGAAGACTTTATTGCCTTCAACATCCGCAGAGTTGCTCAGGGCATATTTATGCTTATGAGTGAGCAGAACAAGACAGACAAGCCTGTTATTATCGGTTACGACAGACGCTTTCTCTCCGAAACTGCAGCAAAATGGGTGGCAGAGGTACTTGCCGCAAACGGAATTACCGTGTGGTTTATGGAGCGCTCCGCACCCACACCTATGGTTATGCACACAGTTAAGGATAATGAGCTTTATTTCGGTATCGAAATTACTGCAAGTCATAACCCTGCATCATACAACGGCATCAAGCTCATTGTGGAAGAGGGTCGTGACGCACCCGTTGAAACAACCTCACGACTTGAGGAGCTTATCAGCACAGTTACAGAACCCTGTCGCAAGGATTTTGACGTTGCCGTTAAGGACAGGAATATAATTTACCTTAACAATCCATTCAACAAATTCATTGATGATATCATTGACCTGCTTGATATGAAGGCTCTTCGCAACAGAGGTCTTCGAGTTCTCTTTGACTCCATGCACGGCTCGGGTACATATCCCCTGCTTGTTATTTTCCACACAGCCCGTTGCACTATTGACACCATCAACACAAATAAGGATGCTTACTTTGGCGGTAATATGCCCGCTCCCTCGGAAAAGAGCCTTATGTCACTTAAGACCTCCGTTCTCAATGGTAAATATGACCTTGGTATCGCGATGGACGGTGACGGTGACAGACTTGGTGTTATTGACCAGAACGGCAGATACATCAATGCCAACGAAACACTGTGTCTTCTCTACTATTACCTTGTAAAATATAAGGGTTGGCGCGGTCCCGTAGTAAGGAACATTGCAACAACTCATATGCTTGACAAAATTGCAGAAAGCTTCGGTGAAAAGTGCTATGAGGTACCTGTTGGCTTCAAGTACATTTCCTCAAAGCTTGACGAGGTTGATGCAGTTCTCGGCGGTGAAAGCTCAGGCGGTCTTACAGTGCGCGGTCACATTCACGGCAAGGACTCGGTTTATGCCGCATCACTCTTTGCAGAGATGGTCAGCGTAACAGGTCAATCCCCCTCACAGATGCTTGCTCAGCTCAACAAGGAATACGGCGACTTCGTAATGGTTGAGGACGATATGCGCTTTGACCCCAAAATGAAAAATGCCGTTGAAAAAACACTTCTTGCGGACAAGCGTTTGCCCGAATTTGCTGACGAAATCGTCAAAGTCAGCTACAAAGACGGTTGCAAGATTTATTTTGAGGATGGTTTTGTTATCTGTCGTTTCTCAGGCACAGAGCCACTTTTGAGAATCTTTGCAGAAAGTACAAGCAAGGTACGTGCCAAGGACTACATCAACACAATCAAAAAGTTCTTGTTCTGATAAAATAACCCATTTGGGGAGTGTAAAATAAGGATTTAACAGGCTTAAATCCCTATTTTGCGCTCCCCTTAGTATATACCTGATTCACCATATTTACAGTTTCGCAAAAATCACGAATCGAATACATATAAGTTTCGATTTATTTTCCAAGAGTTACGCTTTATTACGAAGCGTAACTTTCGGTTGTTTATTATGTACTCTTACTCCATCTTCCAATTAGTAAAGTTTCATAAACTTTTCCAAAAATTGTTGATGATATTGCCTTTTTTGAACAACAGGCATATAATAATGTTCAGAGGTTTTGTGCAATGTACATAAACCTCTATAATCACGCTTCGGCGTACTAAGGAGATTATTGAGATGAAAAAAAGAGTTCTGGCTATGATAATTACAATAATCATAGCAATCACTGGCATTATTCCCGTGAACGCTGCTTCTTTTGATTACAGCGTTGAAAAAGGCTCTATCCTCGGCTCAGGCACAAAAACAGACACAACCCACGCTTCCACAATTGAGATGCTTTCCGACGGCAGTCTTATGAGTGCATGGTTCGGCGGTAGCGGTGAAGGCGATGACGACGTAAGAATCTGGTTCTCCGTTTGTGAAAACGGCAGCTGGACAGAAGCAAAGCAGATTCCCTCTGAGGACACAGTTGCTCACTGGAATCCCGTGCTTCAGAACTATGGTGATTTTGTTCGTCTTTATTACAAGGTCGGTTCAGAAATTGCACATTGGGTTACAAAATATACAGACTCTTATGACAAGGGTGCAACATGGACACCTGCCAAGGAGCTTGTTGAAGGTGACACAAGCGGCGGCAGAGGCCCTGTTAAAAACAAATGCCTTGTAACAAAGAGCGGCACAATCATTGCTCCTGCATCAACAGAGCAGGGTGATTGGAGATGCTTCTTCGACATTTCAACAGACGGTGGCAAAACATGGACTCGCACAGATTATATTGAATCTGATAAGCAGATGATTCAGCCCGCATTGTGGGAAGACCTTGACGGTAACATTCACGCCTTCTTCCGCACAAAGGCAGGTAAGATTTACAGAAGTGACTCTTACGACGGCGGTTATACATGGTGCAAGGCTTATGCTACAAGCCTTCCCAATAACAACAGTGGTGTTGACTGTGTTATGACCGACAATGGTTGGTTGTGGCTTGCATACAACCCCATTTCAGTAAACGGTCTCAGATACAAGCTCACACTTGCTGTTTCAAAGGATAACGGTCAGACCTGGGAAAAGGTTACTGACATTGATTCATCAGGCATTATCTGGTATGAATATTCTTACCCCGCAATGATTGCAGACGGTAACAACATCTACCTTACATACACATATAAGCGCAGCAAAATCAAATATATGTTTATTGAATTTGCAGAGTAAATAATAAAAAATCCGATGCTTGTGTCAAAAACAAGCATCGGTTTTCTTTATTTTATTTTTATTTCGGCATACATTTTACCATTAGTATTTTTCAACGGTAACCCGGTGTGTACTGTAATTTCCCGGGGCACAGTAAGCTCAATTTTACAAATACCATCACAGCTCTCCCATCGGCACTCAATATTGCCCTTGGGAGTTTTTATTTTCACTTCAAGCTTTTCAAGACCACAGTCATATTTGGGGTCAAAAGTAAACTCACTGAAGCCTTTTTTAACATCCCTTATTCCTGCAAGGTGTGTAAAAAGTGCCTCGTCATAGGAGCCCAGGAAATAGTGGTCGTATGAACGTGTTGTGTCCTCCCAGCTTTCCCAGGCAGAGTCGAATCCTTTTTCAATCCAGTAGCCCCAGGATGGGTATGTTGTCTGTGTCAGCAAAGTGTAGGCAAGCTGTGACTGACCGTTATCAAAAAGAACAGGTAGAACAAACCGTGTGCCTGTACAACCTGTATCAAGATGGTTGCCCTTTTCCTTAATATCACTGACAAGGCTTTCCATAACTCTGTCTTTTTCACCTTCGGGTACCATACCAAAGGCAAGAGGCAACAGATTTGATGTCTGTCTGTAACGGGTTCTGCCTCCGCGCTGCACCCAGAAGGTGGTTTTATAATAACCATTTTCTTTATCGTAGAATTTCTCATTAAATGCAGTAAGGATTTTATCGGATGCAGATACATAGTCACTGCCGTCCTCACCGATTTGCTCTGCAATTCTGCACATAGAAATGAGCATTTTATAAATAAAGGTTGTGGCGCAAATCTCAGCACCCTCAGAGGAATTGGGGTCTGCTTCGTCTGTGGCAACACCGCCGATAGGAGCCACCCAATCTGATAAGGTGTGTTCATCCCACACCCAACCGCGAGATTTGATTTCCTCAATCTGCTTGAGGGCATAGTCACGGAGCGTGGGATAAACTGACCTTACAAAATCAACCTGACCGTAGTAGTCGAGAATTGCCTCTGCAGTAAAAACAAAAACAGTATTCCACACAGGGTGATTGCTGTTGCTGTCAACTATGGGCGCAAATGGTGGCACCATACCGTACTCCTTGTGGCAGTCTGCCATAGTAACAGTAAAGCTTCTCAGCATTTCATCCATACCGAAGTTGTAAATCATAGACAGAAGTCCGCAGCTGAGGTCACCCAACCAACCGTTCTTTTCCCAGACGGGGGTATCGGTAGGCTTACCCTGAAGATTATTAAGAATTGTTCTGCGCATAAGAGCGTGAAGCTCATTCACAAGTGGCTGGGAGCAGGTGAACTCCCCTATATTCTCCACATCATTTGCCACGCGGTAAATGACAATATCCTCGATTTTGGGTGCAACAGGACTGTCTATCTGAATATATCTGAAGCCCTTGTAGCTAAAAATCGGTTCAAAATCACGTTCAATTCCGTCACTTATGAATGTATCCTGCTGAATATAACCCAAGGGATACCAGTTGCCGTCACGCTCCTCACCCTTACCGATGTGCACAACAGAACCATCCGGCTTTAATCTTTCACCATAAGTCACAGTAATACTCTGTCCCTCACTAAGGGGCAGACGGATTTTTGCCCAGCCTGTCACCATTTCGGGGGATTTTATGACATAACTGTTGTTGCCGATTGGAGTAATCTCCGCAGGAGTCAAGGTATTTATTCGGCGCATAGGCTCCATAGTCTGCTTTTGGAGTCTGCCCGTAGGTGGTGTTACCAAAAGAGGGCTTTGCCAATTATTCACCTTGTTGCGGTAATCGTGAGCTTCACCGTAATAGATACTGTTGGCAGTAATTACACCGTCGGTGCACACCTGCCAGTTTTCATCGGTGAAAGCACACAATTTTGTGTTATCCTTAAAACAAATTTCAATATCACAAAGGAGCTTGGGTACGTCACGCCATTGTGCCAGTTGCCATTTCCATGTGGCAACGGTTTCGTTATAAAAGCTGTGTCCCACAGTAATTGTGATTTCATTTTCACCTTTTTGGAGAAGGTGTGCAATATCAAATTCTCTATAAAGCACGGTGCTTGAATATTGTGTGTGAGCAGGATTGAGAACGGTATCGTCCGCCACAACACCGTTTACCTTCATCTCAAACAGACCAAGACCGCACACAAAGGCTTGTGCCTTGTCAACAGATTTATCAATTACAAATGCCCTTTTAAAAACAGGAGCAAGCCTGTCCTCAACAGTCATAGGGGCACAAATCCACTTGCCCCAAAAACTACGTTCATCTGTCATAAAATCACTCCCTATGGGAAAAATCTTATTAAATTTTAACATTCAAAAAGATTATAGTCAATGGCGGATGTTTTTTATGTAAAATTATTGACTTTATTTTTAATAATACTATAATATATTAGATTAGATTTTATAAAATGAGGATATTTGTTATGATTACTCAAGAACAAATTGACAGAATAAATTTCCTGGCTCGCAAGGCGAAGTCAGAGGGTCTTACTGAGGAAGAGGCTATCGAGCAGAAGGCACTCAGGGCAGAGTACGTTGCCGCTTTCAGACAGTCCCTTGAAACTCAGCTTGAGAGCACAATTATCGTACGACCCGACGGCACAAAGGAGCGCATCACCCGCAAAAGACCTAACAAAGGGGACAAAAACTGATGGCTACTATCAGACCGTTAAGACATACTGATACCTCCGCGGTGGAGTACGTATGTCGTATGACTGCAGGTGAAATTCACAAAAAAGAGCCTGTAATCGGCAATATCCTTGCAAAGATGTTTTCCACATATTATGCAAGGGAGTGTTGCGACACATCCTTCGTGTTGGCAGATGATAACGACGTTGCAGTGGGCTACGTTATGTGTGAGCCCGACTACAAGCGTTACGGCAGACTTTTCCGCAGGATTGATGTGAAAAACATCTGGGCTTTGGATAAGAAATCTGCATTTGACGCGTGGCTGATGCCATTCCCCTACTTCTTTTTGGGGTTAAAATATCCTGCACATCTGCACATTGATATTTTACCCGAATATCAGAGCAATGGCTACGGCGCACAGATGATGAACACAATGCTTGACAACCTCAAGCAGAAAAAGGTCAAAGGCATTATGCTGATGGCAAATAAAGATAACCACGGCGCAATCCGTTTTTATGAGCGACTTGGCTTCAAGGTGCTTTTCAATGCCTGGGGTGGCGTGGTTATGGCAAAAAATCTTACTGAGTAGTGATTATTATGGCAAAGAAACCTGTTACAGCAATAATTCTCGGTGCAGGTCACCGCACAATGGCATATGCAAAGTACGCTTTGGCTCATCCCGATGAGTTAGAGATTGTTGGCGTTGCAGAGCTTGACGAATACCGTCGCAATATGGTGAAGGAGATGTTCAATCTCAAGGATGAAAATTGCTTTGTAGATGCAGAATCTCTGTCAAAGGTACCCAAATTTGCTGATGTTGTTATCAACGGCACTATGGACGAAGTTCACGTTTCAACCTCTATCCCTCTGCTTAAAGTTGGCTATGATATGCTCCTTGAAAAGCCATTTGCTGTCAATGAGGAAGAGCTTGACCGTCTTATGGACGTGGTTAATACATACAACAACAAGGTTATGATTTGTCACGTGCTCAGATACAATAAATTCTATCAGACAATAAAACAGACTGTTGCCGACGGTAAAATCGGCGATATTATAAATATCCAGACAGTTGAGGATGTAAGCTATCACCACCTTTCAACATCATTTGTACGTGGCAAATGGGGTAACTCCGACAAGTGCCACACAAGTATGCTGTTGGCAAAATGCTGCCACGACCTTGACCTTATGATGTGGATTATGGGTGATGACAAGCCTGTTTCTGTTTCCTCAGTTGGCTCACGCTTCCAGTTCAAGCCTGAAAATGCTCCCGAGGGCTCAGGTACACGTTGCCTTGTGGACTGTCCCTTGGTTGAGGACTGCCGTTACAGTGCCAAAAGGCTTTACCTTGACCACCCCAACAGGTGGGAGGTTTATATCTGGCGTGACATCGAGCACATCGAAAACCCAACTGAAGAGGATTACCGCAACAGCCTTATCCACAGTGATTACGGCAGATGTATTCACAAAAGTGATAACAACGTTGTTGACCACCAGAGTGTGCTTGTGAACTTTGCAAGTGGTGCCACAGGTACTCACAACCTTGCAGGTGGCTCTGCAGAGAGTCTTCGCACAATCCGTGTAATCGGCACAAAGGGTGAAATCTACGGTGAGTTGGAGAACAAATTTATCCGCATTAAGATAATAAACCCCACACCCACCACAGATTTCGATGAAGAATACATCGACCTGAGCAATATTCCCGACGAGGGTCACGGCGGCGGTGACCAGGGTCTGTGCGCTGACTTTGTAAAGTTTATCAGAAATGATAATCCCTCAATTTCCTGCACATCAATCCACGACTCCGTTGCAGGTCACAAGGTTATTTTCCTGGCAGACAAATCCCGTGAAAACGGCGGTATGAGTGTGCCCGTGAATTTATAAGCCTTTCGACAATATGCTTGTTGACAAGAATTTTGATAAATGATAAAATAATTGCAAATTGTAAATGGCAAATGCCAAATGGCAATTTTCGGAACTGCGTTGCTATTATAATCAACGCGAAGCGTTCCTTTAATTTTGCATTCTGCATTTTTCATTTTGCATTTAATATTTGCAGGGGTGGCGGAATTGGCAGACGCGCTAGATTCAGGTTCTAGTGAATGCAAGTTCATGTGGGTTCAAGTCCCATTCTCTGCACCAAAATAAAGGAATCACCATAGGTGGTTCTTTTATTTTTATGTAAAAATAAAGTATTCGGGACTTGAACCCCCTCGGCGAAGCCGAACACAATCGGGATTCGCGCAGCGAATGATGGGCAGAGCCCATCAAGTCCCTTTTCCCGCACCAAAAAGAGTATCGCAGTAGCGAGGCTCTTTTTTTCATTTCCAAACACTATATGGAAAAACTACCCGAAGAAATTATCCTCGGGTAGTTCCTTATAATTCTGCAATTTTAGTTACACATTCCTCTGCGGTAAGACCCTCGCACTCAAGGGTAATGTCCGCATATTTTTCATACAGTGGAGCACGTTCAAGGTACAAATCGTCAATGGTGCAACCATCTTTCATAGCAATACCCCGTGTTGTAATGTTATTGATGCGCTTCTTTATTACCTCGGGTGTCAGCTTAAGGTAAATAACCTTGCCGTTTTTCTTAAGATTTTTCATACCATCGTCGCAGTAAATCGCACTTCCGCCTGTGGCAATAACGCTGTTGTCACACTCAAGATTTTTAAGGATTTCATCTTCTTTTTCCTTGAAGCCTGTGAGTCCATCATCATCAATTATCTGACAAAGGCTTTTCTTGTATGTATTCTGAATAATCAGGTCCGTGTCCACAAAGTCACAGAGCATTGATTTGGCAAGAAGCACACCGATTGTGCTTTTTCCGCAACCGGGCATACCGATTAAAACTATATTCACATTATCATTCCTTTATTTTTATAACAAGATTATATTACATTCTGAAAATTTAGTCAAAATTTTCTTTTTGAAATTTTATTTTTCTATCCTTTATGGTATAATCCAACTATATTACTTTACGGGGTGAGTGTAATGCCTTATTTATTTGTACATTTTAAAGAAAAAATCACACCTGACGGTGAGGCTGTTTACTTCGGCAAAAGTCGTGACGGATTTAATTGGGAAAAGGTGAATAACGGTAATCCTGTGCTTATGAGCACACTTGGTGAAAAGGGATGTCGTGATATTGAAATTGTCAGGCTCCACACAGGCGGATTTGTAATTATTACAACTGACCTTTGTGTTGCCAATCGTTATGACGAAAACCTTAACCTTGACTGGAAAAATATAAACAGTCACGGCAGTAAATCACTTTGTATCTGGAAAACACCTGACCTTGTGAATTTCTCGGAGCAAAAGCTACAATATTTTGGCAGAGATGATTTTGGATGTATGTGGGCACCTGAGGTTTTCTTTGATGAAGAAAATGAAGAATATCTTATCCACTGGGGCAGCACCGTAAAAGAGGATAACTATACTCATATGTCAATTTACTGCTCTGTCACAAAGGATTTTGAAGCATTCTCTGAGCCGAAGCTCTTTTTCACTAAAGAAAACGAAATTCTTGACTCCCATATTACAAAAGTAGGTGATACATACCACCTCTTTTACAAAAATTCCTCAAATCCGCCTATGAATATGCACTCAACATCCGATAATTTATATGGCCCTTACATCCACGACAAGGCTTTCGAGGAATATATGGACAAAGAAATTCACAACCCCGGCTCTTATGAAGGACCCACAACATATACTCTGCCTGACGGCAGGTGGTGCCTTATGCTTGACTTCTTTGGTTGCGAAAAAGAGAA
>JAZRFZ010000157.1:0-2124 GCA_045643925.1 Acutalibacteraceae bacterium | reverse complement strand
TGCGATTGATTTGTCACGACCCTCGGTGTGCAAGCACCAATCGGGGTGTTCGCGGTATATGTCGGAGTCGGGTGAAATCATTTCAGGCTCAAACCAGATACCAAATTTAAGACCGCAATCATTTACTTCCTTAATAAGTCCCGAAAGACCCTTCTGGAGCTTATATTCAGCAACCTTCCAGTCACCAAGTGATGATTTATCATCGTCACGCTTGCCGAACCAACCGTCGTCCATAACAAGCATTTCAAGGCCAATATCCTTGGCGTGGTGTGCAAATGAAACAAGCTTGTCGTGGTCAAAGTCCATACCTGTGCCTTCCCAGTTGTTGATGAGAAGGGGACGCTTTGCCTTTTTCCACTTACCGCGGATAAGGTTGTTAGCGTAAAGTCTGTGGAAAATACGGCTCATTTCACCAAGACCCTCACTTGTGTAAACCATAACTGCCTCGGGTGAGTAGAATTCTTCACCGGGTTCAAGGTACCATTTGAAGCCTTCGGGGTTAATACCCATTACAAGGCGTGTAGATGCAAAACCGTCAACCTCCACATCAATGGAGAAGTTACTGCTGTACACAAGGTTGAAGCCGTAGCAGTCGCCGTAATCTTCGGTTGTGCCCTTGCTGATAATAGCGGTAAAGGGATTGTGATTATGGCTTGAAGAACCACGCTTGCTCTTAATTGACTGAATACCTCTGTGCAAGGGGTATCTTTCAAGTGCACGTTCCTTTACCCATCTGCCGTAGAGGTCAAGCATTTCGTAATCCATACCGGGGAAGTCAACACAAGCAGAGTGGATTGTGTCAATGTAGAAGGGCTTGTCTGTGGGGTTTTCAACCTTAACACGACGTGTGATTGCACCGTGGTCGTTGAATACTGTGTATATAAGTGTAACCCTAACACCTGTAACCTTATCTTCTGTTACAATTTCAAGTGTGTCTGCCTCGTTTTCATCGTTAAGATAGAGTGAGGGCATACCTGGGATAGGCTCCTTGCCCTTATATATCTTGTGGCTAACATATCTTAAGTCAGTAACCTTGTTGCCCTCGCTGTTTTCCACCGCAAAGGCAGAAAGGCGGAAGTCACCTGCACCGAATGTAGAATATTCAAGGGGTGTTACATCAGGTGAAAAATTGTTGCCCATAGCAGTAGGGCTATCGGGGCAGAATGATGCAAATCCGGGTCTGAACCTGAGCTCTGTAACATCCTCGTCGGGGATTGTTGCACCATAGTAATAATGCACAAGGTAATTGCCCTCGTAAATGCCAAACATATAGGTGGATGTTTTGGAATCAAGCTTGAAGGTTTTTGTCTGTTCAATAAATCTGATACTCATTTTTTATACTCCTCGGGTTTAGAGTGGGTAAAGCGTATCCGAATCAGATTTTGGGATAGTCTTTTCCACTCATATTGTTATTGTATGTAGTAGGCACTAATGCCTTGAATAACGAAGTTGTCATCACCGATTGCTGTGTTGACAATTTCTAATTTAAAGCCTGTTACCATTACAGGTTCTATGGTAATGTTTTCCTGGAAAACGTTTTTGCCTGTGTGAACAAGCGTATATTTGCCGTCAATCTCCGCATAGATGTTGTACTGTCGGATGGTGGCGGTTTTTTCATTTATAAATACCGTGTTAAACATCCAAGGTTGGTCAAATTTGAATTCAATATAATCCCCCTGTTTACCTTGGAAGGCACCCATACGAGCCTCTACGGTGTCTGTGAGTGTGCCGTTTATGTAAACCACTGTGGCGGCAGTTATTATGTCTCTTACAGCGTCATCGTAGTTACCCTTACAACCTGAAAATGTGCCAAGTAAAAGACTTATAACACACAGCAGGCAAAAGCTTTTGAATAATATTTTCTTCATCTTCTTACCTCTGTTATTATGCAAGGTCTTTAACCTTTTTCAGGCTACGGGGAGTGACAATCTGCTGTGGACAATGTGGTTTCCAAACGCCACACTCGATGCAGAGGGTAGCCTTTCTGTCAACGGGAACAAGTGAATAAGTTTTGTCAAAATCACTCTTTTCGCGGGTTTTGTTGTATTCGTTATATGCCTTGAAGTTGAGGGGTATGTCAACATTCGCGGGGCAATGCTCCACACAGTATTTGCAATCTGTACA
>JAZRFZ010000156.1:0-2206 GCA_045643925.1 Acutalibacteraceae bacterium | reverse complement strand
GTAAAAAAATATGCTAAAAGGCTTTTCTTGTTTGCACTGATTTCGGAAATTCCCTTTGACCTGTTTTGTGTAAGTACGTGGCTTAATCCGTTCCATCAGAATGTTATGTTCACACTGTTGTTGGGTCTTTTTGCTATAATGGTAATCGACAATATTAAACAGAGCATAAAAGAAAAAACAGCAAAGCCTAAGAACGTCGCAATTTCCGTATTGTTATTGATATTGATTTCCGTTGCCGCCTTTTTCGGTTTTGTGGATTACGGCTTCTGGGGTGTGGCCACTGTGGTTATGTTTTATCTGCTCCGCGATTTCCCATTTGCGTGGCTTGCACAATTAGTGGCGATGGTGGTTATACACGTTTTGCTTTTCGAGGGTCAGATGTTTGTTTTCCAGCTTTTCGGCAGAAGCTTCGAAATACCCACCCAGAGCTTTGCGGTGCTTTCACTTATACCCATCTGGCTTTACGGTGGTAGAAAGGGTCGTTCAAGTAAAGTAATGCAGTACGGATTTTATGCCTTCTACCCGGTGCATATGTTTATACTTTATCTGATAAAGTATTTTGCATGAAATTAACATGGTTTTCTCTCGTGGCAGGCTGCTTTGTCACGGGAGATTTTTGTTTATATTGAAAATATTATTATCGAATGATATAATGAATTTCAGAGGTGATGAGATGAAACCAAGTGCAAAACTTATTGCAAAAGAGAAAAAAGAAGTTTCAAGACTTAAGAAGATTCAGTCAAAAGGCTCATCAAGTAAGTATTTCTTTATTTTGCTCTCGCTTATTGCAATAGTTAACATTCTCGATGAGGTTACAAGTAACCTTACGGTAACAGTGCAATCCTCATTTGTTACGGAGTTTTTTGTGAACAACCCGTTTATGGGTAAATATTATACATACGAGGACGGACTTGCATTTCATTCGGGTATAGGTGTGTTTACCTATGTTTTAGGTATATTCACACCGTTTTATAAAGCCCTTGCGGATAAATGGGGCAGAAAGCCTCTTTTTGCACTTTCCACCCTTGGAATGGCAGTTGGGCTTTTAGTTATTCACCTTTCATCAAGCTACATAATGTTCCTTGTGGGCTTTGCTATTATAAGCTTCTTTATGGGTCACGATATTCAGATTATCTATATTCTTGAGGAAGCCCCCCACAAGCACAGAGCAAAAATATACAGCTTTCTTAAAAGCTTTGGCATTTTAGGCGTTATTCTCATACCCGCTCTGCGTGATATTCTTATGGGTGACGATGCCACAAAATGGCGCGAGATTTTCCTTGTGCCTGCACTTATCGGCTTTGTGGCAGTTTTCCTCGTTATTCTTTTTGCCAAGGATACAAAGGTCTTTGTCAGCGAAAGGATAGAATATCTTTCACGCCCCTTTGAGGAACGCGCAAGGGAAAAGGAGCTTAAGAAACAGCAAAAAGAGGCTCAGCGTAATCAGTCGGGTGTCTTTAACGGTGTGAAGTATATTTTCTCTAATAAAGATACCAAGATGCTTATAATTTCACACATTATTTTTGATTCTGCAATGCCTGCCATTGCCCTTTACTTTGAGTCATCAATGCATCGCGCAGGAATGAGCACCTCGGACATTACAAAGGCACTCTTTATGGTACCTGTAATTTACGCCACCGTAACATTCCTTTCAGGCTTTATTGCAGATAAGCTTGGCAGAAAGGTAACGGTTACCGCTTTCTCAGCAACCTGTGTGGCAGGCTATATTTTGTTTGTTGCAGGTATCCTTATGGGATGGAATCCTTACCTTGTGGGAGCACTTGCAGGACTTTATCAGGGCTCTTATTGGATTGGCAGAGATTATATGAACGTGATGATGACGGAAAAGGTTCCAACAGATATCCGTGCATCAGTAGTTGGTGCAGAGGGACTTCTTGGTATTATCGGTCTTGTAGTGGGTTATGGATCGATAATTGTTGGTATGTTGCTGATGCCTATATGGTGGGCTTGTCTTGCAATTTCAGTACCTGCGGTTACGGTTGCAGCAGTTATGTTTGCCCTTAGGGTTAAGGAAACAAAGGGCGCAATTCTTGAAGAAATTGAGTGAGGTATATT
This sequence comes from Acutalibacteraceae bacterium, assembly GCA_045643925.1. Classification (GTDB taxonomy): domain Bacteria; phylum Bacillota; class Clostridia; order Oscillospirales; family Acutalibacteraceae; genus DTU089. The sequence continues at coordinate 130 of JAZRFZ010000156.1, read as the reverse complement.
ATGAACGGACTTACACGACGCGAAAAGCTTATTACTGATATTGATACAGTAATTGATATACTTGAGAAATCAAAGGTTTTACACCTTGGTCTTGTTGATGGTGACGAGCCCTACGTTGTGCCTATGAATT
>JAZRFZ010000155.1:0-4034 GCA_045643925.1 Acutalibacteraceae bacterium | reverse complement strand
GTAAAGCCGTCGTCGTCTGAATATGCAAAGCATATTTCACCCGGCACAAAACCGCCGTGGGGAGTGTGTATGGTGTGCCTTGCAAGGGGCAGTAAAATTCTGCCCGATGGTAAAATCTTCACACGGTCATTGTTGAGTATGTAATAGTCATAGGGCATACAGGCGGTGCAATCAAGCGCTTCGTTCCAAGTGTTACCATCGTCGGTTGAGCGTGTCATCATAATACTGTCAGCGCCATCGGTATGCTTGAGTATGTAAAATGCACCAAGGTCACCATTGTTCATTCTTAGGAATGACAGGCTCATAATGTTCTGTGAGCCGTCAGGCTTTGTGAATAACACACGCTTATCACCCCAGGTGTTGCCACCGTCCTTTGAGGTTATTGCCACAATCTGTGCATGGGCATCGTCATCGCAGCTGTCATTACCCGAAAATTCGGTGTAGCCAAACATAATGTCACCGTTAAGCAGTTTTATGAACGAGCCTTCGCCGTTTCGAGGATTGGTGTCTGATGTGCCGATAAGCAAAATTTCTTTTGCAGGTTTTACTTTGATCATTTTTTATTCCTCAATATATTTTTCTGCCTGTAAACGGAACATATAGGCATATTTGCCGTCCTGTGCCATCAATTCCTCGTGGGAGCCGTGTTCAATTATCTCACCATTTTCAAGCATAAATATCTCGTCTGCCATAACTGTTGTTGACAGTCGGTGTGAAATGAAAACAACGGTCTTATCGTCTGCCGCCTTTGACATTGATTGGTTAAGGGCGTATTCAGCAACAGGGTCAAGGTTGGCACTTGGTTCATCAAGCACTGCAAAGGGACAATTCTTGTAAAATGCCCTTGCAATAGCAATTTTCTGTGCTTCACCACCTGAAAGGGAAACACCGCTATCGTCAAATTCGCGGAGCAATATGCTGTTTGAGCCGTTCGGCAATTTTCTGTTAAAGTCTGATGCACAAAGTGCCTTTTTTACTCGTTGGTCATCGGGTGAGTCGTTCATGGAAACATTCTCACCAAGGGTTGCGCCAAAGAGTGAAAAGTCCTGGAATACAGCGGCAAAGTTCTGGTGATAGGATTTGATGTCCCATTCCTTTATATCCGTGCCGTCGATTGTGATACTACCCTCGGTAACATCATAAAGTCGCAGAAGCAAGTTGGTGAGCGTGGTTTTACCTGCACCGTTGTAGCCAACAAGCGCAATCTTTTTGTAGGGTGACAGCTCAAGATTGATGTTTTTGAGCACGTACTTGTCTGTGCCGGGATATTTAAATGAAACGTTATTGAATTTAACTGTAACGGGCTTGTCATATACAGTTGTCTTTGTGCCCGAAACCATCTTTTCCTTGGCGTTCATAAACCTACGGAATTTTTCAATATAAAGACCGTTTTCACGGATATTTATAGCAAACCTGCTTGTCAGAGCAAAAACACTTGTGCTTATGGATGCGGCGCCGTTGAAGGTAGCGGCAAAGTCACCCATGGAAACATCCTTTGTAACAATAGCCTTGTAGCCCATAATCAGGGAAATACCAAGGTATATGAGGAGTGTCATAGGCAGTGATTCCTGACAGAAATAAAGCTGCCATTGCTTTGTAAGATAGGGTGAAATGGTCTTGATTCTGTCAAAAATATTGCGGTTGTATCGTGCTTCCACCATCTTACCGGCACCTGACAGACGCAATTCCTTGGCATAGTCCTGCAGGTAGAATACACGACTGAAATAAAGGTTTTTTCTGTCGAGGGGTGTCATAGCCTCGGTGCGTTCAACATTGATCTTTGCAATAAGTCTGCCGATTGGTGTCATTATTGCAACACAGAGTGCAACAAACAGCAGACAAATCGGGTCTATTGATATGATAACTGCACCGATTGTCACAACACTCACAACGCTGGAGATAACCTCCTGCATATCGGAAAGTATAGCGTAGGCTCTGTCATTCATTGCGGTCATTGCAAGGACAAGGTCGTTGTAGAATTCGGGATTATCATAAGCCTCGTAATCCATTTTTGCCGCTTTTTCGTATATGGTTTTGTATATGGAAAAATAAAGCTTTTCCTTTTGCTTGGGCAACGATATTTCATAAAACATCGTTGTGCAAAGGTTGGTGATTACAACAAATACCACGAAAAGCACAAGTGCTATAGCCACGCGGTATAAATCCTTGCCTTCGGTGGCTACGTCGATAATGTATTTGAGAAGCACCACGTTTGAAAGTGTCCAGGGCAGGTTTGCCATAACGTCAAAGAATATGTAGCCAAAAACCATAAAGGGCGTGTGCTTGCACAGGAATTTCATCATATAAATATGATTTTTGAAGGAGAGTGCATCTTTTTTTGCCTTTTTCATTATGACACCACCTCCTTATAGCCTGATGCCTGCAGGGTGAACATACGGCTGTATTCGCCGTCACGGCTCATAAGCTCAGCGTGTGTGCCCTGCTCTGTAAGAACACCGTCGTTAAATACAAGAATATTGTCAGAGCGAGTAGCGCTTGAAAGCCTGTGGGATATGTAAATAACCGTTTTACCCTCGGTGCCCTTCAATAGAGCGTCATACATTCTGCTTTCCGCAACGGGGTCAAGGGCGGATGAGGGTTCGTCAAGAACAGCAATGTCAAACTCACTTGCAAAAAGTCTTGCAATAGTAACTTTTTGTGTTTCACCGCCCGAAAGGAGCACACCATTCTCGTCAAATTCCTTGGTAAGGAGTGAGTTTTCCTTGTTGGGGAATGTGGCAATCTTATCATAAACTCCTGCCATTTTAAGAGCATCTACAGCGGTTTTCTCGTTTTCGGGAGTGATTTCCTCAGTAAGCACGTTTTCGGAAACAGTCATTGCAAAAACCTTGTAATCCTGAAAAACAGATGCGAATTTCTGCCTGTATAAAAGTAAATCGTATTCCTTTATATTTATGCCGTTGTAAAGGATTTCACCCTCGGTAGCATCATAAAACCTCATAAGGAGCTTGGAAAGTGTAGTTTTGCCCGCACCGTTGTGACCTACAACTGCAATAGTCTGTCCCTTTTCAATACGGAAGGATGCATTTTTTATGATATAGTCACCGTTATCGGTATATTTGAACGAAACATTTTTGAATTCAAGACTTTCGAAGTCTGCGGGTATAATATCACCGCCCTGAATTTTTGGCTCGTACTCAAGGAAATCCCGTAAATTCTGTACCCACAGGCAATGCTTTTGTTGCATTGCGAAGTAATATGCCAACTGATTAAGCTTGTTCCTGCAGGTGGTTATTGCAGACACAAGGACGGAGAATTCCGAAATGGGAATATCCTTCACAACCATAAGACGGTAGCAACCGTATAAAAAACCGCCTGTGACAGGTATAATTTCTGCAAAGTAGTCGGATACACATTCAAGCAGAGCAATTTTCCAACCGTATTTTTTGATAGCTTTTACATTGTCCTCGATAGCACGGCGGAAGCGCTTTTCAAGTACAACAAAGATGTTAGTTGTCTTGATTTCCTTTGCGAAATCCTTAAGGAGTATTGTACGTCTTACATAGTCCTTCTGTCTTTCATAAGGGGTCATTGCCTTTTCCTTTTCAAGCTCAATATTGTTCTTGAAGGTTCTTATGCCGATAACAATGACAGGGCAGATAAGCAAAATTACAAGAATCGGGTCGATGGAGAAAAGATAGCGTACAAGCAATACAAGGCTTACTACGGAGCCCAGAGTCCAGGCGGAGCCTTCGATAATTCTCTTGAAGCCGCCTTTTTCCACTACCCAGGTTGCACGGTTGTAGTTGTCAAAGAAATCGGGGTTTTCGTAGCAACCCAATTCTACCTGTTGAGCTTTTTTGAATATTAGTGAGTTTATGTAGCTTTCACACTTTATTTCAAATTTTAATCGCACAGTGTAAACGTTCACGTAGCCGATAAGGTCAACCAACAGCTTGCCCACAACAATAATAATCATTCGTATTGCAAACTCACGGAATGTGCCGTTGCCCTCAATGATTGACAGTGCAGTTTCGAGGAAAAGCACGTTTACCACAACTGCATAGTAAACA
>JAZRFZ010000154.1:0-12400 GCA_045643925.1 Acutalibacteraceae bacterium | reverse complement strand
GAGCTTATAAATAATGCCATTCTTTCAGGCAAAGCTATGATTATAATATCAAACCTCTCAGTTGATGAGCTTGAGGAGCGTTATGGTCAGCGTGTTGTTTCACGCCTTAACTCCTTTGAGGTTATCACCTTTGAGGGTGAGGATATAAGACAGTTGAAGAAATAATTAAACTTTTCGGAGGTTTTTATTATGTTAAAAGGAATTCCAAATATTATTTCACCCGAGCTTCTCAAGATTCTTGACGAAATGGGTCACGGTGACGAAATCGTAATCGGTGACGGCAATTTCCCTGCTGCATCAAATGCACAGCGTCTTATCCGTTGCGACGGACACAATGTTCCCGAGCTTCTTGACGCTATTCTCAAGCTTATGCCACTCGATACTTACGTTGACAGCCCCGTTATGCTTATGGCTACAACAAAGGGTGACCCCACACCCACAATCTGGGCTGAGTATCAGGATATCGTTAACAAGAATAATGGTGAAACCGAGATGTCACAGATTGAGCGTTTCGCTTTCTATGACCGTGCAAAAGAGGCTTATGCAATTATTGCTACATCTGAAATGGCACTTTATGCAAATATTATCCTTAAAAAGGGTGTTGTTACAGAATAATTGGTGATTTTTGCGCATAACTTGTTTTAGCTCGCTCGCAGTATCGTTATACAGCGTCGCTCTCTAAAACTTCGTTCTGCATCAAAAATCCCGCAAATATTAAAAATGCAAAATGCAGAATGCAAAATTAAAGGAACGCTTCGCGTTGATTATATTGCTTTCGCTAAACTAAATTGATGCGAAGCTTTACTAATTGCATATTAAACTAAAAACGAAACAAAAAAGCAGTTGGCGGTCTACCTCTCTGGTTTAAGAGAGGGGGACCGCCTTACATTTTTTTTATTATACAAATCAAGTAGCAAACGAGTGGATATTTAATGTTTGAAATATAGTCTGACGGGCGGTGGAGAGTTCCCAACGCGTCAGCGTTGTTGAATCGCAAGATTCAATGTTAGTAGACTTACATCTTGAGAAAAAATAAAATGAAACATTATATTTACTGTTCGTAAATAAATGATTAGTACATACAGAAAATCATCAATGGAAACTTCGTTTCCACGATACTTCGTATCGGGAACTCTCCACCACCCGACAAGCCTTACTTTTATACGAAAGTAACCACGCGCTTGAAAAGTAAAATTAAACAACTACTTAATAAAAAGGTGGTCCCCCTCTCTTAAACCAGAGAGGTAGACCGCCAATAAATTTTTTGTTTTCTTTTACTTTAAATTTTGCGACAGCATTATAATATGCGCTTGCGCCCTTTAATTTTGCATTCTGCATTCTGCATTTTGCATTACACTCAACGCTTTAGCACCCCTTAATTTGCCATTTGCAATTATCCATTTTACTACTTCCCACTTGCAATTTTGGGAACTATATGCTAATATATCAATGAACATTTGTTCTTGATTTGTGGTGATATTTTGGAGAAATATTTGTTAATATATTTTGTTATAATATCTCTTATAACGATAATTGTTACTGTGTGTGACAAACGCTCTGCCCGCAAAGGCGGTCAGAGGGTGAGTGAGGCTATGCTCATTTTACTTGCGCTTCTTGGTGGCGCGGTTGCAGAGCTTTTTGTGATGAAAAAAATCAGGCACAAAACACTACATAAGAAGTTTATGATAGGTCTGCCACTAATAATTTTGTTGCATATAGCATTGATAATTGTTTGTTTTTTGTTTTATAAGTAATTCTTTTTAATCGAAAGGGCGGTGACGTTATGGTACAGCTTGATACACGGATTCAGTTTTTAAAGGGCGTGGGTGAAACACGCGCCAAAACATTTGGTAAGCAAAATATTTTCAGCGTTTCTGACCTTTTACGAAATTACCCCCGTGCTTATGAGGATTGGAACAACGTTACGCCTATATGTGATGTTGCAATAAATGAAAACGTGTGCATCAGAGCAGTTGTTGCCGAGAATCCCAAGGTTGTCCGCATAAACGGTGGCAGAATACTTGTAAAAACTGCTATTTCCGACGGCACCGACTATATGAACATCACATTTTTTAATAACAAATATGTTAAAGACCAGCTTGTTGAAGACGAAGAATATCTGTTCTTCGGCAAGGTAACAGTTGATAAATACGGCGGCAAAACCATGCTGTCACCCCGCTTTGAAAAGTCCCTTGCAAAGCAGAGAATCCGACCCATTTATAAAGCAACATCTGCCCTTTCGAGCAAGGTTATTGAAAAAATTACAGAGGGCGCACTTCGCGAAACTAAAGGGAATCTTACGGATTTTATACCTAAAAGCATAGTTGACCGTTACAGGCTTATGCCCTTTGAGGATGCCATAAACACAGTTCACTTCCCCGACAGTGAAAAAGCACTTTCCCTTGCAAAAAGACGTTTGATATTTGAGGAATTACTCCTCTTACAGATGGGTCTTCTCAGTGAACGCGCATCAGGTGGCAGACGTAGGGCAGAGCCCATACCTCTTGATTATAGTGAAAAATTCTATATGTCACTGCCCTTTGAGCCTACAAACGCGCAGAAAAGGGCGGTCAGCGAGGCAATTTCCGATATGCAGACCGAAAAGCCTATGAACAGACTTCTGCAGGGTGATGTTGGCTCGGGCAAAACTGCAGTTGCCGCTGCAATAATGTACAATGCAGTTAAAAATCACTTTCAGGCAGCGCTTATGGCACCCACGGAAGTTCTTGCAACTCAGCACTTCAGGACATTGCAGAATTTCTTTGGTGAGGATGTGGATATTCAACTTCTGACAGGCTCCGTTACCGCTAAAAATAAGCGGATTATCAGGGAAAAGCTGGCAGATGGAACCTGCAATATTGTTGTGGGCACTCACGCCATAATTCAGAATGATGTTGAGTTTCAAAATCTCGGTCTTGTTATTACCGATGAACAACATCGTTTCGGTGTAAATCAACGAAATTCCTTGTCCCAAAAGGGAAATAACCCCCACACCCTTGTTATGTCGGCGACGCCAATTCCCCGTACACTGGCAATGATGATTTACGGTGACCTGGACATTTCCGTCCTTGATGAATTGCCCAAGGGCAGACAGCCCATAAAGACCTTTTGTGTGCCCACAAGCTACCACAAGAGGATTTACAGTTTTCTTCACAAAAATATAAAGGAAGGCAGACAATGCTACATTGTTTGCCCACTTGTGGATGATAATGATTCGGATTTAGTACCCGCGACGGAGTATTATGACTATCTGAAAAGCACATATTTCACCGATTGCACCCTAGGTCTTTTACACGGACAGATGAAGCCGAAGGAGAAAGAGGCGGTAATGAGCCGTTTTTACAGCGGCGAAATTGATTTGCTTGTTTCAACCGTTGTTATCGAGGTTGGTGTTGATGTACCCAATGCAACAGTTATGGTAATCGAGAATGCAGAGCGATTTGGTCTGTCGCAGCTTCATCAGTTAAGGGGCAGAATCGGTCGTGGCACAGAGGAAAGCACATGTGTTTTATTGTCGGATGCGCAGAATGAAGAGGCAACAGAGCGTTTTGACATTATGTGCCGTACAACAGACGGCTTTGAAATTGCCCGAAAGGACCTTGAGCTTCGTGGTCCCGGTGACTTTTTTGGCTCTCGTCAACATGGTTTGCCCGATATGAGGGTGGCAAATCTTATGACAGACACCCGTATTCTCTATGAGGCGCAAAAAACCGCCAAGGAAATCCTTGACGGTGTAATTCCTATGACCGAAGAGGAGAAAACTGCAATAAATAACGAGGTTGAAAAGCTCTTCGGCAGGGTAAGCCTTAATTAGCCTTGCGATGCAAGGCTCGATATAAATCCTAACGGATTTTCGATATAGCTGACGCAATACGATATATTTTGCTACGCAAAATGTTTCGGAACTGCGTTGCGATTATAATACTGTCGATAAATCGAAGTGATGCAAAGCTATGCCCTCCTGCTTTGGAGGAGGGGGGGACCATTCCTGAATTTAATAGTTGTTTTGAGTGAGTGTATTCGGGGAAATACGCTCACTTTTTCTATTAGTTCGGGCGGAATGGTGGGAGGTCCCTGAGAGTTGGTTTTTGAGTAAACCCACTGAATCGAAGCAGAAAGTCTGAGGGACCTTCCACCACTCCGATAGAAGTATATCGTTTATTGAAGTAATACCACGCTTACTACCTTATTGAAAAATAAAGTTATAATAAGGTGGTCCCCCTTCCTGCAAGCAGGACGGTATGGGCTGTCGCATTGCTTTTAGTTTATCAAAAACCAGTGAACGCATAAATGCGTTCACTACGGTAGGTTGATTATTTACCATAATTTAATGTTTGTGACAGCTTTATAATCAACGCGTAGCGTACCGAAATTTTAAATTTAAAATTTTGAATTTAAAATTATAATCCGCGCTTGCGCCCTTCAATTTTGCATTTTGCATTCTGCATTTTGCATTTCACTCAACGCGCAGCGTTCCTTAACTCCCCATTCAAAAAGCATTTTTTCATTAAAAATTCGTCAAAATAATCTTCCTGCAGATTTTCTCTGTGGGGAAGTCCAAAACTATCCAACCGTACTTTCTCATCGGTTGGAGTTTTGTTTTTTCAAGCTGTTTGTAAACATATTTTGCAGTTCTTTTGGGACTGTGCGTTACTCGTCCTGCGGAGAAGAAATTTATGGCAATTCCATATTCCCTTAAGGGGTTATCCAGTGTGGGTAAAATACCTTTTTTCCATTTTTTTGACGGCTTCAGCTTGTACATATCCTGTTGAAAATATTTGTAGCCCCTCTGTCCGTCACGACGGGGAATCTGCGCCGCAATAAAGCCCTCATCAGTTGATTTTGACTGGTCGGGAAAGCCTGATAAATTAAGACCTGTGTTGTAATCTGTGTAGATGCAGCGCGGGTTTTCGCAGCTTACGGCACAGCGGTTAAAAAGCACAATTTTGCCCCTTGCTTCACCGAGAGTGGGCACGCGGTTTTCAAGGTACCAGGGGTCATCACTGTAAAGATAGTTGTTAAAAAACGTGTCAAAAGCATCCTCTGATGAGCCACCATTATCACGCTTAAGTGACATAATTATAGTTTCTGTAGGGTTGTTTTTCAAAAACAGAAAACAATCCTGCAAAACATCATCAAGATACAATATTTCAGAGTGACGGGCACCTTTATAGCATTTTGATATGCCGTGCACAAGGCGGAGCTTGTCACCAAGCTGTTCAACACGAATATCAATAAAGCGTATGCCAATATGTAGCTGCTCATATACGCTCATATTCTGGCATTTTGAAAAATAAGGCAGGTCAACATATTGGGCGCAGCTGTCGTGTGTGCCGGGTATGTTTATTTCGGATATAAGGAAATCTGAAGGGATTTTGCTCATCCAATCTGTCAAAATAATCACTCCTCACAGGCTCATTTTAATATGAGCAGGTGTGTTTGTCAATGTGGTTGAATTTAACGAAGAAAGTATAAATCTACAATATATGTAATTTAATCATTATAATGGGTTATTTTCAAGTAATTTATATTGCATTTTGACAAGCGGTGTGGTAAAATTCACTATGTATAATGATGTGCTATGCCCTATAAGAGGTCTAATAAAGAAAAAGGTGATTTTTTGAGTTTTGTAATGAATTTCGGTAATCTTGTCAAAAAGCATTTTAAAGCATTCTTGTTTATTGCAGATTTACTTGCAATGGCAGTTGCGGTTTTTGTTGCTGCCACTTTGAAATTTGATGCTGCAATAAGGTATCAGAACTGGTTTACAGATTATCTGTGGGCGTTCATTCTCATTGATGTTGCAGTAACAACAATTATATTTGCGGTGCGAAAAATATATAAGAGAATGTGGCAGTATTTTGTTGCCTGGGACTACGCTTGTCTTTTCGGAGCGTTTATTGTTTCCAAAACTCTGGCAACTGCCCTTTGTCCCTTTATTTATCTTAATGAGCTTTACTCCTTGCGCGGTTTCCTTACATGGGTTGCCCTCTTCTCCATAATTGAGATTTTGCTTATGACCGTTTCAAGGGGAAGTATCTTCGGTTTTTACCGTGTGTGGAGCATAAAGGTTCTGGGTTACGGCAATAAGGACGGACATCAGAAAAAGGTTATGATTATCGGTGCAGGCAATGCTGCCCGTCGACTTATTGAAGAGCTCCGCGGAAGAAAGAATACAACACGTTATAAGGTTGTGGCTCTTATTGACGACAATAAGAACAAGCACAACGAATATCTTGACGGTATCAAGGTTTATGGTGACAGAAATGACATCATAAAAGTTGCTGCAGACCTTGACGTGGATGAAATTTTCTTTGCTGTGCCCTCTGCAGGTGAGAAGAATCGTAAAGAAATTCTTGAAATATGCAACAAAACAGGTTGTGTGCTTAAAACATTGCCCAGCATTACAGCAGTTGCTGAATCAGGCGGCGATATTGCATCCAAGCTTCGTAAGGTTGACTATACAGACCTTCTCGGCAGAGAGCAAATAAGCCCTGACCTTACAAAGGTGTTCGACCTTTTGCGCGGTCACACAGTATTTATTTCAGGTGGCGGTGGCTCAATCGGTAGTGAGCTTGTTCGTCAGGTTGCAAAGAGCGGCGTTGCAAAAAGAATTATCATTTTTGATATTGCGGAAAACGGTGCATACGAAATTCAGCAGGAAATCCGTCGCACATATCCGCAGGTTGACCTTAAGGTGCTTATCGGCTCCATCCGTGATGAAAAACGACTTTGCGAAATCTTTGAGGAGTACAAGCCAAGCTTCGTTTATCACGCAGCGGCTCACAAGCACGTACCCCTTATGGAGGACAGCCCCAAGGAAGCAGTTAAAAATAACGTTTTCGGCACATATAACCTTGCCAAGACTGCTGACAAATACGGTGTTAAGCGTTTCGTTATGATTTCCACAGATAAGGCGGTTAACCCCACAAACGTTATGGGTGCCACAAAGCGTATCTGCGAAATGATTGTTCAGTCCTTCAACAAGATTTCCGAAACAGATTTCGTTGCGGTTCGTTTCGGTAACGTTCTTGGTTCAAACGGTAGTGTTATTCCGCTCTTCAAGGAGCAGATTGAAAACGGCGGTCCCGTAACTGTTACACATCCCGACATTATCCGTTACTTTATGCTTATCCCCGAGGCAGTTTCACTTGTTCTTCAGGCAGGTGCTTATGCTGAGGGCGGCGAGATATTCATTCTTGATATGGGTTCACCAGTTAAAATCCGTGAGCTTGCAGAAAACCTTATCCGTCTCTCCGGTCACGTTCCCGGTGAGGATATTGAGATTAAATACACAGGTCTTCGTGATGGTGAAAAGCTTTATGAAGAGCTTCTTATCAGCGAAGAGGGTATTCAGAAAACACAGAACGACCTTATTTATGTTGCAAGACCTATGGAATTTGACAGTGATTATCTGTTCAAACGCCTTGCAGAGGTGAAAGAGGTTATTGAAACAGCACCCAACGAAGATATTGTTGAGGTTGTAAAGGAGCTTGTTCCCACATTTGTTCCCAATAACGTGGCATACAACAAGGAAATGAGCGAAAAGAAAAATCAAGAGGAAGTTTGTGTCTGATACAGACAAATAACTTTTTAAAATTTTGAAAAGGAGGGTTAGTTAATGAAGCTTGACGTTTTGTTTCTCGGCAGACTTTTTCCCCGTGAAAAAGAGCAGGAAATCAAAGGCAAAATGAAAACAGGTTTGCAGGATGCTGCAAATGCACTTCAGTGGAATATTATTGACGGCTTTGAAGAAAACGACTTCGGCACAATAAAAATAGTTAACTACCTTCCCGTTGATGCATATCCAAACGGCTATACCGACAAGTTTATTGAAGGCTTTTCATTCAGCCATACGGATAAATATAACGAAGGCGATATTAACGTAAGGTGCTGTAACATTTTCGGTATAAAGCGCTTTGTAAATATTTTCTTCTTCAAAAAGCACATAAAAAAATGGGCAAGTGAGAAATCGGACAAGCAGAAGGTTTTGTTCAGTTACACGGCAAATTCAATGTTCCTGACACTTGCAAAGCTTGCTAAAAAGATAAATCCCGAGGTTAAGGTAGCCTGTCTTATAGCAGATATTCCCGAATATTCAACCGTAAGTGTGCTTACAGGCTTTAAGAAGCTTTATCACGATTATGAGGTGAAGAAGACAGCATCGCTTTACGGTGTGGTAGATAAATTCGTGCTTCTTACAAAGCATATGGCAGACCGCCTAGGGCTTAAGGCACCCTCTATGGTTATGGAGGGTATTGCCACAACCAATGAGGTTGAGGTTTCCCCTCAGCAGGATTATGACAGATACGTTCTCTACACTGGTCTTCTTAATAAGAGATTCGGTTTGTGTAACCTTGTGGATGCATTTTCAATGATAGACGATGAAAATGTTAAGCTTATTCTTTGCGGTTCGGGTGATGCAGAGGATTACATTGCCCAAAAGCAAAAAGAGGACAAGCGGATTGTGACTCTCGGCAGAGTTGACAGAGTCAAGGCTCTCCAGCTGCAGAAGGGGGCAACAATTCTTGTAAATCCAAGACAAAATAACGAGGATTTCACAAAATTCAGCTTCCCCTCAAAAAATCTTGAATATCTGTCATCGGGTGTGCCCACTGTTGGGTACAAGCTTGACGGTATTCCCGATGAATATGACGATTATATTATTTACCCCGGCGACGATTCAGCGGAAGCTCTGCGTGATGAGCTTGTCAGACTTCTTAATATGTCTGATAGCGAGCGTCAGGCTATGGGTGAAAGTGCAAAGCAGTTTGTTTATAAAAACAAAAACAAACAAGCACAGGCAAAAAGGATTATAGAATTTTTAAAGAAATAAAGAGGATTTTCCTCTTTGAACGGAGAGTAATTGATGGGTGCTTCAAGGTCTTTAAGGACGAATCAACCATACAATTCAATAGCATTCAGGGTACTTGTAGCAATTATCTGGACTCATAATACTGTTATGCCCCTTGTAAGGGTCGTTATTGAGAGATTGCCATACATTGGTTTTTTGGCAGAGCTGCTTATACCCATGAGCATCATTCTTTCAGCTATGGCAAGCTTGCCATGGTTTTTGAGGCATGTCCGTATTTCTAACATTGTTGTTTATGTGGGCGCAGTAATGATAGTGCTGTTTTCGATGATTCTGCACCCTATAACTGTTGATTATCTGCAGGAGGAATGGTGGCGTATACTTATTGCCGCTGTACCAATGTATTTTATTGGTGTTTCTTTCTCCCTTGAAGATAGTAAAAACGACCTGTTCTGGTGCTCACTTTTCAGTGTTCTGGGTATGTTTATTTTCAGAATTTATCTGCTCAACTCAGGCAGGGAGCTTGAAAACGACGATATGGAAGCGGCATACAGAATGCTCCCAAGCATAATGTACCTTATTTACTATGCAAGTACAAAAAAGCATATTGTGTACACGATTATTGCAGGTGTGCTATCCACAGTTATACTTATTTTTGGTACCCGCGGACCTATTGTGTGTATGCTTGTTTATGTAGCATTACTTACAATTTATTTAGCATTCAAATCACGCAACATTAAAAAGATATTTATTCTCTTTTTAATCTTCGCAATTATTCTGTCCGTATTTATTTTTGATACATTGTTTATTGAGGTTTCATCTGCACTTTCAAAGGTGTTTGAACGGATAGGCTTCAGTACACGAATATTCAATTTCATTATTGAGGGTGACATTATTGCAAGTAAGGGTAGAGAATCCCTTGCCAAAAAGGCTATTGAGGCCATAATTGAAAACCCCATGTGGGGCTATGGTATCACTGCTGACAGAGCAATGTTCGGTATTTATCCGCACAATATGTTCCTTGAGATTTTGTGTCAGTATGGCATTATATTCGGCTCATTGCTTATTATTGTTTCACTTGTTATAACAGTATTGGCTCTCATAAAGAGCAGAAAAAATGAAGGACGCTTTACATTTGCACTGATGCTTATTTCAGTAGTTTTTGTTAAGCTTATGATTTCAAGCACATATACAACAGAGCCGCTTTTATTCTTTATGATGGGTTATTTTGTAATGATTCTACGCAAAAAGAAGCACAAATAACCACCATAAAAGAAAAAGGGGGGAAGTTGACGCTATGAAGATTGCACATATTGTACCATCAACTCACTATAACGATTATTGGGGCTATCAGGAAAATCTGTTGCCTAAATATCATACCAAAATGGGTCACGAGGTAACATTGATTACTTCTACACTTACTTTTAAAGACGGCAAGCTAGGGGATGCTGAATGCGGTGATTATAAGCTTAATGACGGCACCCGTGTAATAAGACTTAGGAAAAAAAGTTATTTCCACAGAATTATTACATCATTGAATGACAGAATCTGCATATACTCATTATTGCAGGAAATAAAGCCTGATTTTATATTTTTTCACGGGCTTATAAGCACAACAATATTTGATGTGATAAAGTACAAGCGTAAGATAAACCCTGATTGTATAATAGTGCAGGATAGTCACCTCGATTATTACAACTATCCTTACACAGGCGAAAGTTTTCGGGATAAAATAATAAGAGCTTTCTACAGGCTCATAAATAAAAAAAGTCTGCCGTATGTTGAAAAAATATATGGCGTAACACCCTGGCGTAAGGAATTTTTAGAAAAATTCTTTAACATTCCCTCACAAAAAACAGATGTGCTTATAATGGGTGCAGATGACGAGAATATTGCCCTCAGTAAAAAAGAGCGCATAAAAGATAAAATCAGAGCAGAGCATAATATTGATGACAAGGCTTTTCTTGTTGTTTCAGGCGGTAAAATTGACAGAAGCAAAAATTTCTTGGAGCTTATGAATGCTTGTGGCAGACTTGATAACACAAGACTTTTGCTTTTCGGTAATGTTGATGAAAGTATTGGTAAGGAGTTTGATTCGCTTCTTGAAAAATACAATAATGTAACTCACATCGGTTGGCTTGAAGCGCACAAGGTTTATGATTATTTTCTGGCTTCAGATTTAGTTGTTTTCCCCGGTACACATTCTGTGTTGTGGGAGCAGGCTTGTGCCTGTAAGATTCCTTGTCTTTTTAAAAGATGGGATGGCACAGAGCATGTTGATAACGGTGGCAACAGTGCTTTTCTTGACGATGTGAGTGAAGATGCTTTGTATGAAAAAATAAAATCACTTATTTTTACCGATGAGTACAATGCTATGAAAGCTGTGGCACAGTCAGAGGCAACAGATGTTTATCTGTACAGTAAAATAGCAGAAAAATCTTTGGAGTGTTTTCATAAATAATGAAGTTAAAAAGCTTTTTGAAAAACAAAGAGGTGGGCAATGCAGGTTGGCTCATCGGCGGCAAGGTAGTGCAAATGGCACTATCCTTAGTTGTCGGAGTTATAACTGCAAGGTATCTGGGCCCAAGCAATTACGGTCTTATAGGCTATGCAACGGCTTATGTTACTTTCTTTTCCGCCTTTTGTACATTGGGTCTTAACTCAGTTATTATAAAAGACTTTGTTGACCATAAGGACGAGCAGGGTGAGGCAATAGGCTCTGCTATAATAATGAGGCTTGTTTCAAGTATTTTGTCAACTGTGATGATAGTTGGTTTTGTCAGTATTGTTGACAAAAACGAGCCTACCACTATTGCTGTTGTGGCTTTGTGCAGTGTGGGAACAATTTTCCACGTGTTTGAAACCTTTAATTTCTGGTTCCAATCACAGTACAAGTCAAAGATAACATCCATTGCAACCCTTACGGCATATGTTGTTACTTCACTTTATAAGATTATTCTTCTTGTAATGGGTAAGGATGTCAGATGGTTTGCATTTTCTACCTCGGTAGATTATATCGTGGTTGCAATTTTCCTCTTTATTGCCTACAAGAAATTCGGTGGGGCAAAGCTACAATTCAGTCTTAAAAAGAGCAAATCCCTTTTAAAGGTCAGCTACAACTATATTTTGTCAACTATGATGGTTGCAATTTATGGGCAGACGGACAAGCTTTTGCTGAAGCAGCTGTGTGATGACAGCTCGGTTGGCTATTTCACCACCGCAACAACAGTTTGCGCTATGTGGGTTTTTGTTTTACAGGCAATAGTTGATTCTGTTTATCCCACAATCCTTAACCTTAAAGGTAAAGACCAATATCAATACGAGCGCAAAAACAGGCAGCTTTATGCTATTGTGTTTTATGTGTCCTGCGCGGTTTCCGTAGGCTTCCTCGTATTAGGTGATTTTGTAATAAAAATTCTCTACGGCGAAGAGTACATGCCTGCCGCAGATGTTCTTAAGGTTGTTTCGTGGTACACGGCATTTTCTTATCTGGGTGTTGCGCGAAATGCCTGGATTGTTTCAGAAGGACAGCAAAAGTATCTTAAATATATTTACGGTTGTGCGGCAATCCTTAATGTGGTTATGAAT
>JAZRFZ010000153.1:0-3373 GCA_045643925.1 Acutalibacteraceae bacterium | reverse complement strand
CAAAAGCACTTGAACTCACCCGAAACACACATCAATCTGCATTCAGTCGTTACTTCGGCATC
Organism: Acutalibacteraceae bacterium; assembly: GCA_045643925.1. Taxonomy (GTDB): domain Bacteria; phylum Bacillota; class Clostridia; order Oscillospirales; family Acutalibacteraceae; genus DTU089. The sequence goes on along the minus strand of JAZRFZ010000153.1, from coordinate 3,311 downwards.
AACCGTGTGCGCAGATTTTCCTCTGTGGGTAGTTATGGTGTGGATGTTGATGATTACGACAAAATCATTTTTGCTTGTGACGAGTATATGGGTGAGATTCCTCCCGAGGTTTGTGCATTTATAACCAAAAATGACCTCCGTTACAAGACTATTGATTGCATCGTTTTCGGTGATGGCAGAAATGTAAAAAAAGCAAAAGATATGCTTCGTAACAGAGTTTCACTTTCAGGCGGTACCGTGCGAAATATTATCAGTATTTCTATAAAAGAGCTCAAGCGTGAGGAAGAGGATGTACTCTTCAGTGTTCGTCACAGAATGGCAGTTTAGATTGAGTTTTATATTAGGTGCATCGTATGGCAATGCCGGTATGGTGCACTTATTGTTTTAGTAGGACAGATATGTTTGGGAACAGATATCTGATGCCATAGGATTTCCTGGTTTTGCCCTTTGGTTCACGATTAGTTCACAGTTAATTTTTAGTTTATTAGTATTTTATTTCTAGTGTATAAAATTTGCACAGTTTTTTTGGTCAATTTTACATTTTCTTTTGAGCCGTTTTCGTTGACACGAAGCGGTTTTTTTGGTATATTTATTGTGTACAATTTTTATCATAGGGTGGACTGTGCTCTTTTCATCCCCCTTGTAGTTCAAATTCGTTTTTTGAAAGGAAGAAACCTTGATGAAGAAAAGTTTATCACTCGTGATGTGTGTGGTTATGCTCATCTCAATCTTTTCAGTTTTGACTGTTACAGCCAGTGCTGTATCACCATCTGATTCTATGAGAGTTGCATCAACTTCATTTGAAGATGATTATGTGACCTACACTATCTATCTCAAAAAGAATGTGACCCTCAACGGTGCAATCATAAAGGTGGTTTATGACCCCGATGTTCTTGCACCGGATTATTCCAAGAGCGGTGCATTTATGAAAAAAGACTCTTATGGTGACCTGGTTCCCGCATTGCCCGGTGACTTTGTTGTGGGTGACACTATCGACGGACGCGGTGTTGCGTCAATCGGTTATGTCTCACTTAATTCCTACAACACAGGTTCAAGTGAAAAGGGCTTTATGACAATCAAGTTCAAGGCTATCCATCCTGATAGACCTCAGACACAGGTTAAGTTCTACTGTATGGAATTCAACAGCTCAGACCCGAACCTCAATATTCCTAAGACAGATACATTACCTGCAGGTATGTACACACATACAACATCAACCATCAGCAGAATCAAGCTTGGTCAGGTTATTGCGACAAACACAGGTCTCAGAATCAGTTGGCAGAAGGCAACAGGTGCGGCAAAATATAATGTGCTCAAGCTTGTTAATGGTCAATGGAACCTTATCGGTAGCGTACCCGGCACTAAGACATACTTTGACGATAACACCGTGAAGTCAGGTGAAACTGCCACATATACAGTCAGAGCATATAACAAAGACGGTGTTATAGACTCAGGCTTCCCCGGTAGCATCTCAGGTTCATTCATTGGTGGTCCCTCAAAGGTGGCAACATCAATTCAGCCTACAGGTATGAAGGTTGGCTGGACTCTCGTATCAGGTGCTACTTCCTATAAAATATACAGACGCGAAGCAGGTACTACTTCCTGGACATTTGTTTACACAGCAGGTGCAAAGGCTACAACCTACATTGATACTGCAGCTCCCAGCGGTAAGAAGCTGGAGTATGGCATTAAGGCTTGTACCGCAAACGGTCAGAGCGCTACCAAGGTAACTGCTCCTATGTGGTATTACAAAGCTCCTGTATTTACTGCAACTGCAGTAACAGGCGGTGTGAATATTAAATGGACAGGAATAGCAGGCGCTACCAAGTATAATGTTTATCGCAAATACAATGGCGCATCATCCTGGACATTCCTTGCAACGGTTACAGGTACATCTTACCTTGACGGTGCAGCAATTTCAGGCAGAAACATTGACTACACAGTAAAGGCTATCGGCGCTAACGGTAATAGCTCATTTACATCAAAGCGAATTTCTTATGTTGGTGTACCTCACCTCACAAGTATTGCGAATGCCACAAACGGTATTACAATCAAGTGGTCTGCAGTGCAGAATGCAACAGGCTACAGAATTTACAGACGTGCTTCAGGTGAAAAGTCCTGGACATATCTTGCAACAACAGCATCAACCACCACAACTTACACAGACAAAAACGTTAAGAGTGGTGTGTACTACAAATACACAGTAAGAACAGCTTTCTACAGCATGTTCAGTAATTTTGAGGATGGTTTACTTCTTAAGTGTGTGGCAACTCCCAAACTTACATCAATCGGAAATACTTCATCAGGTATTACAGTTAGATGGAACACAGTAAGTGGCGCTAACGGATACAGAGTTTACCGCCGTGGCGCAGGTTCAAATTCATGGCTTTACCTCGGAACAGTAAGCGGTGGCTCCTTTACAGACAAGAATGTTGTTAAGGGTCAGTATTACAGATACACAGTAAGAGCTGCATCCGGCAACGTGTTCAGTGGTTTTGATACAAACGGTCTTGTGACCAAGCGTTCATAATTACGGTTATTAAGCTTCTTTAGGAGGAATTAAATTGAAAAAATTTATTTCTGTATTGCTTTGCTGCATAATGGTGATGTCTGTTTTCTCAACAGCATTTACAGTATCAGCGGCAAACGTAAATGACTACCTGGAGGTTTCTACCACAGGTATGGCAGACGGTGTTATTACTTACACAGTCAGCCTTCTTCCCACACAGAACAAGCTTATCGGTTCAATCGTTCAGGTTGGTTTTGACAGCAGTGCACTTAAGGTTGTTTCTGCAGGTGCAACAGGTGGGGAAAATCCCAACGTAGCGGGTATGTATGAAACAGGATACGTTCATGACGATGCCAACAAATATGCAGTTGCATATATGAATATGAGTGGTGTGAACGTTACCGCTAAGAAGGATTTCCTTACAATTACTTTTGAAGTAATTGCTGAGGATGGTTCAATGGCAGATGTTGATTTCCGTTGCCTTGAGCACAGAACAGACGATGGCAATAATGATAACGATGTTCAGAGAACTGATGATGGTGTCAGCTTCTATTCAGACAGATTCCTTACTCTTGATACTCCTGCGGTAACAAAGGTTTACTCAACTGATAAGAATCTTGTTGTTGAGTGGGGCGAGGTTCCCGGTGCAGAGTTCTACAGTGTTTACCGTAAGGAAGCAGGTTCTTCTGTATGGGGCAAAATTGCTGAGAATGTAGTTGGCACAAGCTATGTTGATAACACAATCGCTATCGGTACTGAGTATGAGTACACTGTATCTGCCGGTAATGAAAATGGTGAAACA
>JAZRFZ010000152.1:0-10052 GCA_045643925.1 Acutalibacteraceae bacterium | reverse complement strand
GCTATTGCTGGTTCAAGCAGACTGTTAAAATCCCTGAAAGCTTCAAGGGTCAGCACGTTATTTACAACTTTAAGCCTTATTATGGCGAGTGGAATCACGGCACTAACCCACAGTTTATTGTTTACATAAACGGTAAGCTTGAGCAGGGTAGTGACAGTAACCACCAGTTCCTTACAGTTACACCTTGCGCCGAGGGTGGCGAGGAGCTTGAGATTTATATAAACGCTTATTCTGATTACCACGACTACCGCGGTCAGATTCAGATGAGCGCTCAGCTTCAGGTGTTTGATGACGTTGCTTACGGCATATATTTTGATATTCTCACACCCCTTAAGGTTGCAAAATACCACGGTGAGGACAGCGACGCTCGTGTAAATATCCTCAAAGCCCTTAACGAGGCTTGTAATATTCTTAATATTGATACAAATGACCGCGCAGTTTTCCACGAGTCTGCTATTGCGGCATCAAAATATCTTGATGAAAATCTTTACGGCAAGTTCGAGGAGGCAACCTGTTGGGCGGTGGGTCATACCCATATTGACGTTGCTTGGCTTTGGCGAATCCGTCAGTCACGCGATAAGGCGGGTCGTTCATTCGCAACTGTACTTAAGCTTATGGAGGAATACCCCGAGTATAGATTTATGTCCTCACAGGCTCAGCTTTATGAGTATGTAAAGCAGGATTACCCCGAAGTGTATGAGGGTATCAAAAAGATGGTAAAAGAGGGCAAATGGGAGCCCGAAGGAAGTATGTGGGTTGAGGCGGATACAAACGTTGCCTCAGGTGAAGCCCTTGTAAGACAGTTTATGGTTGGTAAACGCTTCTTCCGTGACGAGTTCGGTGTTGACAACAAGATTATGTGGTTGCCTGACGTTTTCGGCTATTCTGCCGCTATTCCTCAGCTTATTAAAAAGAGCGGTATGGAATACTTTATGACAACCAAAATCGGTTGGAGCGAGTTCAACAAATTCCCTTATGATACATTCAAATGGCGCGGTATTGATGGTACAGAGGTGCTTTCACACTTCCCCACATCCTGTTATGCTACTGCCGATGAAAGACGTGAGTGGCAGACAACGTATAACTCAAAGCTCCGTCCGCTTTACGTAATCGGCGGTTACAAGAGATATTCACAAAAGGATCTTGGCAAGGATTACCTTATGTCATACGGCTTCGGTGACGGTGGCGGTGGTCCCACACGTGAAATGCTTGAATACGGCAAACGTATGAGCAAGGGTATTCAGGGTTGTCCCGTTGTTAAGCAGACACGTTCACTCGATTTCTTCAAGCACCTTGACCAGCAGGTTTCAGGCAACAAGCGCCTTCCCACATGGTGTGGTGAACTTTATCTTGAATATCACCGTGGCACACTTACAAGCCAGGCTCGTAATAAGAAGTACAACCGCAAGAGCGAGTGTATGTATCACGATATTGAAACACTCTCTGCTATTGCAAACAAGGAAACAGGCTTCAGCTATCCCAAGGAAAGACTCCTCCAAAACTGGAAGCTTATTCTTCTCAATCAGTTCCACGACATTCTTCCCGGCTCATCCATTATGCAGGTTTATGAGGATAGCAAGGAGGATTACGAGAAAGTCCTTAAGAACGGTAATGAAATGATTGCTGATGCTGAAAATGCTATCACAAGCAAAATTTCACTTGATAAAAAGAGTATTGTTATCTTCAACTCAACAGGCTTCGACAGATATGATGTCTGTGAGGTAGAAGGTCTTGACGGCACATTTGCGCTCTTTGACAAAGAGGGCAGGGAGATTCCTTATCAGAATACCTTTGACGGCAAAATCGTTTTCACAACAAATGTACCTGCAAAGGGCTATACCTCTGTCGAGGTAAGACCTTGTGCTCCCTCAGTATTTGACGATGTTCAGGCAACTCTTGATGGTGCCGAAACACCCTTCTTCAAAATTGAGTTTAACAAGAGTGGTAACATCAGCAGCCTCATTCATAAAGAGAGCGGCAGAAGCGTTGCCCCCGAGGGTTGTACTTTAGGTGAAATTATCGCATTCCAGGACAGACCCCATAAGTATGAGGCTTGGGATATCAAGTGCTATTACGAAGAGGTTTCGTGGAAGTTTGATTTCGCGTCTGCACAGATTATCGAAAAGGGTGCGGTTCGTGCAGTTTATAAGGTTGACAGAACATTCCGTAACTCAACCCTTACCGAGTATTACAAGGTTTATAACGACTTACAGAGAATCGACGTTGATTATGAATCTGATTGGCACGAGGACCACGTTGTGCTTAAAGCCGATTATCCTGTAGATGTAAATACAGTTAAGGCTACATTTGATATTCAGTTCGGTAACATCGAGCGTTCAACTACCACAAACACAACTTGGGAGTTTGCACAGTTTGAGGAGTCAATGCACAAATGGGTTGACCTTTCCGATAATGGCTTCGGTCTTTCAATCCTTAACGATTGCAAATACGGTTGCGATGCAAAGGATGGTCACATCAGACCCACACTTTTCCGTTGTGCAACAGAGCCTAACATAATTCAGGACAGAGAGCATCATGCATTCACATTCTCAATTTATCCCCATAGCGGCAAGGCTTGTGACAGTGACGTTGTTCAGGAAGGCTTTAATGTGAACTTCCCCCTTAAGGCGGTTGTTTGCGAGGCACAGAGCGGTTCACTTCCTTGTGAATATTCACTTGTGAATGCTGATAAGTCCAATATTGTTATCGAAACAGTTAAGGTTGCAGAGGATAGTGATGCACTCATTGTACGTGCTTATGAAACCTGGAACACCAAAACACCAGCTACACTTACATTCAACACACCCATTAAGAGTGCAACAGAGTGTAACCTTATGGAGGAGCAGGATGAGGCTGTTTCATTTGAGGGCAACACAATAAAGGCTACATTCAAGCCCTTCGAAATCAAAACATTTAAAATCAATTTTTAATGCGGTATCATATACGATGCCGTTGAAAGGAAAGCTATGAACTACAGTTTCTTTGCGATGGTATCGCGTATGAAATACATTGACCGATGGGCGCTTATGCGCAACACCGAGAGTGAAAGCCTTGACAGTCACTCCAAAGAGGTGGCGGTTATTGCCCACGCTCTTGCGGTTATCGGTAACAAGCGTTTCGGTAAAAATTATAACCCCGACCGCGCGGCGGTTTTAGGTCTTTACCACGATGCCCACGAGATTATAACAGGTGATATGCCCACCCCGGTTAAGTATCAGAATGACGACATTCTCTGTGCCTTCAAGGCGGTTGAGGATTCGGCAAATGCGAAATTACTTGCAAAGCTCCCCGAGGATTTACGAGATGCTTTTGCACCCTTGCTCACAGGTGATGGTGACGAGGATTTGCAACCCCTTGTAAAGGTGGCGGACAAGCTCAGCGCGCTCATTAAATGTATTGAGGAGCGCAAGGCAGGTAACACAGAATTCCGCGAGGCAGAGGCAGCAACACGGAAAAGAATCTGTGAGGCAAATATCCCAGAGGCAGATGTATTCGTCGAGGAATTTTTACCTGCTTATGAATTGACTTTAGATATGCTTTAAAAATGGGATGTGAAAAAAGCGCAGACCGCATAAAACAATAAGTAAAGGGGCTCTTGCAGAAAATATCTGTAAGAGCCCCTTGAAAATTTTAAAAAGCATATTTTTATGCTACGAACAAATCTCGCCACTCGACGTACCTTTGTACGCCTTCGGGTAACCAAAAACAAGTCTAAAGCCTTGTTTTTGCTCGGTTTGTCCGTTCTGCATCTTTTTTCCCTATCCCATAAATACGGAAGTTGTTTGTATTTTATTTTTCCCATTTAAAAAGAAGTATGCCACATATTGCAACGGCAACACCGACTAGCTTTCGCCATTGAAAATCTGCCTTATCAACACCAAACAGACCGAATAATTCAATAAGGTACGCTACAAGTAACTGCGACGTGACAATAATCATTACTGCCTGCGCAGGGCCTAACCCCGACATGCTTTTTATAACGGTGTAGGTAATGAGTGCACCGATAATACCGCCCAACAGCATGTATTTGTTGTCCACTCTGAAAAGAGCCCCCACAGAGCTTTCGCGCCCTGTGAAAAACCAAGCGCAAAGGCAGAATAAAAATGCGGTCAACTGTACGAATGATGCGGATAACCATACGGATGTCTGCTTTGTGACACCCTCGTTAAAAACACCTTGAATACTCATTAACGCACCCGAAACAATAGCGGTAATAATTGCAATCATAAAATCACTCCGCTAATATTGTTCCAATATTAGAATTTAAAATTCAAAATTTAAAATTTAAAATTTCGGGCACTGCGTTGCTGTTGTAAGGGTGAAGTTTGCTTTGCAAGTGAAGTTACTTCGTAGTGAAGTTTCTGCGAAGTGAAGTTGACCTTTGGTCAGTATCGGGGCTACGCCGTAATTATAATGCTATCGCATACACTACAATATGTTTGCGGGAGCCATATAATGTTCGGAAGCGCAAGCTTCCCCGATAATTTTGCATTTTTCATTCTGCATTTTGCATAAAAAAACCGCCCGAAGGCGGTTTTTTATCAGTTCATCATAAAATCCCAAAAGCTCTTGAAAAATTCGATCAAAAGCTTTGTAATGTTCAAGAAGCTTGTTTGTTGTGATGCGGCTTTGGCTGCTTCCTGCAAGGGTGTACCCTCGCGTGCAACTCTTGAGAATGTCTGGTGAACAACATCATTCTGCATAAACTGTGGGTAACGTGAATCCTCGTGAACGGTCATCTGGTGGTCACTCTGGAACATAACCTTGTACATTTCACCGTGTCCGTCGTGGGTTGTGCTGTGGAGCATATCCTTAATGAACCAGGTGCACTCGGGGAGGATACAGGTTGAAGCATCAATTCGTCTGTCGGGTGAAATGTAGTTTACTTCACCTTTGAATTTTGCCTGAACATAATCCTCGGGGAGTTTTTCATCAATTAAAGCGCAAGTAGCACCTGCTGAAGCGTAGGTTGTGTCAACAGTACCGTCAGATGTATTTCTGTAAGCGGTAACAAGGGGTGTGCGCTGAATGTTGTAACCCGTGACGATGTAAATTGTTGTACCCTCTGCCTGAGCACCAAGGAGGAGCTCCTCTGCCTTTTGCTGAACCTCATAGTGATAGAAATCAATCTTCTCAATAACGCCTGCCTGCTGGATAGGGTCAAGCTTCATAAATACCTTTGCACTTTCATAGTATTCGTGAGGAACAAAGCTCCATATACCCGCCATATTGCCGAAGATGGGGATAAGTGCTTCGTCAAAAACTCTATCCTTAAGGTTGGTAACAAGCTTATCCGCAATGTCAACAAGACCAAGCCATACGCCACCTGCATCAAGCATTTCAACGAGTGAGTAAAGAATACCGGGAATAACCGCACCGTCCATTGAAGGAAGTGCATCCTTTGCGTAGTTTACAAGAGCATCCTTGTTGATTTCCACCTTGCCGTTAAAGAGCTCGCCTGCAACTGCAGTACCCTGTAAGGGACAACACTGGAAGATGATTGTTTCAATATCGCTTGAACCGTAAAGACGAAGGTACGACAATGTAACCACACCGCCCATTGATGATGCGCGGAAGCGTACTGTGTCGTGCTTTGTGAGTTCTTTTACCTCTTCAACGAAAACGCGGAGTTTACGTGCATTTTCAACAGGGTCAAGACGGAAGTCGTAACCGAAGTAATAGTTGTGGTCAATGCTGTGGGGAGTGGTGTCATCGGGGTGGAACTCCTCAGATGTAACGCGCTCGTGCGAGTTGCCGTTGCCGTCAAGTGCAAGCATACCGAATGAAGCGTTTACACAGCTGACAAGCACGTCACCGAAAGCATCGTAATCCTTGTTTGAAATAAGCTCTGCCGCCGCAGTAACAAGGGGCGCAAAGTCGGAGAGGATATCTCCGATTTCGGGACGGAAAAGTGTGCGCTCGTTTTCTGTACCTGCATCAAGGTAAACGTAGCCACTACCAAGTGCCGCAACATAAATGATGGGCGCTTCACCGCAGGTGCAACTGTCGTCTGCCGCAAAGCAAGGTACAAGACCCACAACGAGTAAAGTAATTGACAAAAGAACAGACAGTAATTTCTTCATAAAATTACCCCCATAAATAAATTTGTTAATAATATATTAACATATATATTAAATCCTTTGTAGTGTGCAACTTTTACAAATTTGCGAGTGAGTATTTTAGCAAAACAACTATCATTCCATTATTGTTTATGGTGTTTGTCTGTGGTAAAATAGTATATATTTTAATGGTTGTATTTTACAGGGGGCAGGTTATGTCTTACAATTCCTTTGCGAGTGTTTATGATGAATTAACGTTTAATGTGGATTACAAAAAACGTGCGGAATATGTACAAGGTATATTAAAGCGTTACGGCATAAATGACGGTCTTCTTCTTGACCTTGCCTGTGGTACAGGGTCAATGGCCGTGGAGTTTTCAAAAATGGGCTACGAGGTTATTGCCACCGATGCTTCTGCCGATATGCTTATGGAAGCACAAAGCAAGGCCTATGACAACGAGCAGAGCATAATGTTCCTTTGTCAGCGGATGGAGGAAACTGACCTTTACGGTACAGTAGGCGCAGTTGTGTGTGCCCTTGACAGTATCAATCATCTGCCCGATGCTGAGACTATGGCAAAAACCTTTGACACCCTCAAAAACTTTGTTGATGACAAAGGTATAATGGTCTTTGACGTGAATACCATTTACAAGCACCAAAAGGTTTTAGGTAACAATACATTCGTTTATGATGAGAAAAATGTTTTCTGCGTGTGGCAGAACCATTTGTTACAGGATAACAAAACAGTAAATATAAACCTTGATTTCTTCTGCAAGGACGGTGAGTTGTACGAGCGCTTCAATGAAAATTTCAACGAAATCGCATTCACCGACGATGAAATTACACAGGCGGTAGAGGGTGCAGGCTTCAAGGTCCTTGAGCGCTTTGCGGAAATGACGGACAATGCGCCCTGTGAAGACACGGAACGAGTTTACTATGTTATAAGGAGAGAATATTGATGGATGATTTAATGTATCTTAAGAGCGGAACTGATATCCGCGGTACTGCCATTGAAAAAGACGGCAAGGCGGTTGACCTTACCGATAGTCGTATTGAAAGCATTGTAAATTCACTTGTAGTTTTCCTTAAAAACAAACTTAATAAGGATGATTTGCAGATTGCCGTAGGTTACGATTCACGTGTTTCATCACCACGTATTGCAGATGCGGTATGTCGCACATTATTGAGCCTTGGGGTGAAAACATATTCTTGCGGTCTTTCTTCAACTCCCTCAATGTTTATGTCCATTATCAATTTTAATATGGATGCATCTGTTGAAATTACCGCGAGTCATTTGCCGATGGAAATGAACGGCCTCAAGTTCTTCACACGTCAGGGCGGCTTCTCGGGCGATGATATCAAGGTTATTCTCAAATATGCACAGGAAAATCCTTATGCTGTAACATCAACTGTGGGTGAAACAGAACCACTTGACAATATGGCAAAGTATTGCGCAGACCTTTGTGATATGATTAAAAAGGGTGTTAATGCCGAGAATTATGACAAGCCCCTGCAGGGACTTAAAATAGTTGTTGATGCAGGTAACGGTGTTGGCGCATTCTATGCTCACAACGTACTCTCTGTGCTTGGTGCGGATATTGACGGTAGCCGTTATCTTGAACCCGACGGCACTTTCCCCAACCATATTCCCAACCCCGAGAACAAGACTGCTATGCAGAGTATCTGCCAGGCGGTAAGTGAGTCGGGCGCAGACTTAGGCGTTATTTTTGATACAGACTGTGACAGAGCCGCTTGTGTAGATGAAACTGCGGCAGAAATTAACAGAAATAAGCTTGTAGCACTTGCATCATTTATCGCACTTAAGGAGAAATCAGGCGGTGTTATCGTTACTGATAGCGTAACCTCGGACGGACTTAACGAGTTTATTGAAAGCACTCTCGGTGGTGTGCATCACAGATTTAAACGTGGATATAAGAATGTAATTGATGAGGCTATCCGTATCGAGGCAGAGGAGGGCAGATGGGCACCCCTTGCCATTGAAACATCGGGTCACGCTGCTTTCAAGGAGAATTATTACCTTGACGATGGTGCTTACCTTATAACTCGAATTATCATTGAAGCCGCATCACTCAAAAAAGAGGGTAAAACAATCGGCTCTGTTATCGAGAGCCTTAAAATCCCCCTTGAAGAAAGAGAAACACGTTTTACAATAAACCTCAAAGACTTCCGCGATTACGGAATGGGCGTTATTGATGACTTCAAAGCCCTTGCCGAAAACACTGATGGACTTACAGTTGCACCCGTAAACCACGAGGGTGTGCGCGTAAGCTTTGCTGAGAATAACGGTGACGGTTGGCAGCTACTTCGAATGAGTGTCCACGAGCCGATTTTAGTCCTTAATTGCGAAAGCAACAAAGAGGGCGGAGTGGAGCAGATGATGGCATTCTTTAAAGAGTTTATTACACAGTACGATAAATTGGATTTGTCACGATTATAATGTAAAATGAAAAATGCAGAATGCAAAATTAAAGGGCGCAAGCGCGGATTGTATTGCTGTCGCTAAACTGAAGTGATGCGAAGCTTTTCCTCCCTTTCCCAAGGGAGGGGGACCAAAAGCAACGCTTTTGGTGGTGGGTAGTTCTTTTTCTGCTTTTCTTCACTTGAATAGAACAAAAAAACTACTGTGTGGTCTACCTCTCTTGAACCAGAGAAGGGGATCACACAGTAAAATTTTTGCTCTCTTTTACTCTAAATTTTGCGACAGCAATAATAGCAACGCAGTTCCAGAATTTAAAATTTTAAATTTTAAATTATAAATTTTAAATTATTCATCCACATCCGTGAATTCTACTTCCTTGTATCCGTCGTCGGGGTTAATTTCAATATCCCATTCCTTAAGCTTCTTTTGTGCATAGAACTTTGATATAACCATAAACACACCGATTACAAACAGGGCAATGCCTGAAATTGATGTTGCTGCCTCGGCTAAAACCATAGGTGAGTTTATAACCACAATGGCAAGGATAATTGTAATCACGGCTACAATCTTGCCCCACAAAGACCCTCTACCCTTTGTGAAAAATGACACTATACCGTAAATGAGTGTGCATATACCCACAATCACGGGGAAAACAGAAAGCAGGGGCTTGGGGTGTACCATAAGCACAATGCCCACACACACCGTTGCAACAAATGACACAAGGTCGGTTGTACGGGGTGTGCCGTTTTTTAACCCTTTGACGCAGTCAGGGAGTTTGCCTGCGGCTTTGAGCAGCACCACAATGCCACCTGCAAAGCAGACCGTGTTAAGGGATGTCTCAGGTGCTATCATAAGCACAAGTCCCAACAGGGCAACTGCACATCCGAAAAGTACGGGTAACAAGGGGAATGGTATTTTCTTCAATAAATCTTTCATTTTACATCACTTTCGTTTTGTAATTGTATTTCCTTGATTTTTGCGGTTATTTCTTCCATATATGCACCGTGGAGCTTGAATTTAGTGGTGAATATTATGAATGAAAGTATAAATAAAACGATAGGTGCACCAAGCATCATAAAGCTGATTGCAGATTTAACACCTGCTGAGTTTGCAGCGTGTAAGGTTTCATCATACTTTGAAATTTCAAGGCCTGAGAACAGGATAATTGTCTGTATTGTGTAAGCCATCTTCTGCAAAAAGCCCTTCATTGAGAATGTGATGGACTCGGAGCGGAAGCCCTGCTTTACATGACCATAGTCAACAATATCTGCAAGGAAAACTGTCTGTGAAACGAACATAGATGCCACACCGATAGATGCGATAATGTAGCTTAAATTCATAGCCATAAGCTGTGGCTCTGCGAATGCACTTGCAAAAAATGTTGTGCCTGAAAAACCTAAAATCGCCATAATCAGTGAGAACTGATATGTTCTGCGACGGCTTGTGAACTTTGTCATAACGGGTACTACCGCAAGACCAAGCACGGAGCCAACCGCACCGATTGTGTTGAACGCACTCTGTGCCGATGGGTCACCGATAACAACGTCGAAGTA
>JAZRFZ010000151.1:0-4922 GCA_045643925.1 Acutalibacteraceae bacterium | reverse complement strand
AAAATCACCTTCTGTTACAGACTTAATCAGATTGCAAACATCAGCGGCGAAAAAGTAAGCTCACTTGCATTTGACGAAATCGTTGCAAATCTTTCTGAGGCTATGGACGATATGTACATCGGTTACAGTATCTATCCCGACAGATCAACATCACCCGGTCACTATGTACTTTTCCTCGAAACAGCAGACCCTGTAAGTGACGAAAAGAAATCAAAGTATGCCGAAGCATTCGAAACAATGCTTTGCAAAGGTAATGTCAGTGTTGAACCTCTTATTAAGAGCGGTGCTCTCGGTCATTGTGAGGTTAAATTCCTTAAGCCCGGAACTTATGACGATTACAGAGAAGTTCTCAGGAGCCGTGGTGCAAACCTTAATCAGGTTAAGCCCCTTAAGGTTATCGATACAGACGAAAAGCGTGACTTCTTCTTGGCACACGTTGAGGACTGATAATGAAAGAATTTGATTTTAAAGCAGAAGCTGAAGCATTAAGAAAAAAAGGTCTTACCGATGAAAAGGTTATAAATGAGCTATTAAATCACAAGTCACAAACTCCATATATGCAACAAAAGAAATACCCCACAGAGATGTATGACAAGGTAAATCTTATGTGCCGTAAATATATGGACAGACTTGCTCGATTCGAGGTTGATTATGGCTTCGAGATAGATGAAGAAAAGTTCAAAAATACTCTTATCTGTTGCCTTGAATGTGCACCATTTATGCACTCGCAAGTCATAAACAGTCCCCTTGCACCCTATTGGAAGGTTGCTGATTATCACATTGACGATGTTGTTATAGTAAAGCGCGTTGATGATATTGATGCTGCAAGAGAGGAATTTTTCAAAATTCAGATTCCCCTCAAAAGTAACGTGCAGATTAAAATCGGACTTTACTACTGCAACGGCAATACATATGTCTTATTTATTTGGAATCATATGCTTTTTGACGGTGGTGGATATAAGGCTTTCTGGTACGATTTCTGTAAAAACTACACAGATTATGACCTGAATGGCGTTTCCCCTATTGCATTTTCAAGCGGTTCAAGAAACTATAAAGAAGTCTATAAGGATATGGACAAGGATACCTTGAAAGCCGCGAAAAAACAACTCGCCAACATCTCACCCAAGATTAAAAGAACTATGCCATTTAAGACCTTGGACAAGACCGATGAAATCATAATTGTGTCAAGACAGGTTGAGGCAGACAACTTCCAAAAAGCGGTTGACTACGCAAAGAAAAATGGTGCAACCGTAACAGATTTACTGATTGCATCATTCATAAATGCACTTGCAACCATTACCGATATGCCAAAGGATGAAGCGGTAAGCATTGCCTGTGCTACGGACTTAAGGCGTCATATAAAGGATTTATCCACGTTGGGATACACCAACCACGTTTCATTCTCACATTGCTCTATTGAGGGCACAGGCGACTCATTTGACACCATTCTACAAAGAGTTTCCGAGAAAACGAAGGAAATAAAAAGTGACCCCTTTATGGGATTGCACGGACTTCCCCTTCTGAACTTTGCATATAAAGCAATGACATACATACAAGCAGAAAATGCAGTCAAAATGTTCTATAACAACCCTGTATTTTCCGTAAGCAACGTTGGTGCAGTTGACAGAATGGGTTTTGATTTATCGAATAACTCCCCTATCTCAGCCTTTGTGGCGGGTGCTGCAAAGAACAAGCCCTGTGCCGTTATGACAGCACTTACTGTCAATGGCAAGCTGAGTGCTTCAATGTGCCTTAGAGGAAATAAGGACGACAAAGAAGTACTTGAAAAATTCTTTACAATATTTAAAGATACAATCGAATCATTATAAACAAATATCCGACCACACTTAATGTGTGGTCGGATTTATCTTTATTTAATCGCATGTAAGCTCTCTTATGTAGCGCTTGAAGAACGCAACACCATCTTCGAGTGATGAAACAGGGATTCTCTCGTTTGTACCGTGTGTAGTAAGCAAAAGACCTGTTGTCATAAGGTAAGGTGAATAACGATAAATGTTATCACAAACATCCTCATACTGACGTGAGTCTGTACCACCCATAACGAGGTAAGGTGCAACGATTGCTTTGGGATCCATACCCTTACAGATTTTCTCAATAGCCTTGAATGCTCTTGAATCTGTAGGAGAAATCTTAGACGGATTCTTGCCTGCAAGCATTTTAACTTCAGCCTTAGGTCCTGCATATTTGCGAATATGCTTTTCAACGTCCTCAACTGTCTGTCCGGGCATAATACGGAAGTTAACAACTGCAGAAGCCTTCTGAGGAAGAACATTGGGTGCAGGACTACCGTTTGCCATTGTTACAGCAGTAGTTGTGCGCATCATAGATGCAACGGGCGGAATCTCTGAGCAGACCTTTGTAAGAAGAGGTTTAAGAACAGGGAAATTACTCATAACACATCTTACAGGGTAAGTTGTGTTCTTACCTATTTCGTTAAAGAGTGAGCAAAGCTGAGGTGTAAGCTCTGCCTTAAACTGATGATTTTCGAGATTGCAAAGAATCTTTGAAAGACGACCAAGTGCACTGTGCTTGGGAGGCTGTGAAGAATGACCGCCCTTTGCATTGACTGAAATCTCAAAGTCAACATGGCCTTTCTCAGCAAGACCTACACCTGCAAGGTGTCCGTCAATTACCTTATCAACCTTAACCTCAAGTATAGCGCCACCCTCGTCGATAACGCTGTCAAGCTTGATGCCGCGCTCCTTGAACCACTCCATCATAACGTTTGCACCGCAAAGATCACCCTCTGCCATAACCTCCTCGTTATGACCAAAGCAAAGGTAAACATCGCGTTCGGGTACATAACCCTCTTCAAGGAGTGTTTCAACTGCTTCCATAACGCCGATAAGATGATTCTTCATATCTATAGCGCCACGACCCCAAACGAAGCCATCCGCAACCGCACCGCTGAATGGTGGATATTCCCAATCCTCTTCCGTACCGGGTGTAACGGGAACAACGTCCTGATGTGCAAGTAAAGCAATGGGTTCCTTTTCGGGATGCGCACTCTTCCAATGATAAAGAAGACTGCGAGTAGAAACAATTTCAAGTTCGAGGTTCTCGTGAACGAGAGGATAGGTTTCCTTAAGGAAAGCGTGGAATTCATCAAACTTTGACCAATCAACAAGGCTTTCATCAACATTACAGATAGTGGGAATCTGAATAGCTTTTGAAAGATTATTGATATATCTTTCAACATCCACCTTTTCGGGTGCTAACTGCTCACCAGACTGAACAGGCTTTGCTTTATAACTTGTAGCGGCTCTTACCATACTGACGCCTACACCTGCGGCAGCAGCGATACCTAAGCCTTTTAATACTTTTTTCATAATGATAACTCCTTTATGAAATTAAATGAATTAAAACAATGACATCTGATCACTATCAGGCAAATCACCGAATGCACCGCAGGACTTAAGCAAATCAACCGTTGATTTACCTGCGCCTGCACGGACAGCAAAGTCCTCAATGGATGAGAACTCAGCACCACCGTCATCACGTGCTTTTGACAACTGAACAGCAGCGGCCTCACCTACACCTGCAAGTGCGGCAAAGGGCATACGGATTTTGCCATCCTCAGGCTCATAGGAGCCGGCAGAAGATTTATAAATATCGATGGGCAAGAACTCAATGCCGCGAACCATAGCCTCATAAACAATCATCATAATTGTCTCCTTAGACTTCTCGGCGGCAGAAGCCTCCTTACCCTTTGCTCTTATCATCTGCAAAAGAGTTTTAACTGCGTTTTTGCCCTTGGACATTGCCTCGGCATCTACGTCATCACCACGAACTGTTAGATATGCACAGTAATATTCAAGTGGTTTATAAATCTTGAACCAGGCAAGACGTAACGAAGCAATAATATATGCAGCAGCGTGAGCCTTGGGGAACATATACTGAATTTTATCACAAGACTCAATATACCACGCAGGAACATTGTGAGATTTCATTATCTCAATCATCTCAGGCGTAAGATACTTATTTTTCTTTCTTACTGTTTCCATTATATCAAACGCCTGCTTGGGCTCAAGACCGCAGTGCATCAGATAAACCATGATACTGTCACGAGTACCGATAACCTCGGATATTGTACAAGTACCGTCTTTGATAAGGTCCTGCGCATTACCAAGCCACACGGCAGTACCATGGGAAAGACCTGCAATTTGAATAAGGTCGGCAAATGTCTGTGGTCTTGCTTCGAGAAGCATTCCCTTGGTGAAGTCGGTACCCATTTCAGGAATTGAAAGTGTACCTGTAGGCCAACCGAGCTCTTCCTCGGTCACACCAAGAGGTTCAGGACTTGTACACAATTCATAAAGCTTACGGTCACTGATGTCTATATCAAGAACGTCTATGCCTGTAAGGTCTGTAAGGTGCTTATAAATTGTGGGCACATCATGGCCGAGCTCGTCTAGCTTGAGCAAGGTATCGTGCATCGAGTTGAAGTCGAAGTGAGTTGTAATAATATCCTTTGTTGTATCGTCGGCAGGTCGCTGAACAGGAGTGAAATCCTCAACCTCATAGGTATTTGGAACAACAACCATACCACCCGGATGCTGACCTGTGGTACGTTTAACACCGGTACAACCGATTGTAAGGCGGTCTATTTCCGCCTTTGTCATTGTAAGACCGCGTTCTTCTATGTACTTCTTAACGAAGCCATAAGCAGTTTTATCAGCAACACCCGATATTGTACCCGCTTTGAAAACGTATGCTTTACCGAAAAGTTCTTCTGTATATTTATGTGACTGAGCCTGATATTCACCCGCAAAGTTAAGGTCGATATCAGGAGACTTATCACCGAAGAAGCCAAGGAAGGTTTCGAAAGGAATCTCGTGACCGTCACGGACAAGTGGTGTACCGCACTCGGGACATTCCTTAGGCGGAAGGTCAAAGCCTGA
>JAZRFZ010000150.1:0-5863 GCA_045643925.1 Acutalibacteraceae bacterium | reverse complement strand
GCATACCTTGTGTACTCAAACCGTTTGTTTATCGAAATGGGTAAGGCTATCGGCAAGGATATGTCATACTTTGAGGAGTTGTATGAGCTTTCACTCAAGGAATACCGCAATAAATATATAAATACAGGACTCCCTGAGCATGAAACACAGACTGCAAATGTTCTTGCAATTTACTTTGACCTTACAGATGATATTAACCGCGAGGGTGCAAAGCTTGTTAAGGATATTGAGGAGTGCGGACACCTTAAGACCGGCTTCGTTGGTACACCATATCTCCTGCACGCTCTTACAAAAATCGGCAGAACAGACCTTGCATATAAGCTCCTGTTCAAAAAGGATTTCCCTTCATGGCTTTTCCCTGTTACAAGGGGTGCTACCACAATGTGGGAGCGTTGGGACGGCATGAAGGTTGACGGCACCTTTGCCACACCTGATATGAACTCCTTCAACCACTATGCTTACGGCTCTGTTGGTGATTGGCTCTACACAACTGTTGCAGGTATTGACAGTGATGAAAAGGAACCCGGCTACAAGCATATTATTTTCAGACCCTTGCCCACTAAGGCTCTTGGCTATGCAAAGGCTCGTATTCTCACCGATAACGGTGAAATTGTTTCATCATGGGAATACACAGGCAATGGCAATGAGTGTAAATTCAACTTTACAATTCCCGCAGGCTCGCACGCCACACTTTATCTTGACGATGAGGAATACGAGTTTGAAAGTGGCACATATAACACTGTTTTTGACTATGCGGGTGTGTAATCAAAACATCTCTATTTAGTGTTACAATATAACAGGATATACAAAATATAGCGGATTTTCCATAAGAAAATCCGCTATATTTATTGACACAAAGTGGCTTGATTGTTATTATATATAATGTATATGTCAAATATCGACAAAATCTCAATAAAGGGAGAATATGTATGAGGTCTTTTGCCTCGGGGCGCCTCGTGTTATCGGCAGTTTCCATTCTTCTTGTTGCACTTATTTTTACAGGGTGCGATAACGGGAAGCTGTTTGCTACGGAAGAAAGCACCACTGTTGCAACAACAGTGGCAACAACTCAACCAACTACGGTGGTTACCACTACTCAACCCACCCAACCTGTTCCTGTTGGATTTGATTATGTAGCACAACCCGACCAACACGGTGAACGTCGCACACCAAATGTGGAGTATTTTGTTCCTTTTTCACCAAGGGCAGATGCTTCGTATTTTAATGATGCGGTTTTCATAGGTGACTCTGTGAGTATGTCACTTTCATTTTATAATATGGCTACATCCTGCTTTGGTGACGCAACCTTCCTTACATCGGGCAGTCTGAGTGCAGGTAATGCCTTGTGGGCACTTGATAACCCTAAGTCGGTTCACCCCACCTTCAGGGGACAGAAGGTTTCTCTTGCAGACGGTGTTGCATTGTCAGGCAAGAAAAAGGTTTACCTTATGCTTGGTGTCAATGAAATCGGCTGGACAGGTCCTCAGGGATGCATCGACAGTCTTAAGTCGGTTGTTGATACAATCCTTGCCAAAACACCGGATGTGCAGTTCTATATGCAGTCTGTCACACCTCTTTCCTATGACAGGGGTGCGCTCAATATGAAAACTGTTAACGAGTATAACGCCTTGTTGTCGGAGCTTTGTAAGGAGCGCGGATGGTACTACCTTGACGTGGCATCTGTTTTCAAAAACGATAAGGGATATCTTGTCCCTGAATATTGCAGTGATTTGAACGATATGGGCATCCATTTCAATAACGATGCCTGTAAAATATGGGCGGAGTATTTATATACTCACATACCGGCAGCGCCTGTTGTCCCGGCAACAGTTATACAGCAGATTCAGGTGCAGCCCACTTATGTACAGCCAACTCAGGTTATTGAGACAATTCCTGTTGTGGTGCACACCATAGTTGTTCAGGTGCCCGAGGTAACAGTGGCACCCGAAACCACAAAGCCTAAATATACACTTCCGGCGGATTTTACCAAACCCGCAAAGGAAACTACAACGGATATGATAATTGAAGAAGGAATTATGGAGTGAGGATGGTAATTATGAAAAAGTTTTTTGCTATTTTAATGTGTGTTTTAATGGTAATGAGCCTTGTTGCCTGTTCACAGACTGACGCGGAGGAAACAACTGCAGCACCTGTGGAAACAACCACAGAGTCAAATGCAGATACTACAGGAGCACTCGTAGAGGGAACAGGACTTGAAGCACTTAAGAACAAGATGATTGCAGAGTTCGGTCTCAAGGACCCTATCGTTCTTGATAACAGTAAGCTCCTTGACCAGTACGGCATCACAGAGGACACAATCGCTTCACAGAGCAGTTTCATTGTTCTCACAGGTGTTTTCCCTGCAGAAATCATTATGGTTGAGGCAGTTGACGAAGCCGCCGCTAAGGATGTGGAAGCAAAGCTTCAGTCAAGACTCGATAACCTTAAACAGCAGTCACAGAGCTACGATGCAGACAGCTACGCAATCGCAAGTGCCTGTGAGGTTGAAACAAAGGGCAATTACGTTGCAATTTTCTTCTCAGAGCACAATGAAGCTATGGTAGATATGTTCAACGAAAATTTCTGATACTATTGAGCAGTAAAAAGCGTTTGCTCAGGCTACCGCCGTGCAAACGCTTTTAGTATGTAATTATTGCAGAAGGGGAACGGATATGGTATTTTCAAGCCTGATATTCATTTTTGTATATCTCAGCGTTGTTTTACCCATTTACTATATATGTCCTAAAAAATTCCGCAACGCATTTTTATTTGCAGCCAGTCTTGTTTTCTACGGGTATGGTGAGCCTGTGTTTATTTTACTGATGCTTTTCTCAGTAACAATGAACTATGTTTTCGGACTTTTGATTGGCAAATACAGTGAGAATCGCAAAAAGGCAAAAGCCTTGCTTATTACTAATGTGGTTCTCAACCTTGCTTTGCTCGGATTCTTCAAGTATGCTGCATTCTTTGTGGATACATTGAAGATAGCACCATTCTTCAGTGGACTTGAAACACCCGACATTCCCTTGCCAATCGGCATATCATTCTATACCTTCCAGACAATGTCATATACAATAGATGTGTACAAGGGCGGTTGCAAGGTGCAGAAGAACTTTGTTGCTCTTGGTACATACGTGGCACTTTTTCCTCAGCTTATTGCAGGTCCTATCGTTATGTACGTTGATGTTGAAAATCAGCTTATGCACCGCAAGGAAACCCTGGAAAAATTCACCCGCGGTGTAAAGCTCTTTATGGTTGGTATGGCAAAAAAGGTGCTTATTGCCAATCAGATGGGTAACCTGTGGGCAGAATTGAAACCCGACACAGAAAGCGGTCTTATTGGCGCCTGGGTGGGTATTATTGCCTTTACCTTGCAGATTTACTTTGACTTTTCGGGTTACAGTGATATGGCACGAGGCCTTGGTAATATGTTGGGCTTCGATTTCCTTAAGAACTTCGATTTCCCATATATTTCAAAGAGTATTACCGAGTTCTGGCGCAGATGGCATATGTCCCTGGGCACCTGGTTCAGAGAGTACGTATATATTCCCTTGGGCGGTAACAGATGTAAAACTCTCCGTCATATGTTCAATATTATGGCGGTGTGGTTCCTTACGGGTATGTGGCACGGCGCATCCTGGAACTTTATCCTGTGGGGCGTTTATTTCGGTGTGATATTGCTTGTGGAAAAATATTTTCTGCTTAAAAAGCTGGAAAAGCTTCCCGGAGTATTTTCACACATCTACGCGTTGTTCTTTATTATTTTAGGTTGGGCAATATTCGATTTTACAGACATCACCCTTATGGGGCAGTACATTGCATCAATGTTCAGCCTTAAAAACGGTTTAATCAGTGCAGAGGCAACACCCCTCGTGCTTGGATATCTGCCACTTATTGCGGTGGGTTGGTTTATGAGCTTGCCTGTTGCCCGTAAAGTAATTTTAAAAGTATTTTCCGTAAAGGGCGGTTGGGCTCTGGAAACCGTTGCCTGTGTTGTTGTGTTGCTTCTTTGCGTGGCATCACTTGTCAGCTCAAGCTATAACCCATTCCTTTACTTTAGATTCTGAGGAGGTGCGTTATGTTTAAAAAACTAAAACCCATAATGCCTTCCGTAGCATTTCTTGTTGTAATTTTCATTTTGTCTGCATCACTTTTCCTGTTGCCTAAAAATGATTATTCGGAGAATGAAAAGAGGCTTCTTGCCAAAGCGCCTGGATTTTCTTTGGAATCACTTGCTGACGGCAAATTCACAAAGGATTTGGAAAGCTTCGTTTCAGACCAATTCCCTTTAAGAGATTTCTTTGTGGGTGTGAACTCCTATTTTAATCTGCTTTGTGGCAGAAACAGTACCGCACCCGTTTATTATGGTAAGGATGGTTACCTTATTGGCGCACCTGCCGACCTTAATACTGACACTGCCCTGAAAAATGTTCAGAAATTCTCCGAGTTTGCAACGGAGAATAATCTTAAAGCAACAATTATGGTTGTGCCACAGTGCGGTTATGTTATGGATGACAAATTACCCCGTGTCCACGGTGAATATACCGACGGCAGAATTTTTGACATCATCAATGAGAATAAAGGTGAAATGACCTTTATTGATGTGAGAGATTCCTTCAATAAAACAAAAAATGATGCTCAGCTTTATTACAAAACTGACCATCATATAACTTCCGCAGGGGCGTATGAGTTATATAAGCTATATGCCGCGGAAAAGGGTTTCACCTTATCTGACGATTATGAGGTAAAGACAGAGCCCGATTTTTACGGCACTGCCTATTCCAAAGGCGGTTATTGGCTCTCTGACCCCGATGTTATTGAAATGTGGTACAACAAAAACCTTAATGTTACAGTTGAAATCACAGAGCCGGGCAAGGATGTGGTGAAAAACAATTCGGTTTTCTTCACCGACAGATTATCGGAGAGTGACAAATACCCCGTTTACCTTGACGGCAATCATTCTCTTACTAAAATAACAAACCCCCATGCAAAGGGTGGCAAAATCCTCGTGATAAAAGACTCCTTTGCCCATTGCTTTACAGGCTTCCTTGCGGAGCAGTATTCCGAAATCTATATGGTTGATATGCGCTATTACCGCACTCCCGTTTCCGAACTGGTAAAAGAAAACGGCATTACCGAGGTGTTGTACCTTTACGGAACGGAAAGTATGGGGACAGATACTAACTCCAGCTGGCTTTCATAAAATGCAAAATGCAAAATTATCGGGCACTGCGTGCGGCTATTATAAAATGGTGAAGTTTGCTTTGCAAGTGAAGTTACTACGTAGTGAACGCATTTATGAGTTCAAAAAGTCAGCAATAAACTGAATGTAATGCGAAGCGTGGTGGTGGGTAGTTTCATTTGTTGATAGACTTCTGTTTAATAGAACATAATTTCTTAAATAAATTAAATTTAAATAAATTAAACTTATTAATGAACAAAAAATAAAAAGGTGAAAAATATGGTAGAACCACACAAACATTGCCCAGTATGCGGCAGCCCAATACCAATGAAAGAAAGAGTCTGCTCTGCAGATTGTCAAAAAGTCTTAGAACAACAACAAAAGAACATTAAAAAAAGCAGAATGATGCTCTTTGGTGTAATTGTAGTATTCATTCTCGTCTGGGCATATTTCATGTTCTTTAGATAAATTCAATAAATCAATAGCTATTAATTAATTTTAATAGCTAAACTTTATTTTCAATAAACAATAAAATTGAAACAAAACTAATCAAATTATAATTATTTTTTTAAAAACAAACAATTAAGTGATAGAATGTTATTATCCTCAACAAGTACTTTAGAAAACAAAACCATTGTAAAATATCATGGATTGGTTAATGGAGAGTCATTAATTGGATCC
>JAZRFZ010000149.1:0-31396 GCA_045643925.1 Acutalibacteraceae bacterium | reverse complement strand
CCGTCTGCCTCGCCTGAAGCGTTGCGGTGAATGTATGTGTAATCCGAATTTTCAAGAGGTTGGTCGCAGAAATGCTTTATATCCTCTCTCAACGTCATAAGATTTTCCTTGAAAACACATTTGTTGTGCAGCTCGCAAAGCTCCTGGAGTTGTTCACCTGTGAAAAGCTCAACGTCGGTGTTGCGGGGGATGTGCTCAAGATTGTGGAATGGCACTTTGATTGTAAAAACACGGTTGAGATTTGCGTAACCGAATTTCTCATAATATGCGATCGAAAAAGGTGAGAGGAAACCTGCCACGATGTCATTTTCTACGGCAGTTCTGCCCACTTCGTCAAAAATTGCCCTTACGCCGCCCATTCTGCGACATTCGGGTTGACTGCATATTCCGCTGAGTACAACTGTGTTTATAAGGTTGCCGCAGTAGTTGCACTTGAAGTCAAAAACCTCCATTCCTGCAATAAGCTTGCCGTCGTGAAATGCACCGAGAACAGGCATTTCAACTTCCTTATCAACATCCTTATCAAATTTCCATATAAATGATGCGGCAGATATTTTGAGATAATCCACAGCTTCTTCGGATTTTATAAATCTAACGTCCATAACAGTTCTCCTGAGTGTTGAATATTTATTTCATTATAGCATTTCTTCAGAAAAGTTCAAGGAAGGTACGATATTTAATGCAGTAAAGTTATAGGATAAAATAAAAAATACCCCACTAAGTGGGGTGTATGTAACATTCTAAATTTTGTAGACTCTGCGTATTTATTCATATTTTCTTTGGTTGTGGTTATTGAGAAAATCAACATTCTTCTGATTGTTTCACAAGACTGTTGTAGTAGAGAGTATTGTTCTTCTGTTAAATATTGTGTTTCGAAAAGGAGTTCAAGTCTCGCCACACTGAGGGAATAAAAAGAAAAACAGAGAAACCACAAAAGTGATTTCTCTGTTTTGGTCCGAGTAGCGAGACTTGAACTCACGGCCTCTTGACCCCCAGTCAAGCGCGCTACCAACTGCGCCATACCCGGATAACCGAGGGATATAATATCACAACAGTTCGGGTTTTGCAAGTGTTTTTTTAAAAATATGCAAATTTTGTTCTTGATTACTAAAAAATACTATTGTTACAAAGGATATTTGGCAATTATGTATTTGTGGTTTTTATTTGCGCACCGGAATAATAATGGGCAAGTATTTTGTCATAAGTGTAACCTTTTTCTGCAAGGTGATTTGCCCCGTGTTGGCTCATTCCTACTCCGTGTCCGTAGCCTTTTACTGTAAATGTTATTGTATCGTTTTCGATTTCTGTGGTAAAAACGGGACTTCTCAAACCGAATGCAGAGCGGATTTGCTCACCCGAATATTTTTTGCCATTTACCATAACTTCAAGCACGGTTCCGCTTGGTGAGGTTTTGGTGATTTTTATAGAGTCCTTAAGGGATTTTACACTTTGTGGTGCGGGGGAAAGGTTCTCGATGCACTTATTAAAACCCTCGGTATTGTATGAGATTGTCGAACCGTAGCCTTTTGCGATTTTGTCACCGCTACTGTCAACGCTTGTGAGGTATGGCATTTTTGTGCCCCACAGGTTTTCTGAATTTTCCGTCTTTCCGCAGGATATGGCGTGAAATGCGGCAACACACAGTTTGTCATCATAATATAAGGCTTGATTTTCAACGGCTTTTACTGCGTTTTTTAGCTTTTCTTCATACTTGTCAAAGTCCTCGCCCCACTTCTCCTTGCGTTGGACTTCGTCGATATACCCCTGATGCATTTTAATATCGTCTGTTATATTATTTTCCTCGTTTTTGGTATCTGCTTTTTGCCTGAGTGCATTTGTGTAACAGGCAACGGCTTGGGCTTTGATAGCTTCCTCGTTGTAGGCAAGTGGCATTTCTGATGCCACACTACCGCAGACATATTCAAACATATCCATTTCCACGCTTTTGTTTTCGGCAGTTCTGAAAACGGTGATTGTGTTATCTGGTGGGGGTATGGCTGCTGTTGTACTCACCTCCGTGGAGAGTGGAGCGGTTTCTTCGGTAGGGGATGAAGGTGCCTTTATCATTGCTAAGGGTGTGCATATCATTGCCAGTGCCGATAATATAATGAGTAGTGCGTAATTTTTCATAATTTGCCATCCTTTGGTTTATTAGTGAAATTTAGTTGACATTATCGTTATAATGTTATAAAATAATATGAATTATTGTTTGAAAGTATGACATTACATAAACAGTTAAGGAGTGACTATATGCATTCATACATTGAACCTGTTTCTACCAAGGATTTCTCATCACTTTGCGATGAGCTCAAAGAATATAGCTCTGTTCCTGCGGAATATTTTGACCGATTCGATGTTAAGAGAGGTCTTCGAAACCGCGATGGCAGCGGTGTTATGGCAGGTCTCACAAAGGTTTGCTCTGTTGAGGGTTATTATATTGACGATGGTGAGAGAAAGCCCGTTGAGGGTAAACTCAAATACCGCGGTATTGACATAAATGAAATTGTTGAGGGTTGTGTAAAGGAGAACCGTTTTGGTTTCGAAGAAACTGCCTGGTTGCTTCTTTTTGGTCACCTCCCCACCAAAGATCAGTTGGAGCAATTCAAGAAAATTATTGGTGAATCCCGTGACCTTCCCGAGGACTTCATTGAGGATATGATTATGAAGGCTCCCTCACCCAACATTATGAATAAGCTTGAAAGGTCTGTTCTTTCACTTTACTCTTACGACACAAATCCCGATGACCTTTCAATCGAAAATGTGTTGAGACAGAGTGTTCAGCTGATTGCTCAGTTACCCACAATTATGACCTATGCTTATCAGGTCAAGAGAAGATATTACCTCAAAAAGAGTATGTATCTTCACCCTGTGAAGCCTGAACTTTCAACTGCAGAAACAATTCTTTATAACACACGCTCAAACCGTAAGTTTACCGATGAAGAGGCAAAGCTTCTCGACATCTGCCTTATGCTTCACGCAGAGCACGGCGGCGGTAACAACTCTGCTTTTGCAACAAGAGTGCTTACATCAAGTGGCACAGATACATATTCAGCAATCTCAGCAGGCATCGGCGCACTTAAGGGACCTCGTCACGGCGGTGCAAACATCAAGGTTACCGAGATGCTCGGTCACCTTAAAAATGATGTTGAGGATATTACAAGTGCTGACCAGGTTGCAGATTTCCTTAAGAAGGTTATCAATAAGCAGGCGGGTGACCGCAGCGGTCTGGTTTATGGTATGGGTCACGCGGTTTATACACTCTCTGACCCCCGTCAGATAATTCTTAAACGAGAGGCACTTAAGCTTGCCGAAGAAAAGGGCTATGCAGACGAGTTTAAGGCACTTGAGCTTATCGAAACACTTACACCCGAGATTTTCGCACTTGAGCGTAACAATACAAAGAAAATTTGTGCGAACGTTGACCTTTATTCCGGTCTTATTTATGAAATGCTCGGCATCCCTGAGGATCTTTACACACCTCTGTTTGCAATCGCGCGTGTGGCAGGTTGGTCTGCACATCGTATTGAGGAGCTTGTTTCCGGTAACAGAGTTATAAGACCCGCTTATAAGAACGTGTCAACTCCTAAGGACTACGTTGCTATTGACGAGCGTGTTTCAGGGTTCAAAAGCTCTTCCGTTTATGTACCTATTGAAGAAAGATAATATTCCTCGAAAGGATTTTTATTATGAATAAGCTTAAAGGTTCATCATCTGCTATTAAGATGAAATATCTTCTTTTCGTTTTCGCAACTGTTTTCCTTGTGGCATTACCCACAAGAGTGTATCAGTTACTTGCATTGGTTAACACACAGAACGGATTTTTCGAAAACGGCGATATTACCATTCCCGTGCTTTATGCCGTGATTTTTGTTTTCGTGTTACTGTTTATGATGTTGAGCTTCCTCAGCAAGGAAGTACCATCACCTAAATTGCCTGCAGGCAAAAACCTTGTTCTCGGCATAACATCAATAGTGATGATTGGTGGTCTTATCTGGGATATTATTGCTATTGAGAATCTTGTTGTTCCCAAAACAGGCATGGATTTCAATATGGGAATCTTTACAAGTCTTCTCAAAGCTAATGTTCAGGATAATGGCGGTATTCTGCTTGTTTTACAGTTCGTTTTTGCAGTTTTTGCAATTTTCTATTTCCTTGTGTTTGCCATAAGCCACCTGAACGGCAAGGGCTCTTACAAAGAGTTCAAGCTCCTTGCTCTTTCACCACTTTGCTGGTGTATCACCATGCTTGTTACAAGGCTTATGAAGGCAGTAAGCTTCATTACTGTTTCTGAACTCTTGTTCGAGATATTTATGCTTGTGTTTGCAATGCTGTTCTTCCTTACATTTGCCCGAATTTCATCGGGTGTTTTCACAGAGGACAGTATGTGGGGTATCTATGGTTACGGTCTTTCTGCTTGTCTTTTTGCAGGTCTTGTAACTATTCCCAGACTTGTTGCAATGTTTTCCGGTCTTGAGCCTGTTGAGGGTCACGATTTCAGCTTTGCACACCTTTCACTTCTCGTATTTATCTTCTCATATATCATTGCTTCTCTTGGTGTTGGTTTCAAGGATGGCATCTCAAACAGAAAAACAGTTACGGAAATCGACCTTCCTGATGAGGATATTGTTATCTCAAAGGGAGAGGGTAGTGCCTTCATTGCCGAGGTTGATGAGGTTTCTGAGGAAGAAGAGAGTTCAACAGCTTTCTTTGATGACGAGCCTGTTTATGCAGACGAAAAACTCCGCGAGGCAGTTTCCGATAAGAGAGCAGAAAAGACTAAAAACTTCTTTGAAGGTTTTGACGAAGACGCTGCAGAAGAGTCTGTTGTTGAAGTAATTGAGGAAGAACCTGTAATTGAAACAGTTGAGGAAGAATCTGTAATTGAAGAGGTTGCAGAGGAACCCGTTGTTGAAACAGTTGAGGTGGAATCTGTAATTGAAGAGATTGCAGAGGAACCTGTTGTTGAAGCAGTTGAGGTGGAACCTGTAATTGAAGAAATTGTAGAGGAGCCTGTA
Organism: Acutalibacteraceae bacterium; assembly: GCA_045643925.1. Classification (GTDB taxonomy): domain Bacteria; phylum Bacillota; class Clostridia; order Oscillospirales; family Acutalibacteraceae; genus DTU089. The sequence goes on along the minus strand of JAZRFZ010000149.1, from coordinate 26,381 downwards.
ATTGAAGAGACTGTTGAAGAAAAACCGAAGAAAACCTTCGGCAGACGCAAACAAGAGTTAGAACCCGAAACAATAAAACCCATATCTCTTGCAGATATGAGAAAAAATAAAGAGGAATAATTAAATTTAGAGTGGGTTCGGATACACTTCATCCACTCTACGGGCAGGAGAAATTATAATGTTTCTTTCCAATATGACAATGGCCGCCCAGCAGGTTTTGATACTGTATCTGATTGTTGCGGTCGGCTTTATAGCCGACCGTTTGCATGTTTTCGGTGAATCAACTGCAAAACGGTCAAATGACTTGCTTTTTTATATTGTTACTCCCGCAGTAATGATTCAATCCTTTATGAATATGGAGTTCAAGATTGAAACTGCAGGGGCATTTTTAACCGCATTTCTTTGTATGAGCGGTACATTGACAGTGGCAAACCTTATTGCAGTGCCGTTTTTTAACAAAAATGTTGAACACAAGGCTGTGTTTAAATATGCATCGGGCTATGGCAATATGGGATATATGGCATTGCCCCTTTGTCAGGCGATGCTTGGCTCTGAAGGTGTGTTTTACTGCTCTGCCGGTGTGGTAGCATTTAATATTCTGTCATTTACACATGGTATATGGGTTATGACAAAGGATAAGGGTAAAGCAAAGTTTGATTTCAAAAAATTGTTGTTTAACCCCGGCGTGATTTCGGTGCTTATCGGTATGCCCATATTCATTTTCGGCTTGGATTTACCCGATGTTGTAGACTCTGCCGTGAATTATGTGGCAAGTCTTAACACACCTCTTGCAATGATTTTCTTCGGCACATATATTGCCAATACAGATTTGAAAACAATGTTCAGTGTTAAGGAGAATTACCTTGTAGCAATCCTTAAGCTTATAGCATTGCCTCTTATAATGCTTGGTGCATTACGACTTTGCGGAGTTACGGGTGTGCTTCTTACCGCTTGTATTATTTCCGCATCTGTACCCAGTGCCAATAATACGGTAATGTTCTCCGCAAAATACGGCAACGACACAGGCGTTGCTTCCAAGGTGGTTACATTTACCTCTGTTTTGTCGGTGCTTACCATACCCGTTATGGTTGCTCTGAGCAAATTGGTATGAAATATAATGTTGTAAATGTGAATAAAATAATTTATAATAAAACTATAAATTATATGGAGTGATGTTTATGAAACTCGTTATAGGTATTGTCAACAGTGACGATGCAGGGGATTTACTTGCTGAAATCACACAGGCATCATTTCAGGCAACAAAGCTTGCAACATCAGGCGGTTTTCTGAAAATGGGCAATGCTACCATACTTGTGGGTGTGGAGGATGAAAAGGTTGATGAGGTAATCGGGATTTTCAAAAATTGTTGCTCAAGAAGGACACAAATGGTATCAACAACACCTCCGTTTATGGGAGAGGGTTTCCTGAGTGCTACCCCTGTTGAGGTTACAATCGGTGGCGCAACCTTGTTTGTTGTTGATGTTGAACAGTTTATGAAGATATGAGTGAACGAGTGAATTTTTCTGAAAAGGTTTTAACCAGCCTTGATAATCTTTTTGGTGAGGGCAGGTGTCCTCACGCCCTGCTCATAGATGGCGGTAGTGAGCTTCAGCGCACGGCTCTTGCCCGATTGGGCGCAAAAATGATTGTTTGCAGTAATCAGGAGCGTACTCCCTGCGGTGCTTGTGAAAATTGCCGTAAGGCGGATGAGGAAATCCATCCTGATATTGTCACCGTTACCAAGCCTGACGACAGAAAGTCCTTTGCCAAGGCCGATGTTAAAAAAATGGTGGCAGATGCTTACCTTACACCAAATGATTCTGATAAAAAGGTGTATATCATATCCGAGGTTCAGCAAATGACCGAGGAAAGTCAGAATCTGTTATTAAAAATACTTGAAGAACCGCCGTCATATACTGCGTTTATACTGACCTCACATACGGCCAATGCAGTTATCGGTACGGTTCTGTCGCGAGTGTCCCGCATCCGTCTGGGCAAGAGTGAGGATACACAGTACAGTGAAAAGGCAATGGAGGTTGTCCGTGCATTGTCTGTTGCGGTGAATTCGCCTTATGAATATGAAAAAATCAAAGCCACAGCCCCTATGGACGGTAACAAAAAACTTGCTGTTGAGGTGCTTGAGCTTTTTATTGCCGTGTTGAGAGATGCAATTTCTCTTAAATCCGGCGGAAATTTTTTGTTGAACGACTTTTCAAAGCAGAGTGAAGCCTTGTCACAAAGCAATACTTTAAAGAAATTGTTGGATATGTATGATGTTGTCTGTGGAATTCATCGTTCTGTGGATAACAATCCCAACTATACTTTGCTTTCGGCAGTGCTCTGTGCAAGATTGTAAAACAAGTATTAAATAAACATAAACGGAGAATTTATATGGCAGAAGTAGTAGGTGTACGCTTTAAAGATAACGGAAAAGTGTACTATTTTGACCCCGATTCAAAAAATTACTCAAGGGGTGATAATGTTATTGTTGAAACTGTCCGCGGTATTGAATGCGGTCAGGTGGCAACAGGTAACAATACAGTGAGTGATGAGGAAATCATTCATCCTCTTAAAAAGGTAATAAGACCTGCAAATAAGGAGGATTTAAAGACTCTTGAAATCAACCGTCGCAAAGAAGCAGAGGCTTTTCAGTTCTGTGAAAAAAAGGTTGAAGAGTTAGGTCTTCTTATGAAGCTTGTTGAGGTTGAGTGTACCTTTGACGGCAGTAAAATACTGTTTTATTTTACTGCGGATGACCGTGTTGACTTCCGTGAGCTTGTTAAAATCCTTGCATCACAGTACAGAACCCGTATTGAGATGCGACAGATAGGCGTGCGTGATGTTTCCAAGATGCTTGGCGGTCTTGGTATTTGTGGCAGACCCTTCTGTTGTTCACAGTTCCTTGACGATTTCCATCCCGTGTCAATCAAAATGGCAAAGGAACAAGGTCTTTCACTTAATCCCACAAAAATCAGCGGTACTTGTGGCAGACTTCTGTGTTGTCTGAAATATGAGCAGGAGTCCTACGAATATCTTAATAAAATCACACCTCGCGTGGGTTCTGTTGTGGATACAAAAGAGGGCAGGGGAACAGTTACTGAGAGCAACCTTCTCACAGGAAAACTGAAGGTTTGTCTTGACAGACGTCCTGAGGCACTTCCGGCAGAGTATAACCGTAAGGAAGTAAAACTTCTTCGAAAACCTAAAGCATCTTCCGATGCAGAAATTGAGTCGAATTTGGTAGAATAAACAGATTTTGCTATCAAAAAATATACAAATTAGCTATTGATTTATTGAAAATATGTGCTACAATAAAACAAAAAAAGCAAGGAGGTAACGCAAATGGCATACAAAATTACTGACGCTTGCATTTCATGCGGCGCTTGTGAAGCAGACTGCCCCGTTGAGGCAATCTCTGAGGGCGACGGCATCTATGTAATCGATGCTGACGCTTGCATCGATTGTGGTGCTTGTGCAGGTTCTTGCCCCGTAGGTGCTCCTGTTGAAGACTAATTAAATTCAAACGAAATAAATGCTCTGTAAGGCTTGCCTTGCAGAGCATTTTTCGTTGTTGGTAAAGTTTTTGAACAAGTACACAAAATATTGTATAAAAATTATACAATAAATATTGTAAATTTTTTTGTAAAGTATTTGTTTTTATATAAATGTATGATATAATAAAGCGATTATGGATAGGTGCCACCAAAAATGCGAGGTGTTTTAAATGGCAATGAATCAATTTATCGATATTACTGACTTTTCTAGAGAAGAATTGCGCGAAACCCTTAACCAGATTTCCTACATTCGTGACAACCGCAGCATTTATGCAAATGACCTTGCGGGTAAAACTATTGCCACTGCATTTTATGGTGAGCCTTCATTCAGTCAAAGGGCTTTTTGCTCTGCAGTTGCACATATGGGTGGTACTGTTGTGCCCTACGGTGATGTTGAAGGTGTGTCGCTTAAGGATGCAGTTCTTTCAATGTGTGCCGTGAACGATGCCATAGTCATTGACCATACTCTTAAGGGTGCGGCAAAGGCGGCAGCACTTTATTCAACTGTTCCTGTAATCAATGCAGGTGATGGCGGTAGGGCTTACCCCGTCAGAACACTTGCGGATATTGCGCAGGTGTGGGTTGACAAAAAACATGTTTCGAATATGAAAATCGGTTTTTTGGGCGATTTCAGTAACAATGCTTGTGTAAAGGGTCTTCTTCAATGCCTTAACCTTTACAAGGGAAATGAGTTTTATTTCATATCCGTAAATGGTAAGCCGTTGTGTGATGATTACATAGCCCTTATGGATAAGCGCGAAAAACCTTTTGTGGTTTTCGATAACCTTTTCGATATTTTACCCGAGCTTGACATTCTTTATATGACTCGCGTGGATAAATCCTCATTTGACAGCGAGATTATGTTTGAGGCTCGTAAGCACAACTTTACACTCAGCGAAAGATTGCTTATGACAGCCAAGCCCGACTTGTTGGTTATGCATCCGTTGCCCAGGGGTGATGAGCTTGATGTATCTGTGGACACAGACCTGAGAGCGGGTTACTTCAGAGGACAGGAGATGTTTATGGTTGCCTGTAAGGCGGCATTTGCAAAAACTGTTTCTCAAAAGATCGGCAAGAATATTGTACCCGGTTGGGAGGAGCCCACACATGAGTGTGTCTGCGGTAAAGCAGATTGCATAACATCAACGGAGAAATATCTGCCCCCGCTTTTCAAACAGACATCTGACGGCAGATTGATTTGTAAATATTGCAACGGAGAATTGAAACAGGATGAGTAAAAATGTTCTCATAATAAAGGGCTCAGCCCGTAAGGGGGGCTACTCAAACCGTTTGTGTGATGAGATAGGTAATATTTTCAAAAACGATAATGTTACTGTTTTTGATACCTACGCTGAGAATCCTTTGCCTTGCACGGGTTGCAATTATTGTGAAAAATCAGGTAAATGTGTAAACAGGGATTTAGATAAATTCTTTGAGAATTTTGAGAATGCGGACATTGTTGTTTTTGCAAGTCCTGTTTATAACGGCACGTTTACTTCGCCTGTTAAAACATTGCTTGACAGGTTTCAGGTATATTACACCGGTTTTTATGCCAACGGTAAAACTCAACAGATTAAAAAGCGCCGTAAGGCTTACCTTGTGGTTGCTGCCGGCAGAAACGGTGAAAAAGCATTGGAATATATGAAATGGCAGCTTTCTTGTGCCTGTAGTATATTGAATCTTGAGTTGGTACAATCCTTTTTGTGTCCATTTACGGATACAGAGCCTTTGTTCGACGAGGCTCTCAGTGAAATAATAAGGAGTTTACATAATGAAAAAACGCAGGAATAGAATAACGGCGTTGATAGTGTGCATATCGATACTTTTCGGAGCGTTGTGTGCAGGAGTTATTGCCGTGTCTGTTACAACCGGGTTGTTTAAAAACAACACACCCACATATATAAAGCTTGGAACGGAGCTTACCGGCATCATCCGAAGCTCTGAGGACTATGAGGCATATATGTTCGATGTAGCTGAGCCCGGAACATTGGTTGTAAGGCTCAATCATGAGGACTTTATGGACTCTACAAAATCCGGTTGGACACTTTCGCTTTATAAGATTGTGGATGAGGCAGAAAAGGTTTATAAAGAGGTTACTTACTTCGAGTCCTTCTGGAGTGATATGACATCTGATTGGGGCGAAACAGGTCTTGATGCAGGTACATATCTGCTTATGGTAAACCCGGGTATGTATTTCCTTGAAAGCGAATATACACTTTCCACAATCTTCACTCCCACGGATACCTTTGAGCGTGAGTCTAATGATAGCAAGGAAACAAGCACCCATCTTCAGGTTGGCTATGGTAAATACGGTGTTTCATCCCGCAGGACAGAGGGCACCGATATAGACTGGTATTCATTTGACCTTATTGAGGATAGCTGTGTTAACATCTCATTCACTCACCCTGACGGCACGTTCCCTCAGGTTGGTTGGACAGTAACTCTCGTGAATGAGGACAACGAAAAGATTACGCAGTTCACATCACGTCTTACAGAACTTGTTCTTGAAACCGGTTCAATCGGTCTTAAAACAGGCAGATATTATGTATCTGTCGAGCCACAGACTGAGCTTTGCAAGACATATACGCTTGTTGTTGGTGCAGATAAAGCTGTCAACCACGAGTTTGAGCTTAATGATACACCCGAAACCGCAATAGACCTGCCACACAACTTTGGTATAAGTGGTAGCCTTGCTGACAGACTCCTCAGTCTTGATAAGGACTATTATAAATTCCAGGTTGAGAAGTACGGGTACATTGATTTCACATTCAGTCACGCGATCCAGGACGGCAACAAAAATGGTTGGAATGTAAGAATCTTCAAGCCCCTTGAGGACGGTACATATTATGAAATCGTCCGCAAGATTTCAAAGTGGAATGAAGAAGCAATTACTATTGAATCCTTAGGTCTTTCACCCGGTGAGTATTACGTATGTATCGACGGTGACTCAATGTCATATACCTCGGCAACATACACCTGTAAGTGGAATTTCACCGAGGATGATAGGTTTGAAAGTGAGCCTAACAGCACCTTGGATACAGCAGACAATATTGATGCTCGCACATATTACTACGGCGCGATAATCTCATCGGATGTTACATACGACGAGGACTATTATAAATTCACTCTGGATTCAACATCTCGCGTTTGTCTTGAGTTCGGTCACGAAAGAATGACAGGTAGTAACATCTGCTGGAATGCAAGTATTGTTGATGCCAACGGCAAGTCAATGTGTGCATTGAAATCTGCACTCAACGAGGGTCTTGTAACGACACCTGTTGTGGAATTACCTGCAGGTACTTACTATGTGAAGATTGAAACAGGTATGTACGGCTCAGAAAACCCCTATTATTTCAGGGTGATGAAATAATATGAAGCTTAAAAGAATATTGGCGGTTGTTGTAGGTATTGCAATGTTGTTGCTTTCGGGTTGCGTGCCTACCTCAACCAATAGTAACAAAACAAATGTTATAGCCGCATCCTTTTATCCGGTGTACATATTCACATTGAATATAGCCGATGGAATTGAAGGCGTTAGTGTGCAGTGTATGGCGGAGCAGAGTGTGGGTTGTTTGCACGATTATACCCTTACTGCAAAGGATGCAAAGCTTCTCAGCGATGCAGATGTACTTGTCATCAATGGCGCAGGAATCGAAAACTTTGTTCAGGATTTGAACGAGACTGCAGAGGATATCTCTGTTATTGATTCTTCACAAGGAATAGATATTCTTTGTGATGATGGCGGTCATTCTGCAGATGTGGAAGGCTACGACGAGGCGGAGCACAGTCACAATCACGACCACAGTGAAAATGCCCATATATGGATGTCTGTTGATAATGCGAAGAAGCAGGTGTCAAACATTGCGGACGGACTTGCAAAAGATTACCCCGAGTATAAGGATGCCTTTTTCAAAAACCGTGATTTGTATATTGAACGGTTGAATGCTTTGCAACGTGAAATGGCAGAGGCTTCCTTGCAGATAAAGGACGAGCCTGTTATAACCTTTCACAATGCTTATGAATATCTGGCGCTGGATATGGGCTTTGAAATAGTTAGCACTATTGAAAGTGACCACGGCGGTGAGCCATCTGCAAAAAGGTTGGCGGAGCTATCGTCTGAAATAAAAGACCATGGTGTAAAAGCCTTGTTTATTGAGCCTGACTATCAGGGTAGTGCGGCAAGTATTTTATCTGTGGAAACGGATGTGGGTATTTACACACTTAACCCAGTGTTAAGCGGAGCAAATAACAAAACAGCGTATGAAGATATAATGCGCACAAATTTAGAAATTATCTTAAAGGCGGTGAAGTGAGTGGCATTCGAGAACGGCTGCGGTCTCTGTAAAATACAAATAAATAATATAAGTGTTAAAAGGGGCGGCGAGGTTCTTCTTTCGGATGTTTCATTTCACTTGCATTGCGGTGAGCTTACAGCGGTTATCGGTGTAAATGGCGCGGGTAAAACCACCCTTATTAAATCAATTCTTGGTGAAATTCGTCACGAGGGGCAGGTAACATTCGAATCGCACCACGGTGATAAGCTCAGTAAAATTACAATAGGCTATGTGCCACAGCATCTGGATTTTGATAAATCTGCTCCCATAAGCGTTGAGGATTTCCTTCTTGTGGGCAGAACAAATTCACCTGTGTGCTTCAAAAGGAAAAAGAAGTTGTCCAAGGAGCTTGACGAAGCGTTAGACTCGGTAGGCTGTCTTGAACTCAAGAAGAGAAAGCTGGGTGAGCTTTCGGGTGGTGAGCTGCAGAGGGTTATGCTTGTTAATGCTCTGTATCCGTTGCCTGAATTATTGGTTCTTGATGAGCCTGTTTCGGGTGTGGATGCAACCGGCAGTGAGCAGTTTTACCAAGCTATTATGAATCTTAAAAAGAATTATCATATGGCAATTGCCATTGTTTCCCATGACCTGGGCATTGTGAAGGAGTATGCCGACAATGTGGTACTCATTAACAAAACTGTTCTTAAAAGTGGTTCTGCCCAAGAGGTTTTTGAGTCGCCCGAGTTTGGACAAGCATTTTTCAGCGCGACGGAAAGGTGCGGTGAGAGATGAACGGAATCTATGATATGCTTTCTACCGTGCTTCCTTTTAGCTGGGTAGACTACAAGTTTATGGTTAACGCTTTGATTGCGGTTGTGCTTATTTCTCCACTTATGGGTATTCTGGGTACTATGGCAGTCAACAACAAAATGGCGTTTTTCTCCGATGCCCTCGGTCATAGTGCTTTTACGGGTATTGCTCTTGGCGTTTTGTTGGGTATCAAAAACGAATTGATTTCTCTTGTTGCCTTCGGTGTGTTTATTGCACTTGTAATAACCCGTGTGAAAAACAGAGGAAACACCTCCTCAGATACGGTAATAAGCGTGTTCTCATCGGGAAGCGTTGCAATAGGCTTGCTGGTGCTTTCATATGGCGGCAGCTTCTCAAAGTATAATGCCTACCTTGTGGGTGATGTGCTTAGTGTTACCAAGGGTGAACTCCTTACGTTGTTTATTACGCTCATTTGCGTTGTTGTTATATGGGCGTTTATATATAACAAGCTTCTTGTTATTTCTGTCAACAAAGAGTTGGCAGCAAGCAGAGGAATAAAAACCTCACTTTATGAAAATATTTTTGTGATAGTCGTAGCTGTTGTGGTTATGCTGTCCATAAAATGGGTAGGCATTTTGCTCATAAATTCTTTGCTTATTTTGCCTGCCGCATCTGCCAGAAATCTGGCAAAGAACTCAAGGCAGTACCTTGCTCTTTCTATCGTTATTTCGCTTGTAAGCGCAATTTCCGGTTTGCTTATATCCTTCTATGCGGATACATCTGCAGGTGCTACCATAGTTACTATTTTGACAGTAGTTTTCTTCATTACTTACATTATTGGTTCAAGAAAAAAATAATCCCGAAAGGAATGTATATAAATGTTGTTTTCACAGGATATCGGTGTAGATTTAGGTACAGCCAACACCCTCGTTTTCGTTAAGGGTAAGGGTATCGTTATCAGAGAGCCCTCTGTTGTTGCTGTGGATGAAAGAACAAATCCCAAAACAGTTGTTGCTGTTGGTGCGGATGCAAAAAGAATGATTGGCAGAACACCCGGTTCAATTACTGCGGTAAGACCTATTAAGGATGGTGTTATTGCTGACTTTGATATGACTGCAGATATGCTCAAAGCATTCATTAAACGTGCAATCAGCAGCTCACCCTTTAACCGTGCAAGGGTTATGATTTGTATCCCTTCAGGTGTTACCGAGGTTGAACGCAGAGCTGTTCACGATGCTGCAAAGAGTGCGGGTGCAAGATATGTCAGCCTTATCGAGGAGCCTATGGCAGCGGCTATCGGCGCAGGTCTTCCTGTTCTTGAAGCAACCGGCAGTATGATTGTTGATATCGGTGGCGGTACATCTGAGGTTGCAGTTATTTCACTCGGTGATATTGTTACCTCAAAGTCAGTTCGAGTTGCAGGTGACAATTTTGACGATGCCATTATTTCTTATGTTAAGAGAACATTCAACCTTCTTATCGGTGAGCGTTCAGCAGAGGATATCAAATTGAAATTAGGCTCTGCTTATCCCTATGAGGGCGAAGCAGCAATGGAAATCAAGGGAAGAAACCTTATTGACGGTCTTCCCAAATCTGTTGAGATTACAAGTGAGCAGGTTCGTCAGGCGCTTGCTGACCCTGTTGATGAAATCCTTGACTCAATTCGTTACACATTGGACAGAACTCCCCCTGAACTCGCGGCAGACATTATCGAGAGAGGTATCACCCTTACAGGTGGCGGTGCACTTCTTCGCGGTCTTGATAAGCTTATTGCAGCTGAGACAGGTATGCCTGTTAAGGTTGCAGAAAATCCCCTGGATTGTGTTGTTAACGGTACAGGCATCTGTCTTGAAAAGGATTTGCTTGGTTTTAACGAGAGATAATTTTAGTGTTAGATAAACGATAAAGGGCTGAAATAATGAAAAGATTTTTGCAAAGCGGCAGCTTTAAGACCTTGGTTGTAATAACTCTTGCGGTTCTGCTGGGTGTTTTGTGTGCGGCAATAAGTCGTAATGCTTCTTCACCCATTACTACTGTCGTAGGAACTGTTTTTTCGCCGTTACAGAAGCTGTCGGCATATATTGCAGATAATTTGAATGATGTTGATGCGTCCTTTGAGTCCTCAATTATCTACAGGGCTGAGAATGCAGAGCTTGAAAAACAACTTCAGGATTATCGCAAAAAGCTTGTTGAGTATGATGAGCTTAAAAATAAAGTTGACGCATACGAGGAGTTTTACGGCGTAAAGCAGAAAAACCAGGATTTTGAATTCTGCTATGGTACGGTTATATCCCGTGATGCGGCAGATGCTTATGATTCATTTGTTCTTAATACCGGTTCAGGTGACGGTGTTGAGGTTGGTGATCCCGTAATATACGGTGAGTATGTTGTGGGTATAGTTAAAAAGGTTAATTATTCATCCTGTGTTGTTTATTCTGTTCTTGACCCCAGAGTAAATATCGGTGCATATGAATCGGGTACAAGAGAGTATGGTTACATAAGCGGTGATGACAAGCTTTATGACTCGGGTATGTGTAAGCTTTCGGGTCTTGATTCGTCCACCTCAATCGTTGCAGGCGGTATGGTTTGCACATCAGGTGCAGGTGGTGTTTTCCCCAATGGACTTATAATCGGTGAGATTGTTGCCGTAAAGAGTGACGATGTTTCCGCCGGTTACTATGCAGAGGTAAAGCCCTATGCTGAGTTTAATGAAATAACAGATGTTTTTGTTATTACTTCATTTGAAGGTCAGGGTCAGGGCGAGATTAAAGATTGATTTGATGTTTGATTTTTGAAAAGAGGTGAGCCCCTTGCGATATGACAACAATAAACCGAAGATTATACGCTATGCAATTTATGCTGTTGTTCTTGTGATAACTGCATTGTTGCAGAATTCCCGTGGGGCTTTCCCCGATATTTTTGGTGCAAGAGCATTTGTCGTGTTGCCCTTGTGTGTTGCTATTGCTATGCACGAGCGAGAAATTGCTGCGGCGGTTTTTGGTGCAGTGGCAGGTATTTTGCTTGATATATGTACTGCCAACGACGGCTTTAATTCCGTTGTTCTTATGTTGCTCTGTGCGGTATGCAGTTTGCTCATCAGCCACTTTATGCAGAATAACGTGGTTACGTCACTAGTTCTTGCGGCGGGTACGGTTACTGCATACAATATACTTTATGTTATTGTGAACCTTGTTCTCGCAGGGGGAGGCAGTCCGTTTAAACAGCTGCTGTTGTTTTATCTGCCTTCAACCGTATATACTATGTTGTTTGTTCCCGTCTATTACTTTATGGTCAGATGGATTTGGGAAAAGGCAGAGGAATCGGGAAACAGATGAATTGTGAGTAGGTATAAGAATGTCTATTGAATTACGAAAAAAGAGAACAGTTTTCGGTATCATCATAATAGCAGTTGGCTTTCTTCTGCTTGTTGGTGCACTTGTTAAAACACAGTTGATTGATGGCGACGAATATAAAGCGGCGGCAAAGAGTCTGTCTGTGTCATCAAGCAAGGTTACAGCATCCCGCGGTGAGATACTGGATTGTAACGGCAACCCTCTTGTTGTAAACAGGCAGGGTAACTCTGTCGTGTTCAAATATACCGAATTTCCCGAGGCAAAGGACCAGAAAGCACGAAACGAACTTATCTATTCACTCATAAAGCTTTTTGAAGAAAACAAGCTTGAATGGATAGACAGATTACCCATAGTTTATGAGAAAAATAAACTTGTGGTTGATAAGGATAAAAAAGCAGAGTTTACCTATATGGTGTCGGAAACAATGCTCGAATTAGAAAAAGGCGAGAAGTCAACACCCGATGAATGTCTTGATGCACTTATTGAGCGTTATGGGCTTGAGGGTTACAACAGAGCAGATGCCAGAAAAATTGCTTCTGTGTGCTTCGGTATGAAGTATTTGTCATTCTCTACCGTGTCACCGTACACCTTTGCTGAAGATGTGCCCACAGAGATAATTTCAGTTATTATGGAAATGAGTGAAACTTACCCCGGTGTTGTGTCCGAAAGTGTAAGTTATCGTGAATATGCGGATAAGGAAAGTTTTTCACATCTTCTTGGTGTGGTTGGTTCCATCAGTTCTGATGAATACGAAAACGAACAGACTAAACTGGATGAAAAGCTCAATGATGATTCACTTACCGCGTCTGAAATAACAACTCTTAAAAATAATGCTTATTCCCTTGATGATACTTACGGCAAAAGTGGTATTGAGGGGACTATGGAGCAATATCTGAGAGGCACAAATGGTATAAAGACTACTACAACTGCATCGGACGGCACAGTATCCGAGGATTATCAGATTAAGCCCGTGCAAGGTGATACAGTTGTTACAACTATTGATGCAGGACTTCAGAAGGTTGCGCAGGATGCCCTGGCAAAAATGCTCATTGACAACAAGAATTCCTACCTTTTTGATACCGCAGGTGCAATGGTTGTTCTTGATTGCAATACAGGTGCAGTTCTTGCGGCAGTCAGTCTGCCTACCTATGATATAACAACCTATTTTAAGGACTATGAAAAGCTTGCCAATGACAAGAACAGCCCCTTGTGGAACAGAGGTCTGCAGAGTGCTTATGCTCCAGGTTCAACAATGAAGCCTGCAATCGCACTTGCAGGTCTTGAGGAAGGCACAATAAACCTTAATAGCGGTTATCATTGCGGTGGTTATTTACAGGTCGAGGACCAGACCTTCGGTTGTCTTTCAACCCACGGTGGTTTGAATGTTACCACAGCTATACAAAAATCCTGTAATATCTTTTTCTTTGAATTAGGTCGTGAATTAGGCATTGATAAGATGAATAAATACTGTAATCTCCTTGGACTCGGTCAGAAGACAGGTATTGAGCTTCCCGAGGCAGAGGGTATGCTTGCAAGCATTGCAAACAAGGAGGCTAACGGTATGGTGTGGAACCCCGGTGATACCGTTCAGGCAGCAATCGGTCAGTCGGACAACCTGTTCACACCTCTTCAGCTTGCCAACTATTGCGCTACTATCGCAAATGGCGGTACACGATATCAGCCGTATATTATAAAATCAGTATTGTCCTCTGATATGTCAGAGGTTGTGTATGAAACAGAACCTACCGTTATAAATAAACTCAATGTGAGCAAGAAAAATCTTGATATTGTAAAACAGGGTATGCATCAGGTTATCGGTGACAGTTGTGATGTTTATTTCAGAAACTGTATTGTAGATGCCGCAGGTAAAACAGGTACTTCACAGCTTAATCGTACAACTGAAGCAGGTGTGAGTATGAAGTGTAACAACGGCTTTTTCATTAGCTTTGCACCGTATGATAACCCTGAAATTGCCATTGCTATCGTTGCGGAGAATGCTCTCAGCGGTTCAAGGACATCTCAGGCGGCGGTTCCGGTTTACAACTATTATTTCGGGCAGAAAACAAGCGTTGATACTGCCCCTGTTCCCAATACACTTATAGGGTGATATGATGAAAATTATTACTGTTGCATCTGCCAAGGGTGGTGTAGGTAAATCCACTTTTTGTTGCAGTGTGGGCAAAATGCTTGCCCTTCACGGTCAGAGGGTTTTGCTTGTTGATATGGATATCGGTGTGAGAAGTCTTGACATTCTCCTTGGTGTTGCCGAGAAAACGGTTTATAACTGGGGGGACGTCATTAAGGGTAACTGCGAGTACAGGAAGGCAGTGACCGAGATTTCAAACGGACTGTTCCTTATGGCGGCACCTATTGATTTCTGCGATGATTATACCGTGGAAAGTTTTAAATCAATGCTCATTTCTTTTGAAAAAGATTTTGATTATATTCTACTTGATGCACCGGCAGGTCTTGAAAGCGGTTTCAGGCTTTGCGGTGGTGTGTCGGATTGTTGTGTGGTTATGTCCACACCTGACCCCATAAGCATCCGTGCGGCAACCTATGCGGCACAGAATATGCGCAGTATGGGTATAAAAAATATCAGATTAGTAATCAACAAATTCAATAAAAAGCTTCATAAGAAAATTGACGTTGATGAATTTGTTGATACGGTTGGCGCTCGTTTTTTGGGTGTTATACCTGAGAGTGAAGAGGTTTACCGCTTTGTGAATGGTGAAAAAATTCCTTATAACAGCAAGGGTAACCAGGCATTTTTAAGAATTTCACAACGCCTTGAGGGTAAAAACGTTCCCTTCCGTGTTAAAAATTTGTGATTTTTCCATTGACTTTTTGGTTAATGGTTGTATAATAAGGTTGCTCGAAGAAAAGTAGCTACACTTCGCGCCGAAAATAAAACAGGGGAGCTGACGGACGTCGGCTGAGAAAGAAAACATCCCTTTTCTGACCCTAATAACCTGATGCGGATAATGCCGTCGTAGGAAAAATATTCTTCTGTAAAGAACTCCCTATGGCAGTGTTACCGCCGTAGGGAGATTTTAATTCGGAGGAATTTTTATGAAAAAACTTACAAAAAATCAAAAAATAAGACGCCTTGCAGAGAGTGCGGTTATGCTTGCTCTTGCAACTGTTTTGTCAGAGTTTGCAGTGTTTAAATTGCCTTACGGTGGCAGTGTAACACTGTTTAGTCAGGTGCCTATGGTTGCACTTTCATACCGCTACGGTATGAAGTGGGGTGCATTTTCAGGTATGGTAATGGGTGTCATACAGATGCTCTTTGGCTTGGGTAACTTCTCCTATGTCAGTGGTGTTGCGGCATATCTTATTCTGATTTTTGCCGATTACGTTATTGCATTTGGTTGCCTTGGCCTTGGCGGAATGTTTAAGAATAAGGTGAAAAATCCTGCCCTTTCGCTTGCCCTTGGCGGCGGTGTTGTATCCGTTATAAGATTTTTGTGCCACTTTATAAGCGGTGTCACAATCTGGGGTGACTATTCAGGCGGTGCTATGAGTGCCGTTTGGTATTCAATTACATATAACGCAAGCTATATGCTGCCCGAGCTTGTTATTACAATAATCGGTTGTAGTGTAATAGGGTGTATGATTGACCTTTCTTCACCTGAAATAAAGGTGCGAAAGCCATCAATAAAATCAAAATAAAGTAAAAAAATTGTAAACCTCCTTAAGATATGCTTAAAACTATTTGAATTTTATAAAAAATAGTGATAGAATGTTATGGTATATCTGAAAGGAGGTTCTTTTTTATGAGTGAAAAAGATTTGGAACTTCAGAATGAGAACTCTGGCTCTGCAGGGGATAACCCGGAGTTGGAAGAAAAAGCCGCCAAGAAATTCAGCGGTGAAAAAACTTATAAAAAATCAGAACTTGACGAAGAACTTGAGTTTCTTGCACAGACCTTCCGTGACGAATTGAAAAAGGCACAGGAGGAGCAGGGTGAGGAATTCTTTGAGGATGACGAGGGTGTTATTCCTGAAGAGGAGCTTTGTGAGTGTTGCGGTGAATGTCGCAGGGATAAGTCATTTGGTGAGAAATATCCCTATTGTGCGGAGTGCCGTGATGCAATGACACGTTATCCGTTTAGTTGGGTTAATGTTCTTGTTACTGTTGCTATTGTAGTGCTTTCTGTTGTGTCATGCGCAACATTCTTCGGCGATTTCGACGGCTATTACCATACATATACTGCCAAAAAAGCGGAATCAGAGCGTAAAATGACTACGGCAATAACCAATTATGATTCTGCAATAAGCTTTTTCGATTTGAAAGAGGTTAATGCAAAGGGTGTTAAGCTTGATTGCGCCGATGCGGTCTATGAAACAATGAATGAGGGAGTTTCCTCAATGGACCGAGTTTCTGATCTTGTGTCTGATGCACTTTCAGAGCTTGATACAAAATTGCCCGTGTATAAGAACTATGTTGAGCTTCGTGATGAGGTAATGGTTCTTTACGGTACAATGCAGAAATTCTATGTCGTTGTCAATGATTCAAATTATGCCGATTTTGAAAACAAAGAGGTTTATGAAGAGGCAATGACAGCCATAGGCAAGATTCTTGACGAAGAAATTCAGATTAAATCCATTTACGGCAACAATCTGAAATCCTATCCTGCCGATGAAGCCGTAGTCCGCTTCTGTCAGTTTATGTTTGCATATACTGCAGGAAACCACGATGATTCATACCAATATATGCGTATGGTTGAAGAGTTGAAGCCCGGCTATCTGTGGCTTTATGCTTATGAACTTGGTCTTGTGGATGCACAGACAGGTGATGTGAAGTCTGCAAAAGAACTTGCTCAGGCTATGTATGAAAATGATATTGAAAACTATGGTTCGTATTGTGTATATGCCTGTGCAGAAAGATTGTCAGGAAATCTCGACAAATCAATCAGGTGGGCAGACAAGGGTATTGAAAATGTACCCGGTAGTAGTGAAATCCGCCGTCATAAGGCAATGGCACTTGCCCTTAAGGGCGAACTGACAGAGGCTGAAACTGTCCTTGAAGAAGCAAATGAATTAGAACAGAACGGTTTGCTCAGTATAACACTCCTTGTAGTGGAAAATGAAATGGGCAATACCGAAACAGTAGAGGAACTCAAGAAATATCTTGAGGAAAATGGGGTTGAGATTCCTCAGCGTACACAGGATTATCTGAATGGTAAACTTACTTTGCAGAATTTGTTCGGGGAAGGGACAGGTGATATCGAATGACGACTGTTTATGTAGTTACACGAGTTCTTACATTTTTCGGCACATTCCTGAGAACCTTCTGGGAGCATGTTGTTTGTAGAATATGCAAAATTCCCGCAGAGGACATAAGAGCCTTCAAGTTTGATGAGCTTTGCGGTCACGTAGAGCACGAAATAATCAGAAAAACGAGCCACGCTTTTCTGATGTGTTGGGTGCCCTTTACACTTAATTTCACCATTGGTACAATGTTCATGCTTACAGGTGCGTACAGAGTGTTCTACATTGGTGAAGTGTCTTTAACAAGCTTTGGCGTGTTATGGCTTGGTATTTCCTGTCTTGCAAACTGTGCGCCCTCATTCGAGGATATGCTTTCATTCAAGGATTGTGTCTATGGTGGCTCCAATAAAGCGCTCAAGGTGATTCTCGCACCCTTTTTCGGTGTGATTTGTGCAATGGCGTGTCTTGAGAAATATTCGCTTACATTCGTGTTATCAATAGTATATGCTGTGGTTTTCCCACACGTTTTCTCCGTGATATTCCCTGCATTACATAGATTGATAGTACTTATAACCAATTAAAAAATATGGCTCGGTTCATGGCAGAACCGAGCCTTTATTTGTTACATTATATTTTCAAATATAATAATTTCATCTTCGGTAAATTCCGTTATGATTCCGTTCCTGTGCTCTGTTGAGAGTATGGGAGCTTTTGCTGTCATTGTGAGATTCCATTTAACATTGGGATAAATTTTACCGATATAGTTTGTGCAAATGGTTATTTTAGGCTTTAATGTTTTCAGGAATTCAGCTGATGATGAACCAAAGTATCCGTGATGACCGATTTTCAGAAGGTCGATATCACCGATTTCTTTTCCATAAATACGTTCAAGGCCTGATGTGTCTGTGAAATCCGCCGCGAGAAATGCAGATTTTGTACCCTTCCGAAGTCGTAATCCCACGCTGTTGGCATTGTCACCCTCGTTTACCAACTCCGGGGGAGTGACGGTGTTGAAGAATTGGATTGTGAAATCTCCAAAAGCAAAGGCTTTGGAGGGGAGATTGCTGATAACAGGTACATTTTTGTTGTTGAGCGCAGAAATAATGTTGTCATATATCTGCTTATTGCCCCAGGCTTCGGATTCCGTTTCGGTAAAGGTGGTTTCGTTATATTCCTTGATGTATGCTTTGGTGATTGATATCTGAGGGTCTTTTATAATACTTTCGAAGTTGCCTGAGTGATCGTAGTGCATATGTGTTGCAAGGATAAAATCAAAATAAACGTTACCATTGTCGTCGGCACAGGTCTTTTTGATATATTCAAGAACTTCTTTGTTGTAGCCCTTGTATTCTGTTTTTCTTCGGGGGTTGTTGTCACCTTCGCCTGAATCAACAAGGGCAAATCTACCATTGCTTTCGATAATTATGCAGTCAGAGTTTGCCGTGTTAAGAAAGTGTATCTTGTCAGCAGTTACAGATTTTTGTCTGGAATAGGGTAAGATGGTAAGGTCGTTGACATATTTGTTTGCCAAGGCGACGGTAATGATGTCAAGGACGAAAACGGAAACCATAATTCCCGTAACAACCCAGGTTGCAACTATTCGTGCAATTTTCTTTTTCCTTTCGGGAGTCATATTTCTGCCTCCCTTCTGCTGTTAAAAAGCTCTGTGAAAATCCACAGAATAGCACACAAAGCTACTGTGGGAAATACAGGCAGAATCACAAATGATACAGCACAAAGAATCATTAAAAGGAATTTTATTACGTTTTTCTCTTTAAGAGTATTGGAAAAAGGCTTGAATGAGGTGTGTTGCCAGGCTGAAACTATAAGCATTGCCCCTGCACAAGGTAAGGGGAGTCTGTAAACAAGTGATGGAAATAATGAAATTATTGCTGTTGAAACGATGATTGTCACCACAGGTGCAATACATGTATATTTTCTAGAATTACAAGGGATTACGGGATGTACTGTGTATATACAATATGGTTTTATATCCTGAGAATTCTGTAATAATACATATAAGATAAAGCCTGTTGCAATGCCTGTGCAAACTAATCCGAAAACAACAGAAATATCGGTAATGTTAAAAATTTCGTTGTAGATTTTTACCTCCGAATACTCATTTGTGGTGGTGTTTGATGAGTTAGGATTCAAAATAAGGTTGAGGACAAATGGAATTGCAACTGTAATGAATTCTGCAGGGATAATGTTCTTTAGTTTGCGGAATTTAAAGGGATAGGTAATCATTGTGAATAGGGTTATTGTGCCGTAGAGAAGTCCTCTGAAGTCGGGGTGGAAGCCTAAAGAACGATAGGATTTGAGCATTTCAAGGGGAGTGAAGCCCGAAGCACCTATGCCGAAATAAGCATTTGTGAAAAGTATGGTAGAACAAAGTGCCAAACCTATGAAGCAACCGCCCGAAATGAAATCAGGCAGTTTTTTACCTTGTGTGAGTTTGTATATAGTAAAACAGGTAAGACTGCCCAGTGCAAGACTTATGACAGACCCCATAAAGGAATTGAATTGCAACAGGAAGAAAAAAATTACCGCCAAAAGGGGTGATGGTGCATAAACAGACTTTTTCCCCATTGAAGCCGCGGCATAAAGCAGAATGCAGATGAGCACAACAAAAACACCTTGGTTAAGCGCTGCGCAAAGGCATAAGCAATAAGAGCTTATTACACCCGCAGCAGTCAAGCCAAAGCAAATATCTCCTGTTAAGTTGTGAGTATTTGTGTTCCTCATAAAAAATACCATTTCACAATGAGTTTTACACTATTTTACAGCATTTATGCGAAATAAACAATACAATTATCAAGTTTTTTGATTATGTTCTTTTCAATTCGATTAAATGTGTTGACATTTTCTTTAACTTATCTTATAATAATCTGGACTAAATGCGAAATAGGAATGGAGTGCGCATATATGAAATTGACACCTATCAAAAAGATAATCCTTGGTCTCGCTGCTGCATGTATTGCTATATCTATCATTACAGCAAATAACGTGGCATCAGTTATGATGCTCATTGCAAGCAAGAATGCAGAAGCTAACATCGAACCTGAATATGTTGAAAAGATTGAGTATGTTACCGTACAGGGCGGTTCATCAGGTGGCTCAAGCAGCTCAAGCAGCTCAAGTAGCTCAAGCAGCTCAAGTAGCTCAAGCGGCTCAAATAGCTCGAGCAGTTCAAGCAGCTCAAATAGCTCAAACAGCTCAAACAGCTCAAGCACAAACAATAAAAATGATGCAGGCAACTCTACTGCTACAGCTCCCGGCAAAAAGCCCGAGACAAAGGCTGAAATCGCTGAGCTTTACAACAAGGCTCTCAACAACGCAAAGGCAAATGCTAAAAACGTTGTTCGTGTAAAAGACGGTGCTACAAACTACAATGGTATTGTAGAAGCAGGTGGACTTTCTGACGCAGCATCAAGCCTTATGGGTATGTTCATGGTTAGCGACAGAAGCCAGATTGAAGCAAAAAATGAAGCTTGGGATAAAGCAAAGCTTCCTCCCGAGAATGCACAGTCTGCACTTACTGAAGCAGGCATTAAGGAAGCTACATGCACAGAGGAAGGCGACTACTATATCCTTACAATCAAGGGTGTTGATGAAGTTAATCCGAAGTCAGGTGGTCCCGGCGTAGGTTCTCTTTGTGGTGTTATCCAGGAAGAAACAATCACAGGTTCAATCTCATCTGTTCCCGGTCTTTCATTAAGCAACATCTCAATCGCATATGAAAATGTTACAACTGTTGCAAAGATTGAAAAGTCAACAGGTAACCTTGTTGCACTTACACTCGATGCTCCTTGTATTCTTCAGCTTTCTGCAAAACTGTTGGTTGTAAGTATCGATAATGCTAGAGTTGGTATCGGCGTTTATACAGAGTACACAATGGAGTATTAATTCCCGATAATTAAAACACCGTCTTCGGACGGTGTTTTTTAATCATAAATAGTATTTTTAATCATAAAAGGTGTTTTTATATTGGATAGTATATCTGCCGTTGGCATAAAAGCGGTGCTTTCGCAACCTTTGGAAAACAAATTGAATATTACGGTGAAAGAGTGCTCCGGGTCAACAAATGACGATGTAAAATCACTTGCAAGAAATGGTGCGGGTGAGGGTACAGTTGTTGTGGCGTGTACACAAACCGCAGGTAAGGGACGCCTTGGCAGAAGCTTTTATTCACCCGACGGCACAGGAGTGTATATGAGCGTTTTGTTAAGACCGCAGATAAAGCCTGAGGATACAACTCTCATTACAACTGCTGCCGCGGTAAGTGTGTGTAAGGCTCTTGAAAAAATGGGGGTTTCCAACTACGGGATAAAATGGGTAAATGACATCTACATTGATGGTAAAAAGGCGTGTGGAATACTTGCAGAGGCAGGGATAACTGCAGGCGGTAATGTGGATTATGTTGTCCTTGGTGTGGGGCTGAATGTGTATGAACCTGAGGGCGGTTTCCCTGATGATATAAAGGATATTGCAGGGTCAATTTTCTCCGAAAAACAAGAAAATATGCGCAATAGGTTTGTTGGTGAATTTATTAATTCGTTTTTCGAGCTTTATGAAAATATTACTGATAGAAAACATATCGAGGAATACAGAAAACTCTGCTTTCTCTACGGACGCGAGGTGGATGTCATAGTTGGTGATAGTATTCGTCGCGCCACTGTGAGGGGTCTCGATGATAATTGTGGCCTGATAGTGGAATATGATAACGGCGAAAGCGCTATTTTAACATCCGGTGAAGTCTCTCTTAGAGTAAGATAGTATTTATATATAATATACAATAAAATTGGTAATAAATTAGTCAAAGTCAAGCATTAAAATTTACTCAATACTATTGCATTTATTGAAATTCTGTGTTAAAATACATCCGTATATAGAGTAGTATGTAATACTATCGTTAACTAATTAGGAGGATTAATATGAAAGCAACCAAGAAAATTGTTTGCCTTACCCTTGCTATCGTAATGGCAGGTCTTGCATTTATTATGCCGGTCAGCGCTGCACAGACTTTGCCTCTCGTTATGGTAAACGGTATTGGCTCAACACCTCTCTATAAAAATGTTGATACTGCAGAGGAAAAACTTGTCTTCTCAGCAGATGATGCATTCATCGAGGGTCTCATTACTGACGTGGGAGGCGCATTCGTTAGCAGCCTTATCCAGTACGGCATCGCAAAGAAGGACTACAACAAGTTCGCAGACACCTTCTTCCCCGCAGTAAACAAATACATTGCAGACCTTGGCTACAATATCGACGGTACTCCCGTTAATGATACTGTTGGTTACAAAGAGAACTTCAAGCCTATGTCAGAGTACACAGAGGAAGAAAAGGCTATCCTCAGTGAGTTCACTTATGCTTACGCTGAGAAGTACGGCGAAGAGAATGTTTACAACTTCTGCTATGACTGGCGTGAGGATCCCATCACAATCGCAGCTGAGCTTGCAGATTTCATTGACACAGTTTCACCCAACGGCAAGGTTAACGTTGTTGGTATGAGCATGGGTGCAAACATTGTTCTCGCATATATTGCTACATACGGTGGTTCAAGACTTAACAACGTTGTTTTTGCGGCTCCTGCATGGCAGGGCACAAGCCTTTTCGGTAATGTTGTTACAAACAATCTTGAAATCGACATCTTCACTGTTGAAAACTACCTTGTTCAGTTGGCAAACGTTAGTGCAGTAACACATATTACAGCTTTCATTATTTCATATATCGCAAGTGAAAAAGGACTTTCTCATGAATATTTCGGCGATATAAACGCAGTTTTACAGAATATTAATCCTCGCGTATATACAGACACATTCATTCCTTACTTTGCAGGTATGCCTGGTCTTTGGGCTCTCGTTCCTCAGGAGGATTACGAGGCAGGTAAAGAGTTCATTTTCGACAACCATGAGATTGCTATTGACCCCGCTTATGAGGCAAAGCTTGATGCTTACCACGAGATTCAGGGCAATGCAAAGCAGATTATCGAAGATGCAAAGAAAGACGGTATGAAGTTCTCTATCGTTTGTGGTTATAACTGCCAGATGATTCCTCTCAGTGATGAGTATGAATCAAGCGATACAATCATCGATACAGCGCTTATGAGTGGTGGCGCAACTTGTGCTAAGTACCTTCAGGCTCACGATGACTGGGGTAAGGTTTACTCACAGAAGATTAAAGATGGTCACAACCACGTTTCATGGGATGCAAAGGTTGATGCTTCAACAGCAATGTTCCCCGAAAACACATGGTTCATCAAGAACTTGCAGCACAACGGCTTCAGCACAGAGAATGGTTCTCTCGACGTTGTAATGTGGCTTCTTGGTCAGACCAAACAGCCTACAGTAACAACTGACAAGGAAAACTATCCTCAGTTCTTCCTTTACAACACATACAAGAAGACAACAAAGGCTATGCCCTATGATGAAATTCTTGGCGACCTTGACGGTAGCGGTTCAGTAAACACTATCGATGCAAGACTTGCTCTCAAGATTGCTGCAGGTCAGGTTAAGGCTACTGAGACACAGATGCTCCTTGGCGATATTGATGAAAACGGCACAATCGCAACAACCGATGCTGCTGATATCCTCAAGATTGCTGCAGGTATCTACGCTTAATGAATTAAATAAATATAAACCCGATTGAGTGTTAACTCAATCGGGTTTCTTTTTGCCTTGATAATATCAAGGCTTATTTGATTTTAAGTGCAAGCTCGACAACTCTTTTTGCGGTTTGTTGCATTTCCCCAAGGGTTATTCCTTCGGGTTTATTGTATGTCTCGAGCAGAGTTTTGTCGGGCTTCCTTTTGCCTGTACGGTTGCCACCGGGCATAAGCACATCAACGCCTGCACGGACTCTGTATGCATTGTTGCACATCTGTGGGAATTCGGGTGACTTGCTTGATTGCATCCACCAATCGGTCATTACAAGACCCTTGAAGCCCCATTCCCTTCGTAACAGACGAGTGCAAAGGTTGTAGTTGTAGTGACCCCACACACCATTTATTTTATTATATGATGTCATTATTGTGTAAGGGTCAGACTCTTTCACACATATTTCAAAGCCTTTGAGGTATATCTCGCGAAGGGCTCTCTCTGAAAGGCGGGAGTCTGTTTTATTTCTGTTGGTTTCCTGACTGTTACAGGCAAAGTGCTTGGGACAAGCCGCAACACCATTTGACTGAACACCGCGGACAACTGCCGCAGCAGTTCTGCCTGTTACCAAAGGATCTTCGGAGTAGTATTCAAAATTTCTTCCGCAAAGGGGACTACGGTGAATGTTCATACCCGGTGCCAAAAGAATGTCGGAGCCTTTGACCTTCATTTCACCGCCCACTTTTTCATAGACTTGTTGTGCAAGGTCTGTGTTCCACATTGCAGAAAGGCTTGTACCGATGGGCAGAAGTGAGCAACAAGCACCGATACGAATACCGGACGGGCCGTCGGTTGTGATAATGGGAGGAACGCCTTTGTTGCGGAGTGAGGGTAGTACACCGCCCATTGCACCTGCATTACCCTTGTTGCCCAGGGGACTGTCCATTGTATAGTCACCACGGCTTATTGCTTCAAGCTCGGTCAAAGAGAACTGTGAGACGAATTTATCCAATAATTCGGGATTGTTTTTTACATCTTCAAATGTGATTGACTTGTCTGCTTTAGGGAGCTCCTTGGGTAAATTATCGAGAATGATTTGTCTGAGATTTTCTGTGGAAACAGGGGTTGGCTCATAACCGATTACTACATTACCTTTTTCTGTGTTTGAGGTAATTCGTGTAAAACCATCTTTCGGTGCACAAACCTGTTCGTGCTCCGAAATAACCTTGGTTTCAGGAATCGAGAGTGAATAAACCATCTCACAATCACGGACGTTACTACCGAGATAGAAGTCATAATCACCTTTTTCAAGGATGTAGCAATTCTTGTGACCTGATTTACCGCTATCGTCATAAGAGGCTATGTAGTAAAGAGGTACGGTTATTTCAATTTCCTGTTCTTCACTTTTGCTGAGAGTATTGCTCTTGGCATATCCGCAAAGAACCTTTGCAGGTTTACCCAGTTCGCCTTGAGGCTGTGAAACATATAACTGCAATACGTCCTTGCCGCAGAAATCACCGACGTTTTCGGTCTTAAGAGTGAATGTGATTGTATCTTCATTTTCAACAGCATTTACAAAGGATTTTTTAAAGCTTGTGTAACCAAGACCAAAGCCGAAGGGGTATTTTACCTTGTCTTTTGCAAATGTTTCGAAGTAACGGTAGCCAACATAAATATCCTCGGTGTAGTTGTTGAATTCTCTTTCACCGAAATCCTTGCTGCAAGGGTAGTCATTATAGGAAAGGGCGATAGTATCTGCAAGTCTGCCAGAGGGCTCTTGTGCGCCGAGGAGCACATCTGCAAGGGAGTTGCCACTCTCCATACCGCCTTGCCAGGGGATAAGGATTGCAGAGTCACCCTTAAGGCACTCGTCCTCCCAGCTCATATCAATGATACTGCCGATGTTGAGCACAACAACAGTCTTTTTGAACGCGGAGCTTACACGCTTGATAAGATATTTTTCATCGTCTGTAAGGTAATAACTACCCGGCTCAAGCTTGTTTTCTCTGTCTTCGCCTGCAGATCTGCCGATGAAAACAACAGCACAGTCACTTTTCTGTGAGGCAGTCTCAATAACGCTTGTATCAATGGGCATCTCCTCGTAATAGAGTGGCCAATGTCCCCAAAATCCGTGGTCGGGTGGGTTCTTTTCGCACCAATCCTTGTAAATGTCGCAGAGGTCGGTGTTAAGCTTTGCGCCGCTGTTTTCGAGACCTTCGACAGGGTTTACGGTGTAGGGCTTGATAACGTCACCGCCTGAACCATATCCAACGAACATATAGTCATATTGCACTCTGCCAAAAAGTGATATTACATCAACTTTATTAAAGGGCAGAACATTGTCATTGCGGAGAAGCACAGTACCCTCTGCACCTGCCTTGCGGAGAAGCTGGGGCATACCCTCGGTAACTGTTTTGTCAAGATTATCAGTAAGCTTCGCCTCATTCTGGGAAAGACCGTTTATGACAGAGCCAACTAAATTAAAAGCCTTGCGCTTTATTTTTTCTGTAATGTTCATAAAAAGAACTCCTTATTTTTATTACCTATTATTATACAATAGGGAGTAGTGGTGGTCAAGATAAGAAAAACGATGCGGTTATTTACCGCATCGTTTTGG
>JAZRFZ010000148.1:0-7603 GCA_045643925.1 Acutalibacteraceae bacterium | reverse complement strand
TCTCAAACCTCAGAACGCCTGAAGAGGGAACGGGATTTGTTACTAATTACATTGATGCTGCTTTTAACGGTTGCATCTTCATGTGGGATTCAGCTTTTATGCTTATGTTCGGTAAGTATGCCGACAGAATTTTCAAATTTCAGAAAACTCTTGATAACTTCTATTCGCATCAGCATGTTGACGGTTTTATATGCAGACAAATTGAAGAAGAAACCGGAAACGATGTTTTTGCTCGTCACGACCCGTCATCCACAGGTCCGGAGGTTATGGCGTGGTGTGAGTGGGATTATTTTCTGAATTTTGGTGATAAGGAGCGCCTTGCGCGTGTTTATCCTTGCCTTGTTGCTTATCATCAATGGATGCGGGAACACTTCACATGGCGTGATGGAACTTACTTTTCTTCAGGCTATGGATGCGGTATGGACAATTGTCCGCGCCTTGATGAGCGTTATCATGTTTGTTACAGTCACGGTCATATGATATGGGTTGACGCCTGTATGCAGGAGCTTAACGCTTGTAATCTCCTCATAAAAATGGCAAGGGAGCTTGGCAGAGAAGAATTCATTCCCGAACTCCAACAGGAAAGTGAACATCTTTTTAAGGTTATAAATGAAAAACTCTGGGACGAAAAAACACAGTTTTATTACGACCTTAAAAATGACGATACCTTTAACGGAGTTAAGCATATAGGTGCTTTCTGGGCACTTCTTGCAAAGTGTGTTCCCGACAACAGAAAAGAAAGCTTTATTGCGCACCTTAACAATGAGCAGGAATTTAAAACCGAGCACAGAGTTCCGACTCTTTCAAAGGACCATCCCGAATATAACGAAAAGGGCGGTTATTGGTGCGGTTCGGTATGGGCGCCAACCAACTATATGGTTTTAAAGGGTCTTGATGCTTATGAAAAGTATGACCTTTCTTATGAAATTGCCTGTACTCACCTTGATGCAGTGGTAAGTGTGTTTAAAGACACGGGAACGGTTTTTGAAAATTACTCACCCGAAAAAATTGACGGCAAATTTATGAAGGGTAGCCCATCCTTACCCGATTTTGTTGGCTGGACAGGAATTATCCCCATTTCAGTTATGTTCGAATATGTGTTTGGCATTAAACCGGATGCGGCAAACAACAAAATCACTTGGCACATAAATCGTCTCGAAAAGCACGGAATTGAAAAATATCCCTTTGGCACAGAGGGAGAATTAAGCCTTATCTGCGAAAAAAGAAATTCTCCCGAAGAAAAACCAAATGTAACAGTAAAATCCAATTTACCTGTTACTGTTGAAATTATATGGGGAGATAATAAAGAGATTTTGGATGTGTAAAACAACATCCTAACGAAATTTTTTCG
Source organism: Acutalibacteraceae bacterium (assembly GCA_045643925.1). Taxonomy (GTDB): domain Bacteria; phylum Bacillota; class Clostridia; order Oscillospirales; family Acutalibacteraceae; genus DTU089. The sequence goes on along the minus strand of JAZRFZ010000148.1, from coordinate 6,252 downwards.
GTGTTATTTAATTGTGTGAACGTTTTTTATATGATGCAATCAATGCGGCGGTAATGAGTAGTCGATGGAATACTAATAATCATTATACTGGTTTTGAAGTTTTTTCTACCGAAGAAAATGCGGTAAATGCAAGAAAAATATTAGAGAAAATGTTGCAATTGGGTTCCGATATTAATAAATTGGATTCGTCTGGTAATTCGGGTATTTGGAGATTCTGTCTACAAGCTAACCAAATATTACCTGGTTTTAATTACGCCACCAATTGCGAATGTGACGATAGAATTTTCACCATTGAATTAGAAACTGATTTGCTTAACATATTAAAATTGCTGTCTGGATATGGTGCTGATATGAGCTATGCATCACCTAATGTGGGGCTTACCGTTAAGGAGTTTTATTCCAATGGTTCTATGGCAAAACTATTAAGTCAGATTGATTAACAAATTCCAATTTACGGTTTAGGTGTTAAATATGATAGAAAAGTTTGAATTGCATACCGATGTTCTTGTCCTCGGAAGCGGTCCTTCGGGATTCGCAGCGGCGTATACTGCAGCCAAAAATGGTGCAAAGGTTATTCTTGTTGAGCAAGGTGGAGATGTGGGCGGAATTTCAACCTCAGGTCTTATGAGCCATTGGACAGGCAGTTGCGGGAGTCCTTTGTATTACGAAATTCTGAAAAGAACATCCGAAAATAACGAGGGTGAATTCAAAAACGAAATCACCAACCTGATAGACCCCGAAAAGCTGAAGACACTTTATCTTGAAATGCTCTGTGAGGTTGGTTGCAAAGTTATGCTTTATACTTTCGCTGAGAATGCAATCTGCGATGGGGATAAGGTTCTCGGTGCAACTGTTATCAATAAATCGGGTAAAACAGATATTTACGCCAAGGTCACAGTCGATGCAACGGGTGATGGTGATATCGCCGCGAGAGCAGGTGCGGAATTTGTTCTTGGCAGAGAAAGTGATAACAAAATGCAGCCTGCCACACTCATGTTCAAGGTCGGTGGTGTTGACTATGAACGTGCAGTGTTTTTAGGTTCATTTGAATCAACCTACGAAACACCAAACGGTGAGCTTCAGGCTCTTGCAAAGGAACATATTCCACTTCCTGCGGGGCATATTCTTACATATAAAACAACCCTTCCCGGTGTTGTTACCTGCAATATGACAAATGCTATTGATATTGACGGCACAAATGCAGAGGATTTAACGAAAGCAACGCTTACCTGTCGCAGACAGATGGATGATATAGTTAAATATCTGCGTAACTTTGTTCCCGGTTACGAAAAATGTTATGTTATCAGCTCCGCATCTCTTATGGGCATTCGTGAAACAAGACATTTCAAGGGGAAATACACCTTGAATGAGCAGGATATTCTCGAAGCGAAAGTCTTTGAGGATTATGTTGTAAAAGATGCTTACTTCAATTTTGATGTGCATAATATTACCGGTGCAGGTCTTGACAAAACAGGAGTGCAAAAGCATTTCAAGCAGAAGAATGGATATACAATTCCTTATGGTTGTCTTATTCCTGAAATTAAAGAAAACCTTCTGCTTTGCGGAAGAAATATTTCGGGTACACATATGGCACATTCAAATTTCAGGGTAATGCCAATTTGCATCGGAATAGGTGAGGCTGCAGGTACTGCGGCATATATTGCAGTTTCAAAGAATTGCAGTCTTAATGATATCGATGCAAAAGAAATCAGAAGAATTATAGGAATATAAGTGAGGGTATAATATAATAAATTTCAAATTAACCCCTCTTAACTCAACTTTTTCTGAATAAATGATTGTTAGCGGTGTGGTTTTCTTATTCTTTGTTCGGTTTTATGTAGTTCGATTTTTGTTAGAATCACTCACTCGAACCAAAGAATCACCTCACTCCGATCCAAAAAGAATAATCCGAACCTGTATTTGTAAGATAGGTTCGGATTATTTCTTTATTTTATATGTATCAAATTTTTATATCCCCATAAACGTTCTCTCGATAACATTATCCTGAAGCTCGTCACCCAGATTTACGAAATAATCGCTATATCCACCGACACGAACTATAAGGTTGCGATGATTTTCGGGATGTTCTTTTGCATCAATCAGGTCGTCAGGAGAAACAACAGTAACGGTGTATTGTTGTCCGCCACCTGCAAAAAATGCCTTTGCAAGGGCAATAAATGAAGCTTTACCTTTCTCGCTTGTGAACATTTTCTTTTCAAACTTGTTCTGGAAAACAAATCCGCTACAAGCATCTGTGTGATTGTATCTGAGAACAGATTTGATTTGTGCAGTTGGTCCCTTTGTGTCTCGTCCGGGAGTTGCAGCAATACTGTCTGCAAGTAGTGGTTCGCCCTTTAACTTTCCGTTAGGAAGTGCCCCGGTCTGACGTCCGTAGTTGGCAGCACGATTAAAGGTACTGCAGCCCCCTGTGAACACGCCACCTCTGTATGTTCTATTGCGTTTAAGAACGGTAAAGAAACGATTAAGAGCTCGTGCGGTTATTGTATCAACCTCATCAATATCGTTTCCGAACTTTTCACAATTCTTAAAATCGTGATGAAGCTGTTCGTAATCTTCGAAATTTGCATTTAAGGCAGCAATAAGCTGTGCCATTGTATATTTCTTTTCATCGTAAATGAGCTTTTTTACTGCATAAAGGCTATCGCCTGCATCTGCAATACCCTCGGCTAAAATCTGCCCGTGGTTGTAGAGGGGACCGCCGTTTCTGTAATCACGACCTTTTTCAAGGCAACCCTCAATAAGGCAGGAGCGCAGGGGATGGAGCTGGAATAAACCGCGCATATGTTGCCATCTGTTTGCGCTAGCACAGGCATTGTATGTTACAAACTCAAGCTGATCCATAAAAGCACGTTCAAACCTCTCATATGTGTCAAAGGTTATCGGGTCACCCGTTTCGATAGAAATCTTTTCACCACTCATAGCATCTACACCATTATGAAGTGCAAACTCAAGGCACTTTGTGAAAATAACCTCGCCATCCTCAAGTCCCATATGGCTTTTACCGAGAATATCAATCTGATTACAGCCATTCATACAGTAATCGTGGCTGTCCTCGGGGGGAATGTCAATCTTTTCAAGGGCAACGCAAACAGCGTTGTCATTGTATAGCGCAGGAAGTCCTACTCCCGTTGAAAGAGTATCTGCAATTGCATTCCACAGCTTATCAGGAGTGTTCTTATGAACACGACAGGTAAGGTTAGGTGTGTTATAGCCTTTCTTCCTCGCCATAGCAAGGATATCATATGTAAGCTCGTTGGTCTCGTCATTCCAATTTTCATCACTTCCTGAAATGCAGAGATTCCAGGAGCGATGGTCGTGGAAATAATCCCAAAGTCTGTCCAGTAAGTCAATTACTTCATCATTGTTTTCGGTTTTGCAATATGCGGGGTACATATATTGGTCAAATCGACCGGGGGAATCACTTCCGTCAAGGGCAAAGATGAGCATAAAAGAACACATGGCTGACATAAAATCATAAGCACCTTTTCGGGGAACTGTTTCAAATGCCTTTGCCATACGAAGATAAAATGCTTTATCATCTTTGTTCTCGCATTTTTCTGCCATTTGGAGAGCGGATTCACGGTATCTTTCACCAAAAATATCTATGGCATCCAGGAGATGAGTGCATGAACGATAAAACCAAGCCTCGTCAGGATGGTTGTCGCGATTTTTTTCGATAATTGTGCGGATATGGTCAGTACCAAAATTGATTATTCTGCCGTAATCGGGGTTAGAGTGACCGCCCCAACCACCGCCCCATTCAGCACCTGATCGGTTGAGTGCATCGGTAGTTTCGCAATTAAGAATCTGTGATTTGCTTCTGAATATATTTATCTCTTGAATATATTTCCGGAGTGTATCCTTGTGCTCGGGATATTCTTCTGCAAGTTTCAAGATGTTTTCATCAGAAAACCAAAGTCCGTCAGATGGGGAGTAGCCCGAGCTTCCGTTTTCTGTCATAAAGGCGGTTTCAGGGAGCAACTGACGAGAAAATTTTATCTCTAGATTCTTTGAGGCGTGAAGAAGTGCAAGACCTACTCTCTCGCCAATTTCGAGACTTTGGTCTAAAAAATATCCATAAATGAAAGGGTCAATTTTAGCTAAGTTTGTCATACGTTAACCTCTTTTATAGATGTGTTTTCATTTCGATACTTTGATATCTATGTCGTGTGATTTGAAAGCGGATATCCAACGTGATATATCCTCATCACTTGCACTATTGTGAATGTATGTAGCAGTTTTGCCAAGCTTTTCGGATTTACCAATACCAAGGGTATGATATGGCATAATCTCTGCGTATCTGAAATGGTTTTTGTTGATCTTTAGGAAATCAGAAAACTTTGCAATATCCTCGTTACTATCGTTACAATCGGGGATAAGGGGGAGCCTTATAATAATATCCTCGCCTCTATCCATAAGGTATTGCAGATTTTCCATAATGTGTGTGTTGTCTGCACCTGTAAGCTCCTTGTGACGAACAGGGTCAAGGCATTTTATATCATACAGAAACGTTGTTCCAAGGTCTGCACATTTTTTATAAAAATCCCGTGAACCGATACCGCAGGTTTCAATGGCAAGGTTAATCCCGTTTTCTTTTGCAAGGGTGAGAAGCTCTAAAGTGAAATCAGGCTGATATGACGGCTCACCACCTGAAATGGTAAGACCGCCACCCGATGTTTCATAAAATATCTTATCTTTCATAACCTCGACAAAAACTTCTTTGGTTGTCATTTCTTTGCCGATTAGTTCATTGGCATCATTAAGGCAATTTTCAACACACTTGCAACACCTAACACACTTTTCGCGGTTAAAATTTAAAGTACCATTTTCAATGATTCTTGCAGAACAATCCGCAATACAACTTCCGCAAGATGAGCATTTTAGTTTGTTGAAGGAAAGAGTAGGTGACTTATCAAGGCTTTCGGGGTTGTGACACCAAATGCACCTTAAAGGACAACCTTTAAGAAAAACGCAGGTCCTGATACCATCACCATCGTGGATACAAAATTTCTGTATATTGAATACAATTCCTTTTTCCATTATGCTCACCAACTTTCTTAATAAATTATATCATTCAAATATAATAAAGACAACAGCTAAAAATATATATTGATATTTTAAAATACCCCCACGTACATTTAAATTTTTGTAAGTAGGGGATTGTTTATTGATTTAGTTTATCCTTCAATCTCTTTCATGATTTCATCGTATGTAATCATATTGCCATACTTTGTAAAATCAATCTTTTTGCCAAGGATACGAATGTTATCAATCATTGGCTTGTTGTTTGTGTAAACGGGTTTACCGGGAGTGATGGGGTAAATACCAAGGCAGCTGAAGATGTACCAAGCAGCGGTTGAGCCGTTGTCCTCGTCACCGGGGAAACCGTCATCCTTCCATGAGAAGCCCTCATCACAAATCTTTTTAAGCCAATATTCAGCCTTTTCAGGCTGACCGAGATATGTGTACATAAAGGGTATATGGAAGCTGGGCTGGTTGGAAATAGCACACTGACCCCAATCACAAGCCGCCATTTCGGTCATTTCGTGGATTTCATAGTTATATCCGCCAACTCTGTACTCAACAGGTGCAGAGAAGAATTCGTCAAGCTTTTTAATAAGGGCGTCCTTGCCACCATAAAGCTCTGCAAGACCATCAATATCGTGCTGTACTGCAAAGCTTGTTTGCCATGCTGCAGCCTCTGTGTAGTCTCCGCCCCATCTTGTGGGGTCAAAGTCGGGCTTGAAGTTACCATTAGAGTCCTTGGGTCTCATAAAGCCTGTTTCACTGTCAAAGATGTTCTTGTAATTCTTGGCGCGTTCAAGATATTTATCTCTCTTGTCGCTGTAGCCCAATATATCTGCCACAGTTGCAATGCAGTCGTCGAAATATGCTGCATCAAGTGTAAGGTTTACACTCTCGGAGAATTTATCGCAAGGTACATAACCAAACTTCAGATATTCCTCGCAACCCTCTCTGCCGTAAGCAGGTACTGTGGATGATTTGTTGGCGTGATGCTCCATACCTTCAAATGCGGTCTGAAGCAAATCCTTTGAAATAAGGTTTCGTGTAGCAACATCTGCGATAACAGCATCAATAGCGGTACTTGGCATACAGTTTTTTGCATCACCTGCAGTCCAACGTGGGAGCCAACCGCCGTCCTTGTAGTCTTGAATATAACCCTCAATTATTTCGGGAAGAATATCCTTTGCAACAATAGCATAGAAAGGA
>JAZRFZ010000147.1:0-22068 GCA_045643925.1 Acutalibacteraceae bacterium | reverse complement strand
ACTCTGAGGTGACCGTTTTTGAATCCTGTGCACCACCAATATTTATCATATTCTCTTGTGAACTCACGAACATATTCGCCGTTCAGCTCCTGATGGTATACACTCATAGTCATATAAGGCCAGTATTTTTCTTCTGCACATTTAAAGAAAGTAAGCATACCGGGTTCTTTATCACTGTGGTCTTTATGATAGATACCGATTTCACCACCGTAGAACACATAGCCGTACTGACCCTTCCAGAGCTGAACCATAAAGTCCTGACCGTCATACGGGAAGAAAACTCTGATATAGTCATATTCAAGCACGAAATAAGGTGAAACAATATCATAGATTCTGGCAAAGCCAAAAGCATCCTGCCATGCGTTTTTGTCATCTGTATAGTAATAATCGTCTACAGCGCTGTACATATAGCTGAGCACCTGATGCTCTGTAAGGAAGTTTCTGAGAAGGTTTTCTCTTGCAACAACATTCACTGCATACTTACCTGAGATGTTCTTGCCGTTTACTTTAGCAGTTGCAGTAATTACAGTTCTGCCCACTTTTTTGGCTGTAACCTTACCGTTCTGATCTACAGTTGCAAACTCAGACTCAGATGATGTCCACTTGATTTCGGGGTTTCCTGTTGCGCCAACGAGTTTAGCCGTAAGCTGAAGAGTTTCACCGGGCTTAATGTTCATTCCGCCGCCGGTAATCTGAATTTCAGGATTAACAATTGATCTTGTTGTTGCTGAAGTGATTTCTTTCGGAATATCCAGCGCTGATGCACTCACTATGCAAACCATTGTGAGAACTGCAACAAGCATAAGAAACACTAAGCTTTTGATTCTTTTGTTCATAAAACAACCTCCGTTAATTTTTTCCGCCGATTATTATACCATATTAATGTACTTTTGGCAAGTTATAACTTAACCGCCTGAGGAACACCGCCGTTTTCTCTTGACTTGTCAGCAAGATAAACACAGAGATGTCCTGCCACTGAGTCAAAAATTGATGTGCAGGCAAGTGACGGTTCTTCGCCGCGAAGGAATTTTACAAAGTCTTCAGATAATCTTTCATCTCCGCCACCGTGACCGCCGTAAGCACCCACCATATCACCTGCCACATTGAGATCAACCACCTCAACATCACATTCCTCGTGATGTGCATCAGGTGAGGGATTGATTTTAAGCACAGTAAATTTTGATTCTTCAAAGTTACCGAAAATTTCACCCTTCGTACCTACAATATGGATATTTCTTCTGGGTTCTGATGAACCACCCACCATATTGTGAGTACCCGTTGCACCGCTTTCAAAATTAACAAGCACACTCTGATGGTCAACAACATTGTTGTCACACTTATAAATACAGCGCGCATACTGATTGTCGGTTTTCATAAGGGCAATTTTATCTTCAATTGTAGGATTGTCGAGATGCTCAAGAGCATCCCACACGTAGAAACTCCATCTGTCAGGATGGTCTATATAAAGGCGCTTTGTAGAGTAAACGCAAGTATCAACATGAGGGCAATCTTTCATACATACAGTGCCTGCGCCCTCAGGAGCGTTTTCGGGTTTAAACTGATATTTTCCTCCGAATGAACTGATTGAAACCGGCTTTGTTTCGCTGAGCATCCACATCATCATATCAATATCGTGACAGCACTTTGCAAGAAGCATTGTGGTGTGACTTTTTGTACTGTTTGCCCATTTACCGCGGACATAAGATGTTGACAGATGATGGTAGCTTACGTGCTCTGTTGTCTGGATATTGATAATTTCACCGATTTCACCATTTGCCACACGCTCTTTAATACTGTAATAAAAAGGAGTATAGCGTAACACGTGGCAAATCATAACCTTGGAGTTGTTCTTTTTTGCACATTCCTTGAGGAGAAGTGCCTCGTTTTCATCAACTGCAAAAGGCTTTTCAAGTAGCATATCATATCCGCACTCCAGAAGGGGTACGGCAGTTTCAATGTGTTGCTCATCCATAGTGCCGTTTATTATCGCATCGGCAAGTTTACCCTTTGTAGCAAGCTCCTGTGCAGATTCAAAGCACATATCCTCAGAGAAACCGAACTTTTCCATAACCATTTTGCGTCTTACGGGGTTGGGGTCTGCAACACCGACTATCTTAAGAAGCTCAGGCTTATCTATTGCAAGTTGACTATAAACCATAGCACGGTGACCTGCACCGACTACAATGGCAGTAACGGGTTTGTTCTGCATAAACTTACCTCCAAGGGACATATATACTAATTTTATCAAAAAGACATACTGTTTGCAACATAAAAACAAAATGTTGTCGGAATTATCTTCCGACAACATTTTTAATGCCTTGTAGAATATATTTTTTGGATTCCACAGCTTTGCTTACGGGCAAAGCCTCCATACCCTCAAGGGGATATGATATACCCAACTCCTTATACTTGTTCACACCCATTGTGTGATAGGGCAGAACATCAAGTGCCTTAAGGTTCTTGAGTTTGCCTATAAATTCACCAAGTGCAATCAATTCATCGGGATTATCGGTGTAACCCTCGATTATTATATGACGTACCCAAAGGGGAACGTTCTTTTCCTCCAGATGCTTTGCAAATGCAAGGATATTTTTGTTGTGTGCACCTGTGATTTCCTTGTGCTTGACTGAGTCGATATGCTTAATATCAAGCATCACAAGGTCGGTGTAATCAAGGAGTGTGTCAAGTTTTTTCAGATAATCCTCATTTTCGGGGTTATATACAATACCCGATGTATCAATGCAGGTGTGTATATTCTCCGATTTTGCCTTTTTGAAAAGCTCAATGAGGAAATCGGTCTGTAACAATGGTTCGCCACCTGTGACGGTGATACCGCCGTTTTTATAAAAGGGTCGGTTCTTGTTGAATTCATCAATGATTTCATCAACGGTTACGGGTGTTCCTCCATCAATCTGCCAGGTGTCAGGGTTATGACAGTAGATGCACCTTAATGGGCATCCCTGCATGAACAGAACGTATCTGATACCGGGGCCATCAACCGTGCCGAAGCTTTCTTTGGAGTGGATGTATCCTGTCATAATTAGATTTTGTCGTGGAATGTTCTTGAAATAACCTCGTCCTGCTGTTCTTTTGTAAGCTTTATGAAGTTTACTGCATAACCGCTTACACGAACTGTAAGCTGAGGATATTTTTCGGGATGAGCCTGAGCATCAAGTAAGGTTTCCTTTGTGAAAACGTTTACATTAAGGTGATGTCCGCCCTTTGCACAATAACCATCAAGAAGAGTTACAAGGTTGTCAATCTGGTTCTGTGTTGCTGCCATAATAATTCCTCCTGTGAAAAATAGAAATCAATCGCGGGGATTTACATCATCAAGACCTTCGAAAAGAGTTGGAGAGCTGCAAGCGCCGTTGCTGCAATCAAGGTCGATTTCGATGTCACCGGCAAAGATTTGATCATCCTTACCCAGCGCGCCGGGAATAATTGAGAAGGTATTTGAAATACCATCCTGTGCATCCACAAAGGGAAGCTTTGCAACAGATGCAAGGGAAGCTACTGCTCCGTGAGAATCACGTCTGTGCATGGGGTTTGCGCCAGGAGCAAATGCCTCGCCCTTTTTACGGCCGTCGGGTGTTGCACCTGTATTGTTACCGTACACAACGTTTGAAGTGATGGTGAGAATTGATGTTGTGGGAATACTGCCTCTGTAGGTGTGATTCTTTTTGATATGTGTCATAAATCTGTGAACAATATCATAAGCAATCTTGTCAACACGGTCATCGTCGTTGCCGTATTTGGGGAAGTCGCCCTCAACCTCGTAATCAGTTACTATACCTCTTTCATCGCGTATTGCCTTAACCTTGGCGTACTTGATTGCAGAGAGTGAGTCTGCAACTACTGAAAGACCTGCAATACCTGTGGCAAACCAACGTGTAACCTTTTTGTCGTGGAGAGCCATCTGAAGCTTTTCGTAGCTGTATTTGTCATGCATATAGTGAATGATGTTGAGTGTATTTACATAAACCTTTGCAAGCCACTCCATCATAGCATCATATTTTGCCATAACCTCGTCGTAGTCAAGGTATTCGGATGTTATAGGTCTGTATTCGGGTGCAATCTGCTTGCCACTGATTTCGTCAACACCACCGTTAATAGCGTAGAGAAGACATTTTGCAAGGTTTGCACGTGCACCGAAGAACTGCATTTCTTTACCAAGACGCATTGAAGATACACAACAAGCGATAGCATAGTCATCACCGTGAGTGAAGCGCATAAGGTCGTCGTTCTCATACTGAACAGATGATGTTTCGATTGAAACCTTTGCACAGAAACGCTTGAAGTTCTCGGGGAGACGAGTGCTCCACAAAACTGTAAGGTTGGGTTCTGGTGCGGCACCGAGGTTCTCAAGTGTGTGAAGATATCTGTAAGACATCTTTGTAACCATGTGTCTGCCGTCAATAGCAACACCTGCGATTGACTCGGTTACCCACTGAGGGTCACCTGAGAAAAGTGCGTTGTATTCGGGTGTACGGGCAAACTTGATAAGACGCAGCTTCATAATGAACTGGTCAATCATTTCCTGAATTTCATTCTCGGTATATGTGCCATTCTGAAGGTCACGCTGTGAGTAAATGTCAAGGAAGGTTGATGTTCTGCCCAATGACATAGCGGCACCGTTCTGCTCCTTTACTGCGCCGAGATATGCGAAGTAGAGCCATTGGATAGCCTCTTTAGTGTCTTTAGCTGGTTTTGATATATCGAAACCATAGCTTGCTGCCATCTTTTTAAGGTCTTCGAGTGCACGAATCTGCTCGGAGATTTCCTCGCGCTCCTGAATAACCTGTGAATACATTGCAGAACGGGTTGTTTCCTTCTGCTCTAATTTGTCCTCAATAAGGCGGTCAATACCGTAGAGTGCAACTCGACGATAGTCACCGATGATTCTGCCTCTGCCGTAAGCATCAGGCAAACCTGTGATGATATGACTTGAACGGCAAGCGCGCATCTCGGGTGTGTATGCATCAAATACGCCTGCGTTGTGAGTCTTTCTGTGAATTGAGAAAAACTCCTTGACTTCAGGGTCAATCTCATAACCGTTGTCCTTGCAAGCCTTCTCTGCCATACGGATACCGCCATAGGGCATAAGAGCACGCTTGAAGGGCTTGTCAGTCTGGAAACCAACAATCTTTTCTTTATCTTTATTAAGGTAGCCGGGGGCATGTGAGGTTATTGTGGAAATAACCTTGGTGTCCATATCGAGAACACCGCCGGCCTCACGCTCCTTCTGTGAAAGCTCAAGAACCTGGTCCCACAAATCAAGAGTATCCTGTGTGGGGGCTGTGAGGAAACTTTCATCACCATCATAGGGTGTAAAATTGTGCTTGATGAAGCTGCGGACATTTATTTCTTTTTTCCATGTACCGCCTTCAAAACCTTTCCAATTTTCAAAATCCATTAAATGATTCTCCCTTAAAATCTATTACACAATAATTATAACAAATTGTTTTACAATAATCAACGAACTTTGACTAAATAGTCATAGGAAAATAGTGCTTAAAAATCCTTATTTTTGTTGATTTTTTCAAATAATTGCATCACATATACTATTTTTACCCAGAAAAGGCTAAAAAATACAACAAAGGAGCACAATGCTCCTTTGTTTAAGCTTTGATTTTATTGTAATGTGCCTTTATTGCCTCAAATGTTTCTCTGCTGAGGTTGTGCTCGATTTTACAGGCGTCCTGTGATGCCACAACAGGATCCACACCTAAAGCAATAAGGGTGTTTGTGAGTATGGTGTGGCGCTCGTACATTGATTTGGCAATATCCTCTCCACTTTCGGTGAGTGTGATGTGGCCATTTCCGTCAACCACAATATAGCCTTCTTTTTTGAGTATGCCCACAGCACGGCTTACGCTGGGCTTGGAGTAACCCATATAGTCGCACACATCGATAGAACGCACAATATCCTGCTCTTTTGATAATACGAATATAGATTCAAGATACATTTCACCTGATTCGTGCACAAGGTCACCCCCTTTGAAATACTTACATAATGATACCACAGAACAAATTTTTTTGCAATATGGTAATTCGTGTATAAAAACCCCGCTTGCAAGATAAAATATAAGAGAATTTCTGAAAAGGAGATATTGCAATGTGCGGTATTATAGGCAAAATCGGAGTGGAAGATGTAATGCCTCGGTTACTGACAGGCTTGGAAAGGCTTGAGTACAGGGGATATGATTCCTCCGGTGTTGCGGTTATGCAAAACGGCAGACTCAAGGGCTACAAGGCAGTGGGCAGGATAAGTGAATTGCGGAAGGAGCTTAAGGTATTTGCTCCGGAAAGTATAGTTGGAATTGCTCACACAAGGTGGGCAACTCACGGTGCCCCTACCAAGGAAAATGCTCATCCACACCTTAGCCCCGACGGAATGTTTGCCGTTGTTCATAATGGTATAATAGAAAATGCAGAAGAAATCAAAAAGACTCTGTTGAAGGATGACCGGTCTTTTGTGTCGGATACAGATACCGAGGTCTTTGTTCATTTACTCACAAAATATTATAAGGGTGACCCTGTCAGTGCTATTGCAAATGCTTGTGCGGTGTTAAAAGGTTCTTATGCTTTCGGTATATTGTGCGAGGATTTTCCCGGCACACTTTTTGCCGCCGCAAGTGCCAGTCCTCTTGTAGTTGCCAAGTGTGAGAGCGGAGTGTATATCGCATCGGACGGCGGTGCAATAGATGATTTGCCGGATGCGGTTTATAGACTTTCTCACGGTGAAATATGCCGTGCCGATAGTGATACCGTTGATTTTTACGATGCTTCGGGTATGGAGATAAGTAAAAGGGCAGAGGAATTCTCATTTGACAGCGGTGAATTTGAGAAGGACGGGTTCGAGCATTATATGCTCAAGGAAATTATGGAGCAACCCTCGGCAGTTGAGCGAACGATTAAAAGTCTTGTGAAAAACAGAACAGTGTATCTTCCCGACTCATCCATTGATGATGAGTTTTTCAAGGAAAATATCAAAGAAATTGTTTTTGTTGCTTGTGGCTCTGCTTATCATACGGGACTTGTGGGTAAAAGAGTTGTTGAAAAATTATGCAAAATTCCCTGCAGAGCAGAGATTGCCTCGGAGTTCAGATATTCCGAACCTCTTATAACACCCGATACTCTGACTGTGTTTATAAGTCAGAGCGGTGAAACTGCAGACACCCTTGCCTCATTGCGACTTGCGGTGAGGTGCGGTGCACAGATTTTGTCAATAGTGAACGTTCAGGGTAGTGCAATGGCTCGTGAAAGTGAAAATGTTATATTTACCCGTGCAGGTAAGGAAATCGCAGTTGCTACCACAAAGGCCTATTCTGCACAACTTGTGTCCCTTTATGCCATGGCGCTGTATATAGCGAATCTTCGAGGTACGGTTGATGAGGAGAAGTATGACAGGCTTGTAGATGAGCTTGTGTGTCTGCCGGATAAAATCAAGGAAACCTTAGAGCGTGTCAACGAAGATGTGAAGAGTGTAGCGAAGGAGCTTTTTGTATCAAAGGATATTTTTTATATCGGCAGATTGGGAGACTTTGCCACTGCCTGTGAGGGTTCACTAAAAATGAAGGAAATCAGTTATATAAACAGTCAGGCTTATGCCTCCGGTGAACTGAAGCACGGCACAATATCACTCATTGAACAGAATACCCCCGTTGTTGCCATTGCAGGTGAAAGAAAGGTTATTTCCAAAACTGCGAGTAATATTTGCGAGGTTGCTGCTCGGGGTGCAAATGTTGTGGGATTTACCACTGTAACAGGCAAGAACCTTTTGCAGGGGACGGAGAGGGTTATATGTGTTACTGATACAGCAGAGGAATTCGTAGGTTCATTGTTGGTGTTGCCTTTGCAATTACTCAGTTATTACACCGCAAAGCTTCGCGGATGCAGTATTGATAAGCCCAAAAACCTTGCAAAAAGCGTTACTGTAGAATAAAAAAGACCCGAAATCTGTGATGATTTCGGGTTTTCTGTGCGCTTATTTTGTATTCTTTAATGGAATAAGATTTGTTCTTTTAAGAACAAGTATTATTACAGGTATAAGTGTGAACTGAAGAATAAGACCGGGTATGGCGTTTATAAAGCCTTTTGATAAAAATATTGCAAAGGTAAAGCCCTCATCACCAAAACCCAGCATAATAATCTGTGCAATTCCCCACACAATTCTGCCGGAAACAGCAGTAGTAAGCAAGGTCAAATAAAGGGATTTAACAGAGTAGGTTTGTGCTTTATGTATCAACAGTCCTGCAAGTAATCCGTATGCAAGAAGCTCGAAAGCCATTCCCACCGCGTTGGGATAAAGCACGGGCATACCGAAAACAAGTGAACGGACGAGGGGTACGAAAAACCCAACCACTGCGCCGTATTTCCAACCGCATATAAGACCGCATAAAAGCACAGGAATATGCATCGGCAGAAGCATATTTCCGATTTCACGAATCTGCCCTGTTAAGAAGGGTAACACAAGACCCAAGGCAAAAAACATTGCAGATAAAACAAGTTTCTGTAAATTTTCTTTTTTCATAAGCTCTCCGTAGAGTGAATGTATTAAACCATGATGTGGTTCTGTTTTTGATTTGTTCATTGTATCAAACCGGAAAACATTTTACAATATCATAAAAGAAATAATAATTAGGCAATTACAACAAAGTGAGACCCAATTCTTTGTTGCAGTTGCTGTTTTTTATTTTATGTTTGTTTTTGGTGAAAGAAAAATGTATAATCTAATGCAAGAGGTGGTTGGATGAAGAAAGCGTTAAAGGTGATAAGCGGACTACTTTGTATCTCTGCTGTGACTGGTGCGGTTTGTAAAATGGCTACACTTGAAAGCATCCGAGATTTGATTGCTGATTGTGATGCATTGCCGGACGGTGTTAAGTACACTGCACACACAGGGTGTGTGGGCACTCCCGATAACTCGTTGAAATCTATTGAAACGGGTGTAAAGTATGGTGCAGATATAGTTGAGTTTGACATAAGATTTCACAATGGTGAAATCGTGCTTTCACACGATGAGCCTGTTGGTGGAGAGGTTACTCTTGAACAGGCTTTTCTCAAGGTTAAGGAATATGATGGACTGATGGTCAATGTTGATGTTAAAAGCACTGAACAGCTTCATATAGTGCAGGATACAGCCATCGAAACAGGTGTTCTTGACAGAATCTTCTTTACAGGAATATTTGAGAACGATATCGATACGGTGAAGAAGGAATGTCCGTTAATTACATACTACCTCAATATGGAGGTTCTGCCGAAGGATAAACAGACACCCGAATATCTGCAAGGTCTTGTAGATAAGGTAAAAAAATGCGGTGCCGTGGGAATAAATTTCAACAAAAATAATGCATCGAAGGAGCTCGTAGATGCTTTCCATAACGCAGGTCTTAAAGTGTCAATATGGACTGTAAGTAAGGAACACGAAATGTACAAAGTGCTTTCTTATTGTCCTGATAACATAACTACACGCAGACCGGATAAACTGCAAACAATTCTTGGCGGAGTTGAAAAGGTGTTTCCGAAATCACACTAAATCACAATAGGAGAAAATAATATGCTTGAGATTAAAAATAAAAAATTCTATATGGATGGCGAGGAGTTTCACATCTATTCAGGTGCAATGCACTATTTCAGAATTCCTGCCGAGTATTGGGAGGACAGACTCCTTAAATTAAAGGCGGCAGGTCTTAATACTGTCGAAACTTATGTGCCGTGGAATTTCCACGAGCCTCGCAAGGGTGAATTCTGCTTTGATGGTATGCTTGACATTGAGCGCTTCGTAAAAACCGCACAGGATATGGGTCTTTACGTTATTGTGCGTCCCGGTCCCTACATTTGCGCAGAGTGGGATTTTGGCGGACTTCCCGCATGGCTCCTTAAGGATAAGAATATCAGACTCCGTTGCTGGGATAAAAAGTACATAAAGGCAGTTGAAGATTTCTTCAAGGTGCTCATTCCCAAGCTCTTACCTTACCAGGAGAGCAACGGCGGTAAGCTTATTGCAATGCAGGTTGAAAATGAGTATGGCTCATTCGGCAGAGATAAAAAATACCTTTATTGGCTCCGTGACTATATGAAGGAGTTGGGAGTTGACTGTCAGCTTTTCACATCTGATGGTGAGAGTAAATACTTCTTATCAGGTGGTGGTATTCCCGAAGAATTTATGGTTGCAAACTTCGGCGGTTACAATGAAAATCGCTTTAACGACCTTAAACTTCTTCAGCCCGATAAGCCCCTTATGTGCGGAGAGCATTGGTGCGGTTGGTTTGACCGTTGGGGTACATCACACCACACAGACGACCCCGAAGCATCCCTCGGCAAGAGCCTTGATGGCTTCTTCAATGAAGATGCAAACTTCAATCTCTATATGTTCCACGGTGGTACAAACTTTGGTTTCTCCTCAGGTGCAAACTACTATGATTGCTATTGCCCCACCACCACAAGCTACGACTATGGTGCACCACTTAATGAGTATGGCGGATATACAGAAAAATACTTTATCTTAAGGGACAGAATGGCAAAGCAGTTGGGTAAGGAGCTTCCCGAACTTCCTGCTGATGCACAGACAAAAGCATACGGTAATATCAAATTCACCGAATTTGCTGATTTGCAAAAGGTCTATAAGAGCTTTGCGAAGCATAAAAAGTCACACATTCCATACACAATGGAGCACTATGGTCAGAACAGCGGACTTATCCTTTACAGTACAGTTCTCAAGGGCTTCTATGATGATTCAAAGCTTAATGCTTTTGGTGTGCACGACATTGCTTACATTTACATAAACGGTGAATTAAAGCATATTTATGACCGCACAAAGCTTAAGGGTCAGGCACTTCACGATGAGAGCTTCAGTGTGGAAATTCCTGCTTTTAATGGTGAGTGCAGAGTAGATATTCTCGTACAGGCTCTCGGCAGAGTGAACTATGCCCGTCGCATATATGACCGCAAGGGTATTGATGAAATTTACCTTGAGGGACAGGCTATTGTTGATTGGGATGTTTATTGTATGGAGCTTGATAAAGCACCCGAAATCAAGTATGAGAAATCCGCACAGAATTCACCTTGCTTTATGAAAGCAACATTCAAAGCAGAGGAAAAGGTGGACACCTTTGTTGATATGCGAGGCTTTACAAATGCCATTGTTTACATCAACGGCTTTAACCTTGGTAGATTCCTTAAACGCGGTCCTCAGTACACCTTGTACTTACCCGCACCCTTCCTTAAAGATGAAAACGAGCTTGTTGTTCTTGAGCTTGAAGGTACAAAGAAAAAATCAGTTTCACTTATCGAAAAGCCTATTTTGAAATAAAATTCAAAGAGAAATTCCGTCAGAGCGAATCTGGCGGAATTTTATTTGTAAAATTTTATCAAAAACCTTGCAAGTGACGAAAAATATTATATAATTATAATTGATATAGTATGACATTAAATTATAGTCGGAGGAGAGAAAATGACAGTAAGTTCAGCAATCAGGTCACTTGTTGAATATGCCGTTAAAGAAGGGCTTATTGACGGTCTTGACAGAGTGTGGGCAGTAAACAGACTGCTTGAAATTATGTGCCTTGACAGTATTGATGAGGCAGAGCCTGTTGAGGGTGTAACTCTTGAAGAAGTTTTGAAAACATTGCTTGATGATGCCTGTGCAAGGGGCGTGTGCGAGGATTCTGTAGTTTATCGCGATTTGTTCGATACAAAGCTTATGGGTGTGCTTACACCAAGACCCTCGCAGGTAATAAAGGAATTCAAGGCTCTTTATGAAGAAAGCCCTGAAAAGGCAACAGAGTATTATTACCATATTTCCCGCAAGTCAGATTACATACGTGAGTATCGTATCAAAAACGATGTTAAGTGGATAACACCTACTGAGTATGGCGATATTGATATCACAATCAACCTTTCAAAGCCTGAGAAGGACCCCAAGGCAATAGCTGCTGCACTTAAGATGAAGCAGAGCTCATATCCTTCCTG
Source organism: Acutalibacteraceae bacterium (assembly GCA_045643925.1). GTDB lineage: Bacteria > Bacillota > Clostridia > Oscillospirales > Acutalibacteraceae > DTU089. The sequence continues at coordinate 10,092 of JAZRFZ010000147.1, read as the reverse complement.
TATGCTTTGTCCCGAAAACGAGGGTTATGCAGGCAGAGTGAATCATCCTGCAAGGCAGAATCACAGAATAATTCCCCTTGACCTTGAAGGGGAGGCTTGGTGTCTTCAGTATTCACCCTATGTTTACTATAACGAGCATTGCATAGTTTTTGATAAAATTCATCAGCCCATGAAAATCAGCGAGAAAGGCTTCCGTCGTCTTTTCGCAATCGTTAAGAAATTCCCCCACTACTTTGTGGGTTCAAATGCAGACCTGCCCATTGTAGGCGGTTCGGTTCTTACTCACGACCATTTCCAGGGAGGAAACTATACCTTTGCAATGGCAAAGGCACCTGTTGAAACACCTGTTGAGTTCAAAAAATACCCCGGTGTTTCGGGCGGTATTGTGAAGTGGCCAATGTCAGTTTTACGCCTTGTTGGTGACGATACTGACGAAATCTGCACTCTTGCAGGTGAAATCCTTGCAAAATGGCGCACCTATACTGACGAAGAGGCTTTCATTTTTGCCGAAACAGATGGTGTACCACACAACACGATTACACCTATTGCCCGTTTCAGAGATGGTAAATATGAGCTTGATTTAGTTCTCAGAAACAATATCACTACTGATGAATACCCCGACGGTGTTTATCATCCTCACCCCCAACACCACCACATCAAGAAAGAGAATATCGGTCTTATTGAGGTTATGGGTCTTGCGGTGCTTCCCTCACGACTCAAAACAGAAATGGCACTTCTTCGTGAAGCAATGGTGAGCGGTGCAGATATTTCTGCTGACGAACGAATCTCCAAGCACACAGAGTGGGCACAAGAGATTATGGCAAATAATAAGATTACCGCAGAAAACTGTGAAGAAATTTTGCAGAATGAAATCGGTAAGGTTTTTGCAGATATTCTCGGTCAGTGCGGTGTGTATGACAGAACCGAAGAGGGCAAAAAACAGTTCCTTAGATTTATTGATGTTGTAAATAACTGAATGGGAGAATATATTATGTTTGAAAAAATCAGAAGTGAATTTTTAATCGGTAAAGTTCCTGTTAAACAGAATTGTCTTGATGGCAGAGGCTTCACTCTCGACCTTAAGCAGGATGATAAATCAATCAAATGTGTGCTTAAGGCAAAGTGCGACATTGAAATGAAATCTTTTGAAATCGAAAGAGAAAAGGATTTTGATGATGAGGATTTGTTCTTTGCCAATGGTTATCAGGCTTGGACAACAACTCGTGAATTTTCAAAGAAGGATAAATTTGACGGTCTTATCAAGGCTGCGAATATCAACAAATTCCTTAAGCATTTTGCAGGTCTTTCAGGTGACTACCACTTCGAAAGCTATGGCGAGGAAGGTAAGTTCCACGCATACACATACTGCTATTTCCGTGAAAAGGGCGAAAAGGAAATCAAGCTTTACGGCTCAAGGAGTGAGCGTAATGGTTTCACAATCTTTGCCGTTGATATGAAGGACGACAAATTCATCATCAGAAAGGATGTTGATGGTCTTAGCCTTAAGGCAGGTCAGGAATACGAAATCTTTGACATCGCAATCATCGAGGGCGATATGGACGAAGTAATGGATAAATACTTCTTCGACTTTGTTGGCTGCAAGAAGCCTGCCATTGACCACCTTTCAGGCTATACATCATGGTACAACTACTTCCAGGACATCAACGAGGATATTATTCTCCGTGACCTTAATGGTCTTGACAGAGCAAGTGACGAGGTTAACATCTTCCAGGTGGATGATGGCTATCAGCAGGCAGTAGGTGACTGGCTCCTTACAGATGCCTCCAAATTCCCTCGCGGTATGAAATTCATCGCAGATGAAATTCACAAAAAAGGCTACAAGGCAGGTATCTGGCTTGCCCCCTTCAGCGCACAGGTAAGCTCACAGCTTGCAAAGGACCACCCCGATTGGCTCTTAAGACACAACCGTAACGGCAAAAAGATGCTCGGTTGTCAGGGCTGGGGCGGTGCTTACACAATCGATATTTACAACCCCGAAGCACGTGAATATATCAAGCACGTTTTTGATGTAGTGCTCAATGAGTGGGGCTTCGATATGGTGAAGCTCGACTTCCTTTACAGTCAGTGTATTGAACCCCGTAACGGTAAAACCCGTGGTGAGATTATGTGTGACGGTGTTGACCTTCTTCGTGAGGCTTGCGGTGACAAATGGATTCTCGGTTGCGGTGTGCCTATTGGTGCTTGTATGGGTATCTTTGATGCGTGTCGTATCAGCTGTGACGCTAGTAAAAACTGGAAGTTCACACTTGCAGGTAACCTCAGTGTTAATGCACTTGTAAGCTCAATTCGAATCAACTGTGAAAATCCCTCATCACAGAATGCAATCATCAACACAATCTTCCGTAACCACCTTGACGGCAGAGCATTCTGTAATGACCCCGACGTATTCTTCCTTCGTGATATCAACATCAACTATACAATGGAGCAGAAGCTCCTTCACGGCAAAATCAATTCTGTTTGCGGTAACGTTCTTTTCGTTTCTGACAATGCAGGTGACTTTGATGAGGAGAGAATCGGCTATCTTAAAGAGTTCTTCAAGGATAAGGACTACAAGGTTACACTTGCAGAGTTCGTAAGTAAGGATTCAATCCACCTTGACTTTGTCGAAAACGGTGAGGAAAAGACACTTATCTTCAACCTCAAAACAGGCGAAAGCAACATTTACGACGTTCTTTAATTCAAATACAAATAAAACATCGCAGAGAATACTCTCTGCGATGTTTTTGTTATTTATTCAATTCTTTTTCGATTTCTGCATTGTGGATTTTTAAATCTTTATTTTCAAAAGATATATCAATCTTGTTTGTGATTGTATCAAGGCTGTGTTGGTATTTGTGAAATTCCTCGGGACTACAACGCTCGTCATTTATCATTGTAATCATTTCATCACGTTCACCCTGCCATATATATTTGTTTTCAAGAACAAATCTCTCACCATTATATGTGAAGTAGCAGTCAGCGGTAAAAAATTGATGGTACTTATCATCCACATTGGTAAAGTCTGAAAGACCTTCCTCGGGCATATGTAATGTGTAATTCATATAATCACACAAATAAGTTTTGCCGTTCATTTCTGCCAACCAAAGGGTTTTACCCTCAAGTCCGCGGTAATCATTGACGGGCAGATTAAATGTAAGCAGATTCACAACCTCTGTACCTTGAGCACCGAATATTTCACAAATAAAGATATGCTTTTCCGCCGAGTAATGGTGAGCATTATTTTCATTTGGTATGCCGTAAATCACAATAAATTCATCACATTTATCATTATTGAAATCTACAAGGTCAACATAAGCGATGCTGTGCTTTGTTTTATATTCTTTAAGAATGGTGTTGTATTTACCATACAGCTCTTTTGCGGTGAGTTGCGGCTTTACTACTTGTGGTGTGTACTCACTTAACACAGTGGATTCCATACCCAAGGTTGATTTTACACCGTTTATCTGCTCAAGACATCTGTCAAAATAGTAGGTTGACGGCTCTATATACCTTGTTACGGGGATTTTGTTTTCGTTGAAGGTGATTTCGGAGCAGGTTTCACCATTCAATAAAAACAGATTGCTTGAGGGAGCACCCTTTTCAATAGCAATTACCTTTTCTTCAACAAACTCTGTGCCGTTAAAGGTAAGGTATTTATATTCCAGGAAGCTGTGTTCAAAGGTTGTTACAGGCTCGTTCTTTGTGGAGTCATATATCTTAAGGGGATAATGCTCTAGCTCCTCGGTGTACATTCTCACTTCAAGAAGTCCTGTTTTGTTTCCGTCTGACGTTAAGCAAAGTGTACGTCCCTTGAAGTCACAACCGATGGTGTTTGCAACGGTTGTGCGAATATCTGCAACGGCAAGATTGTGGTTATAGACCAGGGTTGCAGTGCCGTCTGTACTTGCATAAATATGGCAGGTGAGAGCACCGTCAAGGTCATTATCCTTTGTGTTTTGGTCAAAGATAATGAGAAGCTCGTCCGTACCGTTACCGTCAAAGTCTATAAGGTCAATGAAGGAAACACCGCCCAGAGCGTCGTTAAGGCAGAAGGTTTTTCTGTCCTTTGTTACGGTACCATAGTCGGATTCGTATTTATCTATGATTTCGACAAATTGCGAGTTTAAATCTTTTGGTGTGTTGCCACAAGCAGCTGTCAATAAAACAAGTACGAAGCAGAGTATAATTGAAATGAATTTTTTCAAAAAATCACCTTTTATATCTTTGCAATTCCTAATGCATCAAGGATAGATGAAATAAGAATAAGCACGATGCAAACGGGAGCAATATATTTGATGACAACGGTAAATAAGGTTTTTCTTTTGAATTTACCGCCGATTTCAATTTCTTCAATAAGTGTCTTGGGTTTTATAACATATCCCACAAGAATACAGGTGAGAAGCGCCACAATAGGCATAAGCACACTGTTGCTTGTGAAATCAAAGAAGTCAAGGAATGCCATACCGAAAACAGTAACGTCGCTTAATGTGCCGTAGCCGAGACAGGATGGAAGTCCCAATGCAACACAACCGATGAACACACCGATACAGGTTGCTTTACGGCTCCAACCGAATTTGTCGATGAATATGGAAACAACTGTTTCCATAAGTGAAATTGATGATGTGAGTGCCGCAAATAAAACAAGAATGAAGAAAACGGCACCGATAATGTTGCCACCTGTCATACTCTCGAAAACCTTGGGGAGAGTAACAAACATCAATCCGGGTCCCTTACCAAGTGCGCTTTCATCACCGCCTGAGAAAGCAAAAACTGCAGGGATAACCATAAGTCCGGCAAAGAAAGCAATGCCGGTGTCGAAAAGCTCAATCTGTTTTACTGAGCCTTCAAGGCTTACATCCTTTTTCATATATGAACCATAGGTAATCATAATACCCATAGCAAGTGACATAGAGTAGAACAGCTGACCCATTGCTGCAAGTACGGTTGTAGCGGAGAATTTGCTGAAATCCGGCTTGATATAGTAAATGAGACCGTCGATAGCTCCGGGCATAAACAACGAATATACGGCAATGAATACTGTAAGAATAACGAGCACGGGCATCATTATCTTACTTACCTTTTCAATACCCTTTTCAACACCAAGAAGAACAACAAGAGCAGTGAGTGCAAGGTAAATTAAAAACCAACCCACAGGCTCGGAGGGTGAGGCAATAAAACTGTCAAAAAATCCGTCTGCAGTGGCTTTTGCCATATTACCGGAAACGAACACGGTCAGATATTTCATAATCCAACCGCCGATAACGGAATAATAGGGGAGAATGATAATGGGTACTATTGATGCAAGAACACCCACAAAAGAAAATTTCTTGTTAAGCTTTTTGTAAGCACCAATGGCACTTACGCCTGTTTTTCTGCCGATTGCAATTTCAGCACACATAAGGGCAAAGCCGAATGTGAGCGCAAGAATGAGATAAACTAACAGGAATATACCACCACCATACTGTGCCGCAAGGTAGGGGAAGCGCCATATATTGCCGAGACCTACCGCAGAGCCTGCGGTTGCAAGGACAAAACCTAATTTTCCTGAAAAACTACTTCTTTTCTGTTCCATAAATAAACCTCTGTAAAAAAATAAAATAACTTTGGTATTATTACATATTCTGTGTAAAATTACAAGTGAAATGAAAAAAACAGGATATTATACCTTCTGTTAAGTATAATATCCTGTGTGTTTTGTTAGAAACCGCGACCTGCACCGCCACCGCCGAAGCCGCCGCCACCGCCGCGAAACCCGCCGCCACCGCCACGACCATTGCGGCTACTATGAGCTCCGCCGTGAAGTGCGCTGCGCACTATGATAGAAAGAATTGCCTTTCGTGCACCCATATATTTTTTTCTGTAAATGGGCGCATTGTTGGTGCCGTGCTTTTTGTCATATCTTAATAAGTGCAGATATTTGAAAAATTGACCAAGCATAGTGAAACCTATAAGCAAAAAAGGTGACGAGATAATCAGTAAAAATAACCTTAAATCACCCTCGGTTTGAATATCACCTGGATATGTGGTGGGTTGTCCGTTCCATTCAATATCATTTAAAGGTTCCAAGCCGTATTCTTCAACACGTATTTCATTGACTATGGCGTTGAAAAGGTGTAATGTGCCTGTGTCAAAGTCGTTAACTGAATAGTAGGGTACGGCATATTGGTCAAGAAGTTGACCTGTGCGCATGTCGGTTAAGGTTCCTTCGAGTCCGTAACCAACGCTTACCCATACTTCGCGTTCTTCCAAAGCAAGCACTATAAGTACACCGTTGTCCTTATCTTCGTTTCCTATACCCCAACTACGTGCGGTTTCTACCGCGTAATCGGCAATATCCTCACCGTCAAGGTCAGGTATGGTAAGGACAACAACCTGTGCAGAGGTTTCGTTGTTCATAGCAAGTGCCGTGTTCAGTATTTCGCTTTCAGTTTCCTCAGAGAGCACATCGGCAAAGTCGTTTATATAAAACTGAGTCGTATGCTCTGGAGCTGCGCCCATAAGAATGGCACAGAAAACAATAACTGAAAAAACTAATACAATAAAACGGGAGAATTTAGTTTTTGTCACATCAATCACCCAAAGCCGAACCCACATCGGGAGCATTATATGCGTTTGAATCTGCCTCGAAATAATCGGCTTTTTCAAAACCGAAAAGTCTTGCGAAAACATTAGCAGGGAACTTAATAACCTTGTTATTGTATTCCTTAACTGCATCGTTGTAGTCCTTTCTTGCGACGGCAATGCGGTTTTCAGTGCCTGCAAGCTCATCCATAAGCCCTACGTAGGTAGCATCAGACTTAAGCTCAGGATAATTTTCAACAATAACATTGATGCCCTGAAGTGCAGTTGTCAGTTCCTCGTTTGCAGCAGACTGTTCTTCGATGGTGTTTGCATTTAACAGATTCTGTCTTGCTTCAAGAACCTTGTCGTAAACTTCAGTTTCATGCTTTGCAAAAGCTTTTACAGTAGAAACAAGGTTGGGTATGAGGTCTGCTCTGCGTTGAAGCATTGTATCAACGTTTGATTGTGCGTTAGAGACTGCTTCGTGGCTTGTTACAAGAGTGTTGTAGTTACCTATAAGGGTACCACCGATAATTGCAATAATCGCAACTATTGCAGCAATAACAATTATAGTTCTTTTATTTTTCATAAATATCATCCTTTCAAAGGTATTTTAAAAAATACTCTTTGATTTAGTATATACTACCAAGATGTGAAAAAATTGTGACTGTTTAATTATATTTTGGTAAATAATCACCGTGAGCATCAATAAGGTCATCGACCATTTTCTTGATAGTGTCAATATCAAGCTCACTGCCTGTATGGGGGTCAAGCATTGCTGCCTGATAGATATGCTCAAGCTTTCTTGTGTGAGCAGCCTCAATAGTGAGAAGCTGAACGTTAATGTTTGTCATATTCATCGCTGCACACTGTACGGGGAGTGCACCTACATAGCAGGGCTGAACACCTCTGCCGTTAACAAGGCAGGGTACCTCAACACAAGCCTCTGCAGGCAGGTTGGTGATAAGGTGGTTTGAGTTGAGCACGTTACCGCCAATCTGATAGGGTGTGCCTGTAACAATGGACTCCATAATGTGTGAAGCATATTCGTTTGAACGGTTATGCTCCTTAACACCTTTTTCAAGCATTTCTGCATATTCCTGTTTCCACTTTGCAATCTGATTTACGCAGCGGCGGGGATATTCATCAAGAGGGATATTGTAACGCTCAATGAGCTCGGGATATTTGCTCTTGATGTAGAACATATTGTATTCTGCATTGTGCTCACTTGACTCTGTGCAGTAGTAGCCGAAGTTTTTGATGTACTCAAGACGTACCTTGTTGTCGAAGTCAGGGTCATTAAGCTTTTCGTCAATCTTGGATTTGATTTCGGGGTAGAGGTCGTTGCCGTCCTTATCCTTGATTTCAAGAAGCCATGCCATGTGGTTGATACCTGCAATAAGCTCTTTTCTGCCCTCTAATTTGTCCTGCATACCAAGCTGCTCAAAGAGGTCAGAGGAACAGGTCTGCACACTGTGGCAAAGACCTACTGTGTTAACACCTGTATATCTCTGCATATAGCCGGAGAGCATAGCCATGGGGTTGGTGTAGTTGAGGAAAAGTGCATCAGGGCAAACCTCTTCCATATCACGTGCAAAGTCCTCAAGCACAGGAATTGTGCGGAGTGCACGCATGATACCACCGATACCCAGTGTGTCACCGATTGTCTGACGAAGACCGTATTTCTTAGGCACTTCAAAGTCAATGATTGTGCAGGGGTCATAAAGACCAACCTGAATAGCATCTACAACGAAGTTTGCACCTCTGAGAGCGTCCTTGCGATTTTCCACACCAAGGTAGCATTCAACCTTGCCGTAGCCACCCTTTGCCTTGCGGATGGCTTCGATAATGGTGTAGCTTTCCTTAAGACGGTCACCGTCAATATCATAAAGTGCAAAAGTGCTGTCACGGAGTGCTTCGGCGCACATACAGTCACCGATAACGTTACGGGCAAAAACAGTACTGCCTGCACCCATAAATGTAATTTTCATAAACAATACCCCTTTCATAGGTGTTATAACCTAATGATAATAGATAACCGAACACTTTTCAATAAGGTGGAAATAGAAAAATCTTACGTTTTTTTGTGCAATTTGCAGACGGTAAATTCTTTTGTGCGGTTGTGTAATTTATGTGACTTGTGGTATAATTTTCACAAAATAAGAAAAAGAGAAGGTGTGGGCTGTGAAAAAGAATAGACGAGCAAGGATTTTTGAAATTGCGGTGTGCTTTATTCTGATTGTTGCATCGGTTCTGTTAATTAAACACTATGAGAAAAGACGTGACGAGCTTATAGCAGCATGGTATCCTACTCAAACGTACGGCTTCAGCACCAAGTATGAGTTCGGTGAAGGGTCGGTCTGGCTCAGTTCAGAAGAGCTTGTGTCATATCAAGCCGTAAATGACGTGTATAACAGCGGCGTTTGTTACGACCAGCTCAGCTCCGATGAAAAAATAGTTTACAATGCTTTGGAATATGCCTGGGACAACAACTATAATTTCATTTACGTTGTTGATGATGCGGGTTACGAAGACGGCAGAACGATTGCGGATATAATTACACTTATGTCATCAGATTCTCCGTTGCTGCAACAAAACGTAAATTATAGTTTGTGGGAAACAGAAATGATCTTTTCTGAAAATATTATGAGGGAGTTAGTGGAAAAGAATATCCCCGGAACTATCGTAGAAATAGATAATTTCACAAAAGAACGTACAGATAAAGCGCTGAAAGCTGTTGAGGAAGCTAAGAAAATAAAACTTGACTTCAGTACGGCAAAAACAGACGAAGAAAAAGCAAAAGTAATCTTCAATTATGTAGTGGAGAATGTTAAATACAGTGAGGATGAGGAAGGTGGTTTTCATGGTTGCGACCATCTTTACAACGCCGTTGTGGATAAAGAAACAATCTGTGACGGATTTTCAAATATGTTTTCCTTGCTGTGTAACATCAATGGAATTAAGTGCTTTGAGAAAGTTTACGACCCGGATTTGAACGAGTCAGAAGTGGATACCGAGCAACAAACAACCGAACAGGATAAATCTGCAGAGGATGAAACTGCAGAGGACGAGACCGCAGAGGACGAGACTGCAGAGGACAACGGAACAGGTCACACCTGGTGCGTGGTTTTGCTTGACGGCAAATGGTATAACGTTGATGCTACGGTTACTCAGAATAATGACAGTGATGTCAATGATATATGGGTTGATTTCAAGTTCGGCTTTTCCGACGAGCTGCGGATGTATGAAAATCATTACGACGACCTTTTGCCCGATTGTAAGGAGAGCCTTTTCAGCAATTATATTGTGATTGAAAATTATGACGATGACTTTGTTTCAACGGTGGGCGATGCCGTAATTGAAACCGAGGATAATGAGCTGTACGTCTATGTGAAAAGCTTTGAAAAGGATGACGTTAGGTACAAGGATTATTTTCAGGATTTGGCTTATTACACCAATTCCTCCGTGTATTCCAGCACGATAGACACAGATTACGTCCGTGTTCATCATATTGATTTGGGTTGATAATGG
>JAZRFZ010000146.1:0-4553 GCA_045643925.1 Acutalibacteraceae bacterium | reverse complement strand
GGAATTTTTTGGTAAAATAATAAACAATATATATATTTTTTACATTTTGGAGGTATTCTATTATGTCAGTAAAAGTTGCTATTAACGGTTTCGGTCGTATCGGCCGTCTTGCATTCCGTCAGATGTTCGGTGCAGAAGGTTATGAGGTAGTTGCAATCAACGACCTTACAGATCCCAAGATGCTTGCTCATCTTCTCAAGTATGACTCATCACAGGGCAGATATGACGGTCACACTGTTGTTGCAGGCGAAGACAGCATCACAGTTGACGGTAAGGAAATCAAAATCTACGCTATCAAGGACGCAAAAGAATGTCCCTGGGGCGAACTCAATGTAGACGTTGTTCTTGAATGTACAGGTTTCTACTGCTCAAAGGAAAAGTCACAGGCTCATATTGATGCAGGCGCTAAGAAAGTTGTTATTTCTGCTCCCGCAGGCAATGACCTCAAGACAATCGTATTCTCAGTTAACGAAGATACACTCACAGCTGATGACACAATCATCTCTGCTGCATCATGTACAACAAACTGTCTTGCTCCCATGGCAAAGACTCTTAACGATTACGCTCCCATCCAGAGCGGTATCATGGCTACAATCCATGCATACACAGGCGACCAGATGATCCTCGACGGTCCACACAGAAAGGGTGACCTCAGACGTGCAAGAGCTGGTGCTGTTAACATCGTTCCCAACTCAACAGGTGCTGCAAAGGCTATCGGCCTTGTTATCCCCGAGCTCAACGGTAAGCTTATCGGTTCTGCACAGAGAGTTCCTGTTCCCACAGGTTCAACAACAATCCTTACAGCTGTTGTTAAGGGTGCAGACGTTACTAAGGAAGGCATCAACGCTGCTATGAAGGCTGCTGCTTCTGCAAGCTTCGGCTACAACACAGACGAAATCGTTTCTTCAGACGTTATCGGTATGACATACGGTTCACTCTTTGATGCTACACAGACAATGGTATCAAAGGTTGCTGATGACCTTTACGAGGTTCAGGTTGTTTCTTGGTACGACAACGAGAACAGCTACACAAGCCAGATGGTTAGAACAATCAAGTACTTCGCTGAACTTGCTTAATCGACCGTTTAACTAAACAAAACCGAGATTCACTAATGTGAATCTCGGTTATTTTTTTATTCATTTTTATGACGCTGTTTCATACACCTTATAATTCACGGTAAAGTATGGGTCACTCAATATAAAATCATCACCTAAAATGGATTTAATCGAATCCACCGACATAATCAAATCCACCTCGCCATTTACGAGCAAATCAAAACCTTCGTCGTATTCCCCGTCCACAAAAACAGGCGTATAACCAAGATTGTTACAAAGAGCGACAACAATATCAATTTCGAGACCTTCTGCCTCTCCATCGTCATTCATAACCGAAAAGCCCTCAACACCGTCAAGATACATAATATACAACGGATTTCCTGCTGTCTTTGCATTTTTATATTTAGCATCGCCTTTATATGAGTTGCAAATTTTATCGATGGTACCGTTGTTGGTCAATTCCTTTATAGACAAATTGAATTGCTGACACAAATCAAAGGAATCTGCGCTGAAGCACAGACTATACAGACTTTTATAGCTGCAATCCTCAACATACTTCAAAGCAAAGCTCCGAAGCTCTACTTCCTCGTACTCGTCACAAACAAGATACTCATATTTGCCATTTTCAACTGCGACAGCGCAATCGGTCAAAGAGTACAACTTCTCAATATCATAACCCTTATCATTGCAATAATCCATTGCAGCAAGTGATGACGCTCTATCAGATGCTGTTGCAACAACAGGTGTTTTTGTTACTTCTACCGCAGATTCGTTTGCGGTACAGGCGCTACTACACCATAGAATGACAAAGCTCAACAGCAATCCACAAATTTTCTTTCCCATATCCAACAAATAAGCCGATATTCGTAATGAAAATCGGCTTATATTCCTCATTTGTTTAATTATTTTGTACCAAAAATTCTGTCACCGGCATCACCAAGACCGGGAACAATATAACCATGGTCATTAAGTTTTTCATCCAATGCTGCAACGAAAATATCAACATCGGGATGTGCCTCCTTAAGGGCATTGAGTCCCTCCGGAGCAGCAATGATACCCAGGAACTTAATGTGCTTGGGTCCACGCTTTTTAATCTGTGAAATAGCGTCAATAGCAGAACCGCCTGTAGCAAGCATGGGGTCAACAACAAAAACCTCACGTTCTTCAATATCAGCGGGTAATTTACAATAATACTCAACAGGCATAAGTGTGTCGGGATCACGATAAAGACCAATGTGGCCTACCCTTGCTGAGGGCACAAGAGCCAACATACCATCAACCATACCAAGACCGGCGCGAAGAATGGGAACAACAGCAAGTTTTTTACCTGCAAGAACCTTTGCCTTTGTTACGCAGATAGGAGTCTGAACATCAATCTCCTCAAGAGGCAAATCCCTTGTTGCTTCGTAACAAATGAGTGTCGCAATCTCAGAAATAAGTGTTCTGAACTCCTTAGAACCTGTTTCAACATTACGAAGAATTGAAAGCTTATGCTGAATAAGCGGATGATCCATTACTAAAATTTTACCCATAAAAACATCCCTTTCGATTTGTTAATTCGATTATAAAACTGATTTTACATATTGTCAACAGATTTCAACAGGGAAAGGGCTGCGCCTATCTCCCCTGCAAAATCGTCCGTACGAGCTTCAATAGAACAAGTATCACACCCTGCAAACTTCAAAGCATCAAGAAATTCCTTATACAGAACCTTGATTTCGTCATTGTCAGTCTGTGATGGATAAACTCTTTCAACAGGCTCAGCAATGTGAGAATGACGAACAAGTCCTTTAAATGATTTTATGCTTTCAATGCTATCTTCGTTGCCGTAAACATGATACAAATCAGCAAGTCCGAAAACATTACCCTTCCCTGACATTTTTGCAATTTCAACACCATCAGCAACAGTATGAATCATTGAAGATTCACAAAAACGCAAGGGTTCAAGCACGATAATGCAACCCGCTTTTTCAGCTTTAGGAGCAGCATATTCACTAAGGAAAAATGCTAACTGCTCCTTTGCCTTGTCAAGAGAATAGCCTTCAGGAAAGCTTCTTGCTCTGCCACTGCCGAGAACGATTGTTTTAACACCCAAATCCTTGGCTCTGGAAAAGCCTCGGTCAAGGTAATCGGTAATAATTCCGTAATCCACACTATCGCCCACAAGAGGCATATCCCCGGGGATAAAGCCATTTGCGGCATAACACTCCAAAGCAAGGTTATCAAGCATCGCTTTACCTTCCGCGAATTTTTCGTCGCTGAAATTGGCAAGACAACCAAAGCCTGTTTCGAAGTAATCTGCACCTGCTTCTTTTGCGGCTTTCATTGCCACAAGGTCATCAAGACCTCTGCACACACCAAATTTCATATTACGTCACTCCTTGCATCTATAATCATTTGCTCTGCATTGGCAAGCTGTATGTCTGTCACTGTGCCACCGCCTGTAATTCGGGCAATCTCACCTTTTCTGCCCTCCATATCAAGTGGTGTTACACTTGTATATGTTTTGCCGTCACGGGCGGCTTTTTCGATAAGATAATGGCTATCTGCATACGCCATAAGCTGACCGAGATGGGTTACACACAAAACCTGTTTACCACAGGAAACCTGTTTGAGCTTTGACGCCACCTTAAGTGCAGCACGACCACTGACGCCTGTATCTATCTCATCAAAAATCATTGTTTCGATTTTATCCTTATCAGCCATTATGGTTTTAAGGGCAAGCATTATACGGGAAAGCTCACCGCCACTTGCAATTTTTGTAAGAGCTTTAGGCTCTTCCCCCACATTGGCAGAAATAAGGAATTCTGCCGAATCAACACCGTTTTCGCAAAGCGGTACCTCTTTAAAATCAACAACAAACTGAATGTGAGGCATATCCAGAAACTTCAGTTCCTCACAGACCTTCGCAGAAAATTCCTTGGCGGTTGCTTTTCTCTTCAAGGATATTTCCTCTGCAAGGGATATTGTTTTCTTCTCCCAGACTTTAACCTCCTCCTTCAATTCAAGGAGTCTTTCATCGGAGAAGGAAATCTCATCCAGCTCTTTTTTGGCATTCTCGAGGAAGCTCAATATATCTTCCTCGGTTTCACCGTATTTTTTACTCAGGTTGTATATAAGGCTTATTCTGTTCTCCACACTCTCTAACTCCGCCTGTGAAAAACCATCTTCATTGACAGAATCACGGACTGTATCAGCCACATCCTGAAGCTCATAGTATATGTCACCTAATTTCTGTGACAACTCTTGAAGATTCTGTGAAAAAGATGCTACTGAACTGAGTTCACGGAATGCACCCGAAACCATTCCCACGGCACCGTGATAGGAATCACCACCATTGAGAGCATCATAGGCGCCGTAAAGACCTGCCTGAATTTTCTCGAAATTCTGCAGCTCATTTCTTCGTTCTTTAAGTCGCTCCCACTCTCCGGGGTCAATCTCCGCCTTTTCGATTTCATCTATCTGATATGACAGTATATCCCGCTTTCGGGCAATACT
>JAZRFZ010000145.1:0-3843 GCA_045643925.1 Acutalibacteraceae bacterium | reverse complement strand
ACCTTACCAACAACAATATCGTCATTTTCCTCTGCAATCTGATGCACGATGGGTGCAATCATCTGACAAGGGCCACACCAGGTTGCCCAGAAGTCAAGTAGTACAGGCTTTTCACTTTTTAAAACCGCCTCTTCAAAATTAACGCTTGTTACAACTATTTCTGCCATATTTAAAACCTCTCAATCCTTTGATTTATAGTAGAGCATACAGTGACAGTAACCCTCAAAATCGGGGTCAGCAATCTGCTGACGAAACTCCTCGCAGATACACTTGTTTTCAGGTGTTTTGGCAAGTCTGCAAGGGCAATAGCCTTCCTTTGCTTTGAGTCCTTCTTTTATTCTTGCCACAACTTCTTTATCCTCATTAAATCTTACAGCCACAATATCGCCTCTTTTCTTTTCATTCAACCCCAAACGGATTGTAATATTAGGATATCCCAAAACCACATATATTTCAACCCACAATATGTAAAATTTTCTTTACATTTTTGAAAAAGAGTGTAAAATATTATAGAAAAAACTAATATATGTTTTCGGAGATAATTATTATGAGCAGTATTTTTGAGCAGGCATATAGCACCGCCACAGAGATTATAGAAACCGCCAACCTTACAAAGGGCAATATACTTGTGGTAGGTTGCTCCACAAGTGAGGTTACAGGTAACACAATAGGCACAAATTCAAGCCCCGACACCGCCAACGAGATTTTTGACGGAATCAAAAAAGCGGCAGATGAAAAAGGTGTTTTTGTTGCGGCACAATGCTGTGAGCACCTTAACAGAGCCATCATAATTGAGTCAGAAGCCGCCCAGAGTGACCCGGTGAACGTTGTGCCACAACCTAAGGCAGGCGGTTCATTTGCAACTGCGGCTTACAAGGCCTTTAAAGAGCCTGTTGCTGTTGAGGAAATCAAGGCAGATGCAGGTATTGACATTGGCTTTACAATGATTGGTATGCACTTAAAAAAAGTTGCAGTGCCCGTAAGGCTTAAGCATAACAAAATCGGTAATGCCACCGTATTGGGTGCAAGGGTACGCCCCAAATTCATAGGTGGCGAAAGAGCCGTATATGACGATAAACTTTTATAATAAAGGAGCACATTATGAGAACAGAAATACTTAAACTTTTGTGCAGAAATGCCCACTACACCCCTGCAGAAATCGGGGCTATGCTGGGCAAAAGCGAAGCAGAAATAAAAGCAGAAATTGAACGTCTTGAAAAAGAAGGTATCATACGCGGATACAAGGCAGTTGTGGACTGGGATAAACTTGATGATGCCTATGTAAGTGCCATTGTTCAACTCAATGTTATACCCAAAGCAGAGTTAGGCTTTGAGGATGTTGCCGAAAGAGTTATGTCTTTCCATGAGGTAGAATCAGTTTACCTTATGTCCGGTTCATACGACCTTAATGTTGTGGTAAAGGGTAAAACATTACAGGATATAGCCAAATTCGTAGCAAGAGAATTGGCAACAATAGACTCTGTTACATCAACAGTAACAAACTTTGTTATGCGCCGATACAAAGAATTGGATACCGGACTTTGTGACCCTGAAGATGATTGCAGGGGGAATTTTCTTTTATGATAGACTACTCCCGAATGTTAAATTCTGCCGTACAGGAAATCAAGCCATCGGGTATACGCAAGTTTTTTGACATAGCCTCTAGTATGGATGATGTCATATCTTTAGGCGTAGGTGAGCCCGATTTTCAAACCCCCTGGCAAATACGCAAAGCGGGTATTACATCGCTTGAACGCGGCAGAACAAAATACAGCGCAAACAAGGGCATTGATGTTTTATGTAACGAAATTTCTGACTATCTGCACCGCAAGTATGCCCTTAAATACAACCCTACTAACGAAATTCTGGTAACCGTAGGCGGCAGCGAGGCAATAGATGCCGCTATAAGAGCATTGGTTGCCCCCGGGGATGAAGTAATAATTCCCCAACCCAGTTACGTCTGCTACGAACCCATAACATTACTTGCAGGCGGTGTGCCCGTAATTATTGAAACAAAAGCCGAAAACGATTTCAAAATTACCCCCGAGGAGCTTAAGGCAGTTATAACCGATAAAACAAAATTATTGATTCTGCCCTACCCTTGTAATCCCACAGGCGCAATCCTGGAAAAGGCTGACTTAACAGCCATTTCAGAGGTACTTAAAAACACAAATATCGCTGTTATTTCTGATGAAATTTACTCTGAATTAACTTACGGCGATGACAAACATATTTCCCCTGCATCAATTGACGGAATGTGGGAAAGAACCATTACAGTCAACGGTTTTTCAAAGGCATTTTCAATGACCGGTTGGCGTCTGGGATATGCCTGCGGTCCCCGTGAGCTTATGGCGCAGATTATTAAAATTCACCAATACGCAATAATGTGCGCCCCTACCACATCCCAGTACGCGGCTATTGAAGCTCTGCGCAACTGTGAGGATGCCGTTGAAAATATGCACAACGAATATGACCGCAGAAGACGACTTATAGTAAAAGGATTCAACGATCTGGGTCTTACCTGCCGTGAGCCTAAGGGTGCATTTTACGCATTCCCTTCAATAAAATCCACAGGACTTTCTAGCGATGAATTCTGCGAAAAGCTATTAAAAGAAAAGCGCGTTGCGGTAGTGCCGGGCACAGCATTTGGCAAGGGTGGTGAAGGCTTTATACGAGCCTCATACTGCTACTCTCCCGAGCATATAATCAAGGCTTTGGAAAGAATTAAAGAATTTTTAAATGAGTTATAAAATAAAAGGATATGAGGTGTGCAATAAAATCCTCATATCCTTTTAATTTTATTCTACTGTTACATCCATAACTATGGAACAGTGGTCGCTAAGGTAAACGCCATCATCGGTTACTGCCGGCAATACTTTATAAGAGTTTACCTTAACCCCTGCTTTTGAAACCATAAAATAATCGATTCGTTTAAACTTTGCTGAATCGCCCCAACCATTGTAGGTATGGGATTTATCGGGTTTTTCCACTCGGTAAATCGCATCGTCAAAATTCTCTGTCACGCTGTTATAGGTAACAGAGCCTTCCTCGGCATTGAAGTCACCCATAATCACCGCAGGAAGTGAGCCAAACTCTGCAATTTTATCAAGCACAACGTTGATTCCGTTAATGCCTGCCTCGTCACTCACGTGGCTGAGGTGAGTGTTGAAAACCACAAAATCCTTGCCTGATGCTATATCAGTAAGAATAACGTAACTGCACACTCTGTTATACTGTGCACCCCAGGATTTACTAGGCACTTCGGGTGTTTCTGAAAGCCAGAAGGAGCCTTTGTCAACAAGCTTATAAAGTGATGTGTTATAGAATATGGGGCAACCCTCTGAATTGAAGGCATCGTCACGATATGTTATGACAGAATCATAGCCTGTCAGCACATCGGTAAGGTAAGAACAATGCCACTTGGTAGCCTCCTGAAAGCCGATGATTCCGGGTGCCTGTTCACCGAGTGCATTCATCATAAGGTCTGCACGGTAAAACCACGCTTTTTTGCCCCAATCTGTAGGGCTGATGCAACGGAGATTACAGCTCATCATTCTGATGTTATCTGCGTTTTCTACTGTAATATCCACAGGTTTTTTATTGTCCTTATAATGACCATAATACAAGAATGTGTTACCCACAAGTACAGTCGCAACAACAAGAATTATGGCAACCAAGCCGAGTAATGTGAATTTAATAAACTTCTTCATAAGTCACCTCGAAATAAAAATACAAGTTCAGTATAAAGCAAAGTGGAGATAATTACAATAGAAACATTTTTCTAACCAAAAACAAAGAGTACTACCTTTTCAGGTAATACTCCTTAATTTTTGGCGGAGAGCA
>JAZRFZ010000144.1:0-17654 GCA_045643925.1 Acutalibacteraceae bacterium | reverse complement strand
TATTCCGAAGGGAGATTGTATTATGGATAAGTATCTCATTATCAACGCTGACGATTTCGGTATGTGTCACTCCGCTAACCAGGCGGTTTTTGACCTCTTCCAGAAGGGCGGTATAACATCTGCCACAATAATGACTCCATGCTCATGGGCGAAGGAGGCAGGTGTGTGGGCGGCAGCTCACCCGGAATATGCCGTTGGTGTTCATCTCACCTTCACAAGTGAATGGGGCAATTACAGATGGTCACCTCTTGCACAGGGTGACACAAGCTCACTTCGTGACAGTGAGGATTTTATGTACCACGAGTCCGATGAGTTTGAGGAAAAGAGTGACCTTGACCAGGTTGAAAGCGAAATCAAAGCGCAGATTGCGCGTTTTAAGTCATTTGGTGTGACACCCTCTCATCTTGATAACCATATGGGTTCACTTTATGGTATTGAGTCCGGCAGATTTGAGCTTCTTAACCTTACACTTGATATTGCAGGTGAGGAAGGACTTCCTTTCCGTTTCCCCGGTGTGTTTGTTCCTGAGATGTTCGGCAACGCTACATTGGATGTTAAGATTGATACAGACCTTATCGCAATGTTCTTTGACAAGATTGTTGCTCACGCTAATTCTCTTAAGGTTGCTGTGCCTGATTACCTTATCCCAGGTGAATGGAACGGACCTCAGAATGACAGCTATGAGAACTTCAAGGAATACATATATGAGCTTTATCGTTCATTCCCCGAGGGTGTGACAGAAACATACATTCATCCCGCTCTTGAAAGTGATGAGCTTAAGGCAATCACAGGTGCATGGCACCGCCGTGTGTGGGAGCACAAGTTGTTCTCTGACCCACAGACACTTCAGCACATTGATTCTCTCGGTATCAAGCTTATTAACTACAGAGATTTGGCAAAAATGAAGTTTGGTGAATAAAAATGAAATGCTCAGCTTGTAAGCTTACAGGCTGAGCATTTTTTCAATTAAGTGAGCAGGGGAATCCTTCGAAAAGTCATCGTTCTGTATATGGCTTTTTTCGTGGGCAAGGGATTTCCTCTTTGCTTCGTCGGATAAATCCATATTTATGTATATATTATAGTCGCCGTTGGAGTCGGGCACAGTAAAAGCCCTGACTGTCAGCGGCATTTTAATTTCGCGGATGTGAATCAAACCTTGTCCTCCTCGTTATCAACAAGTGCTTTAAACATAACAAGAAATGAATCAAGCTGTTCTTCGGTTGCCTTGTCTGAAAGGTCGAAGAGCAGTTTTCTTTTTTCAAAAAGTCGGTCACGGATGCCGTCAACGGGGTCGGGGACTTCATCAAAATAACCCAATGATATGTTAAAGTACTGTGCAATTTTCTGTAATGTCTGTGTCGACAAATTCTTGGTCCTACCTGTCTTTAATTCGGTTAAAGTGCTCTTAGGAATACCGATTGCATTGCATAAATGGGCAGGTTTTATGCCATTTTCCTGGCATAATTTGTATATTTTGTCGTACATAGGTGTATTTTCCTCTCTTTGGTTTGTTAAAACTTACAAAAAAAGTCTAAAAACGAACAAATGTTCATTTTGGGGTTGAAAAGTACAAAATCCTGTACTATAATGCGGTTGTGGTTCGGAAATCTGTACACTTTTCGACTAATACTATAACTCGTTTGTGCGATTATGTCAATACCTTGAATCGTACTTAAAGTGATTTTTTTCAGGAGGTTTAAAAATGTCAAAGGAATTGGAAGCACTTGTTGAATGTCCGTTTTTTGTAAAGCACGGTAAGGATTTTATTGTCTGCGAGGGACTCTGCGACACAGGGAAAACGACTCATTCTTTCCGAGCAAAGTCAGCAAAAACAGAGCATATTGTAAATGTTTGTTGTTCTAATAGTGGCAGAAAATGTCCACATTACAGAGCAGTAAGTTTGCTTTATGAAAGGGGCTTACGCCATTGAGTAACAGTAATGATGCAAAAAAGGCGAAGCGTATATCCTCTGCTGCATCAAATATGAGTGTGCTTGTGGATGATATGGTGAAGAAGGCACTCAAATCATTTAAGGCAACAGGTTCACCTGACCTTGATGCAAGGTTTCTCAAGGAGAGTATCGGTGCCCTGCGTGAACTTTACGGACTTCTCAGAGATTGCGATTGTGATGCTGGAGAGTGTGACGGTGTGCTTATCCGTCTTGAAAAACAGCTGGAGGAATGGTCAAAGTGACAGAGCTTGTAATTTCACCACCTAATAAAAAACAGGCGGAATTTTTCCAATGCACTAAAAGGTTCGTTGGCTATGGCGGTGCCCGTGGTGGAGGCAAATCCTGGGCTTTGCGAACAAAGTTTGTGCTTCTTGCCTTTAATTATCCGGGGTTAAAGCTTTTGCTTTTGAGAAAAACTCTTCCCGAGCTCCGTGAAAATCATTTGTTGCCACTACTTGCACAATTAAACGGTATTGCCCGATATAAGCGTGAGGAAAGAGCGTTCATCTTCCCCAATGGTTCGCGAATCCGCCTTGGCTATTGTGATACAGAGGGTGATATTTATCAGTATCAGGGACAGGAATATGATGTTATCGGTGTTGAGGAATGTACTCATTTTACATTTACACAGATACAGTTCCTTACTACCTGCAACAGAACAACCCGAAACGATTTCAAGCCCCGTATGTATTTTACAGGAAACCCCGGCGGAGTGGGACACAACTGGTTCAAACGCCTTTTTGTGAAAGGGCGTTATGAGGGTGCGGAAGACCCTGATGATTATGAATTTATCCCTGCAACGATAGATGACAACACGGTGCTTATGGCTAAAAACCCCGAGTATGTTAAGGTTCTTGACAGTCTCCCTGAAAAGCTCCGCCAGGCTCACCGTTTTGGTAATTGGGATATATTTGACGGACAGTTTTTTGAGGAGTTCAGGGATAGTCCTGAACACTATTCCGATGGTGTGAACACCCATGTTATCGAGCCATTTGAAATACCACCTGATTGGCTTATTTACCGCTCCTTTGACTTTGGTTATGCCAAGCCCTTTTCCTGTGCTTGGTGGGCGGTGGATTACGACGGCAGACTCTACAGGATAATGGAGCTTTATGGTTGCACCAAAACGCCCGATGAGGGTGTGAAGTGGCCACCCGAAAAAATATTTTCGGAGATTGCCCGTATTGAGCGTGAACACAGATGGTTGAAAAACAAAAACATTCTCGGTGTTGCCGACCCGTCTATATGGGATGCCTCGCGTGGTGAGGCAATTATTGAGGCAGCAAACAGAAACGGTATATTTTTCAGTAAGGGGGATAACAAGCGTCTGCCCGGTTGGATGCAAGTGCATTATCGATTGAACTTCAACGAGGATGGCATACCGATGATGTATGTGTTCAACACCTGCAAGGGTTTTATCCGTACGCTGCCCGAGCTTAAATTCAGTAATACAAATCCCGAGGACCTTGACACAACAGGCGAGGACCATATAGCCGACGAGGTGCGCTATATGTGTATGGCGCGTCCTATTGCACCTGTTTGTAAAAAGTCAGATATAAGCCTGGGTGATGACCCCCTTGATTTGTGCAAAGGAAGATACAGAAAAATTTAAGGAGATAAATTGATGATAGAAGAAAACGAAAAAGTAACACAGCTCTACAAAGCAGAAAAGACAGCAACTCAGACAGGACTTTTCGGCATTATAGGTAAAGAGCAGGTTGAAACGGCAACCGACATACTCAAAAAGTACAAGGATGCGAAAACAACCCTTGAAAGCAGAATAATTGATAACGAGCAATGGTTTAAAATGCGACATTGGGAACAGTTGAGGGCAGGTCAGAGTAATGAAAATGCTTCTGCATGGCTTTTTAACTCCATTGCAAATAAACACGCCGATGCTATGGATAACTTCCCGGCGGTCAGTGTCTTGCCCCGGGAGTCAAGCGACAGTCGTGCGGCAGAAATTCTATCACAGATTCTGCCTGTTGTCTTTGAGAGAAATGGTTTCGAAAAGATTTACAGTGATTGTTGGTGGTACAAGCTCAAAGCAGGTACGGCAGTTTATGGAATGTTCTGGAATCCTTTGAAGAACAACGGTCTTGGTGATATTGAAATCAAGCAGATTGACATACTCAATCTGTTCTGGGAGCCGGGTATCAAGGATATTCAGAAAAGCAAAAACATTTTTCACGTAGAGCTGATGGACAATGACACCCTTGTGTCACTTTATCCTCAGCTAAAGGGTAAGTTAGGTGGCTCTGCTGTAGAGATTTCTCACTATGTTTACGACGATGCAGTTGATACTTCCCACAAAAGTGCGGTTATCGACCGTTATTACAAAATCATTGTCAACGGTGTTGAACAGGTGCATTATATGAAGTTCTGTGCAGGTGAGTTGTTATACGCTTCCGAAAATGACCCGCTGTGTCGTGACAGAGGTTTTTATGACCACGGCAAATATCCCTTTGTATTTGATACTCTTTTTGTTGAGGAAGGAACACCCTGCGGATTCGGTTATATCGACATAATGAAGGATGCCCAGAAACAGATTGATATGCTTTCAAATGCCCTTGTGCGTAACGCTTCAATGGCATCAAATCCACGCTATTTTATCAATTCTGCAGGGGCAGTAAATGAAGAAGAGTTTGCTGATTGGAGCAATAATTTTGTTCATGTTGCGGGTAGCAACCTTGGCGAGGACAGCATCCGTGAAATCAGACTTTCGGGCATACCCGAGGTTTATCTCGGCATCCTTAACAGTAAAATTGACGAACTAAAGGAAACAAGCGGAAACCGTGACTTTTCGCAGGGCGGTGTTTCAAGCGGTGTTACTGCTGCAAGTGCAATAGCGGCTTTGCAGGAGGCGGGAAGCAAACTGACCCGTGATATGGTGAAAAGCGGATACAGAGCGTTTTCGGAGCTTAATTCTCTCGCGGTGGAGCTGATAAGACAGTTCTATGATGAGCCTAGGTTTTTCAGGATTCTTGGAGCTAACGGTCAGCAGGAGTTTATCGCTTATGATAACTCGGGTGTGAAAATCAGTACAGGGGGATTCGGTAATGATGTTTACATAAGAAAGCCTGTTTTTGACATTAAAGTCTGCGCGGAAAAATCGAGTCCGTTTTCAAAAATCAGTCAGAATGAGCTTGCCTTACAGTTATATTCTGCAGGTATTTTTAACCCGGAAATGCGAAGTCAGGCAGTTATGGCTTTAGGTATGATGGATTTTGAGGGTAAAGAACAGGTGCTTGCGCGAATCACTTCAGAGGTGGTTCCCTTATGACAACGGTGACTTACCGCAATTATTATGACAAAACCCTGATTATTGCCGAGGGGCACAGTAACTCTGCCCCAAGGGGACAGGATTTGGTTTGTGCAGGAGTTTCCTGCCTTGTATATACGCTTCTTAACACGTTGGTGGATGAGGAATCCAGTGACAGAGTAAGGTTTTCTCGCAAAATTGTACGTGACGGATATGTGTGTATGGAGTTCGAACCCTTTGATTTCTCCCGCGAGAGGGTAAAGGGGATTGTGGATACTTTTATGACAGGACTTTATATGCTGGCTGAAAGTTATCCTCAGAATATACGAATAGAATAAATTGTTTATATCTGCGTACGGCCGACGCAGTTTGTATAAATGACACTTCGGAAAGACGATGTTGGATTTACTTTTATTTATGAAAGGAAAAAGAAATGAAAAAAATTATATGGCATACTCCCGATTTACAGCTTTTTGCAAGTGAGGGCGAAGCTGCAGTCGGGGAAACGGGCGAAAACCTTGCCGTCGCCGGGCAGGAAAGTGCCTCGGAAAATGACCCTGATACAGAATTCAATGACCTTATCAATGGCAAATTCAAGGAGCAATTTTCCAAACGAACACAGGCGATTATTGACAAGCGCTTTAAACAGACCAAGGAGCTTGAGGCTTTCAAGGATAAAGCCCAACCGCTTATCAGTACTTTGTGTGAAAAATACGGTGTTGCAGAGGATGATGTGGAATCACTTTCACAGGCGCTATCTAATGATAATAAGGCTACCGAAGGTAATTCTGCACAGAACAATCTCCGACAAAAAATCGGTTCGTGGATAAACCAAAGTAAGGAAATTCAGAAGAATATACCTGATTTTGATTTGCGGACAGAGCTGAGGGCTGACCCTATGTTCGGAAGACTCCTTTTGAGTGGTATCCCGCTTAAAACCGCTTATGAAACAGTACATCGTGATGAAATTCTGGGTGGTGCAGTTGCTTTTACTGCCGATAAAGTACGACGACAGGTTGTTCACGGTATTGAAGCCCGTGGAATGCGACCTGTGGAGAATGGCGTAAGCTCAGAGGGTGCAGTTGTTACTTCGGTGGATGTCAATTCCCTGACCTCACAAGATATTTTGAAAATACTTAAACAGGTTGAGAATGGTGCCAATATTTCTTTTTGACCCCAGGGGTTGGCGGAAATGCGCAATCAAAAAACTGTTTAGTTAAGAAAGGAATTTTTATGACAGATTATATTTTTAATATTCAGCTTTTTGCCGCAGGTGACGAGGTTAACACAACTACATCAGATACTCTCTCAGCAGAGATGAAAACCTTTTATGATAAGACACTTATCACACTTGCATCACCTTATCTTGTACACGACCAGTTCGGTCAGAAGCGAGATATTCCCAAGAACGGCGGTAAGATTATCGAATTCCGCAAGTTCTCATCACTTCCTAAGGCACTTACTCCCCTTACAGAGGGCGTAACACCTACAGGTAACAAGCTCAATGTTTCAAGCATCAGTGCAACTGTTGAGCAGTACGGTGACTACATTGAGCAGTCAGACCTTCTTGAGCTTACTGCTGTTGATAACACAATCGTAGAGGCAACAAAACAGCTTGCTTCACAGGCAGGTCTTACTATGGATACCATTGTTCGTAACGAAATCGTTGGCGGTACAAATGTGCTCTATTGTCCTAAGGTGAGCGGTACAACTGAAACAGCAGTTACCTCACGTAGCGCAATCGACAAAACATCACTTCTTCGTGTTAAGGATGTTTTCAAGGCGGCAGCAGAACTTAAAGCAATGAATGCGCCCAAGATTGATGGTTACTATGTTGGCATTATCCACCCCTATGTTGCCTACGACCTTATGCAGGAAGCGGGTAATCAGTGGATGGATGTGCAGAAATATGCCACACCCGAAAATATGCTTAAGGGTGAAATCGGTTGCCTTGGCGGTGTGCGTTTCGTTGAAAGCACCGAGGCGAAAATCTGGAACGAGGGTGCAAGCGGTTGTGCAGTATTTGCAACAATGATTATCGGTGCCGATGCTTACGGTGTTACAAGCGTAAACGGCGGTGGTGTTGAACACATTGTAAAACAGAAGGGCTATGGCAACGATCCCCTCAATCAGCGTTCATCTATTGGCTGGAAGGGTCTTAAAACCGCAAAGCGTCTTGTTGAGGAGTATATGATTCGTGTAGAAAGCGGCTCAACATTCTCTGCAACAGCAAAGGCCAATTAAATGCAAAATGCAGAATGAAAAATGCAAAATTATCGGGGCTACGCCGTAATTGTAAACTTGTTGTTTGCGATAGCTTAATAATCGGCACGCAGTGCCCCTGAATTTTAAATTTTGAATTTACAATTTTTAATTAAAAGGGAATGTGGTTTTACACCACATTCCCGAACAAAATGGAGGTTTATTATGGCTAACAAAAATACAGATAAAACATCAGAAAAGCTTGTGAGTGTTTTTATTCCCAAGCAGTCGCGTAATGATACAGAGCGTTTCATTGCGGTCAATGGTGAGCGTATTCTCGTACAGACAGGCAAAACAGTTGAAATTCCCGAGCGTTTTGCCGAGGTTATCAAAAACAGTGAGAAAATGGCGGCAATCTCTGCCGAATACATTGATGCCAACATTTCTCTTTAAGGAGTGGTTCTATGACGCTTTACGAAGCTATTGAGCTTTTTGACAGAGAGCATCCGAACACCGCCCCATTCCATTTGAAAATCCAGTGGCTTTCACAGCTTGACCACAAGGTGTATGCAGAAATTCTCACACCCAGAGGCTATGGTGAATTCGACGGGTATTCACTTGAAACACCTCATGACAAGGTTCTTGCGGTGCCTGACGCGTTCGGTGAAATTTATGTGTACTATCTCAAAATGAGCCTTGATTTGCACAACGGTGAAATTGACCGATTCAACAACTCGGCAATGTTATTTAACAGCACCTACAAGGAAGTTTTTGATTATATCAACAGGCAAGAGAGAGTTGTGAAGAGAACAAAGATAACGGCAGGTGATTTGATTGTATAAGCCATTTCTTGATGAAACAGACAGGAAAAGCGACTTTATTTCAACCTTTGGAGGATATGTGAATAAAACAATAATCCCTGAGAATTGTTTTTCGCATCAGGAAAATATGAGTCTAAGGAATTTTCCTGCATTGTCACCCCGAGCCAAAAGAGGATATTTTGACAGTATTAAAGGATATTTCTATGGCTTGTTTTCAAAAGAAAAGCTTTGCTACATCCGCGACGGCTACCTTTACATTGGCGGTGAGAAAATCCTTGAGCCTTATTTCGGTCTTTCTTCTGATGAAAGAACCTTTGTTTCTATGGGCTCACGGCTTGTGATTTTTCCCGATAAGGTTTATATAAACACAAAGGATTATTCCGATTATGGCACTCTTGAGGCAGAATTCACCTCCACCGGTGCGGTGTGTAGCTTGTGTAATACAAATGGAGAGGACTATACGGATTACATACCCTCCGCAACAGAGCCGGAAAGTGGAAGTAACGGCGATTTGTGGCTTGATACTTCGGATGAAACACCTGTTCTCAAACAATTCTCTCAGGGTATGGGCTCATGGGTTGAGCTGAGCGGTACCCGGGTGAAAATAACCTGCCCGGGTATCGGAGTACAGTTTAAGCTTCACGATGGAGTTAGCTTGTCGGGTTTTGAAAAGGCAGGTATTTCAGGTGATTATGTAATCAAGGATATTGGACCGGAATTTATTATCATAACTGCATCTGTATCCTCGAAAATTACCATAACCGATGAATTTACCGTGTCCCGTCGAGTGCCTGATATGGATTTTGTGTGTGAAAGCAACAACAGACTGTGGGGTTGCTCGTCGGAGAAAAACGAGATTTATGCATCGCGTCTGGGTGACCCTACTAATTTCAATGCCTATGAGGGTATATCAACAGACAGCTTTGCGGTAAGTGTAGGTACTGACGGTGAGTTTACTGCCTGCATACCATATCGAGGTTACGTGCTTTTCTTCAAGGAAAATTGTGTTCATAAAATATACGGACAGAATCCACCATTTACTGTTACCACCTCGTTTATTCGAGGCGTTGAAAAAACGAGCTCAAAATCCCTTGTCCGACTCAACGAAACCCTTTACTACAAATCGCCTACGGGTGTGTGCGCCTACGAAGGCGGTGTGCCTGTGAATATCGGTGAGGACCTGGGTGAGGGTCGATACAGCAGAGCGGTTGGTGGTGCCGTGGGCAATAAATACTATATTTGTATGAATGACAATAAGGGTTGCAGACATCTTTTTTGCTATGACGAGGAAAAAGCAATATGGACTCGTGAAGATGAAATAGATATAAGCTTTTTCACCGTAAATGACTCCAATCTTTATTTTGTTGAAAGGCAGAATGACTATCACAGAATTGGTTTGCTTGATGCAGAAAATATGTATGGTTCATTCACGGGTGAACTGAAAGGCTTTGAATTTGAGGACGACATAAACTGGAGTTTTCGTACAGGCTTGTGGGGATTGGGCTTACCTTGCAATAAATATTACAATTCCTTCACCATACGAGGTAGGGGTGAAAAAGGCTCTGTGATGAGAGTTTTTCACGACATCAACAGTAGCGGAGAATTCACTCAGTGTGCCGAAGAATATCTTGATGAAACAAGGTCGTTCAACATCCGCATCAATTCGCCCCGTTGTGACCATATTCAATTCTTGTTTGAAGGTAAAGGTGATATAACCATATTCTCTGTAATGCGCAATATCGGTCTTGGGAGTGATGTGTATGTATGACCTTAACCTGATTGTACCTGATATTACATCATCCAGATATTCTCAAGATAACAAATTTTTACTTCTTAAGCATTATTTGTATGAGCTTAACGAGGTCCTTTCGTTTGCCCTATCTGACAAAAGCTATGGTGAGATTCACGAAATAAAAAAGGTTGTTGAGGAATCAAAGAAAAGTCAGTCTGTTGGGGTGAAGCAGCTTCAGTCACAAAGTGTAAAAAAATTCAATGAATTAAAGGAGCAGATACTATCAACTGCCGATGAAATTGAAAATAATTATAAATCTGCAATTCATGAATCAGAGTCCCAACTATTGCAAAATGTTACGGGAGAATTCTTAGCTAAAAGTGAATTCGGAGATTATAAAAACACTTTGCAGACTACGCTTGACCAACAGGCGCAAAGCATAAGCCTTAATGCAGAAAGCGTGGAAAATGTAAGGCAGGATGTGGGCGCTCTCGGCAATGAACAGGCGATGCTGCAAAGCCAAATCGGGAATCTCTCCGACGAACAGGGAAGATTGAGAGATGATGTGGATGCAGATGCGCTGAATTTGGAGGAATATAAAAAAACTGCCCGAAGTGAACTTTCGATTCAGTCTGATGCCATTATTTCTCAGGTGGAAAATGTTTATACTACAAAGAATGAAACTGAACAGTTAGAAGGGCGTATAGAGTCCCGTATTGTGCAGAACGCGTCAGATGTTACAGAAACCTTTAATCAGCGGTTTCAACAGACCGCAGAGAATATTGGTGATGTTCAGGCATCCTTGTCGGAATATGTATCGGAGCTTGAGGTTTATATAAGGCGCGGTGAGTTATCTGAGGGTGTTTACGGTATTGAAATCGGCAGGACTGATAGCAATATCAAGGCGCGTTTTACCAATGACAGACTTTCGTTTTATCGTGGCACCACGGAAATTGCGTACATTTCGGGCAACAGCCTTTATATAACAGATGCTCATGTCCTCGATTACCTTAAAATCGGTAATAGTGAACAAGGGTATTTTATGTTTGATTCAACAGATAACGGACTTGAAGTGAGGTGGATAAATGGCTAATATTTTTGGTTCGTGTACAGGTAGTCTGGGGAGTAAGTATGATTTGTGGATTACTGTTATACAGAACTCCCAGAACTTCTCTCAAAACAAAAGTAATATAACAGCAAACTTTTTCCTACGTCGAAATGACGGCGTTAGTGAATCTGCTTATAACCTTATTGAAGGTCAGAATAGCGTTGTCCTGAAAATTGGCGGAGCAACAAAGGTCAGCCAAAATCTTGTTATTGATACCAGAAATAATGTGTATTGCCGTCTGGCATCCTGGACAGGGGATGTGGCGCACAATTCCGATGGTACGCTGACCCTGTCTGTCAGCGGTCAGTTCACTATTGGTAATGATAATCTGACGGGCGGTGCTGTGAACGGAACTTTCAAGTGTACTCCGCTTGGTAAAGCATCGACGCTCACATTTGCAGATACTACGGTGAATCCCGGTGGTACTGTAAGGGCAACAATCAATGCACCATCAAGTACATTTACCCATAAAATCAAATGGTCATTGGGTACGAAAAGTCAGGTGGTATCTATTGGTGCCGGTGTGAGTGTTGCGGATTTCACGGTACCCATTGCCTGGACAAGTGAGATACAAAAAAGTCTTAACGGTACATTGAGTGTAATTATTGACACTTACAATGGCAGTGAAAAAGCAGGGTCATCATCTTACAGTATCAAGATTGTTATTCCCGCCACTGATAATTTCAAGCCTTCGTTCGAATTGCTGATTACTCGCAACAATAATGGTGTGCCTTCCGGATGGAATGAATATGTAAAGGGTGTGTCAACTCTTACTGTAGAGCCTGCCAATATTACATATAAATATGGTGCGGATTACTATACTGCCACTATTACTGTGGGTAATGTTACAAAAAGAGAGCTACCTTCAACCTTTGAGCTTACGCAGTCGGGACAGGTAAAGATAACTGTTACCGTAAAGGATAACAGGGGGCTTAGTACCGTGAAAACTGCGACCATAAACGTGCGGGATTATTCACCACCCTCAATAAAGGTTGATGCCTTTAACAGATGTGATTTAATAGGTGCGGCCGATTCTATGGGGACTTACGCGCTATTTAGATACACTACTGACGTAAGCTCGGTTAACGGCAAAAACACTTATTCTGCGACGATTAAATATAAGGCCTCCCAATCTGAGAGCTGGAGTACTCCTGTAGCAATGCCGAAAATCAACGTGCCTTTTGGTGGTGCCTTTGACGTGACAAAATCTTATGTAGTTTGTATCACAATTAAGGACGGGATAAATACAAGTGGTATTGAGACGGTTCTTTATCTTCCCGGTGGTGATATACCATTCAATATCAGAAAGGGCGGTAAGGGTGCCGCATTCGGTAAGTTTTCTGAGAAGGACAACCTTCTTGATGTTAACTGGGATATGAAGGTTAACGGTAACATAGAACTTTCGGGTATGCTTAATTATGAAAAAATAGGTTGCGAATGTACTGAAAAGGCAAAGGATTTGTTGGCAGATTTGCGATATTATCCAGCACTCGATATTGTTTTCGTCCGTATGAGACTTAGCGCTAACACGGGACTTGCCGCAAATGACACCCATTATGTTGCCAAGGTTAGTGACCGGTATCCGGGTTTGTTTATGCCCATGAATTGTATGGTCGGATTTGAAAGTGGTGGTCAAAGTACGGCGGGTGTGCTTTATGGAAGCGGTTACATAGTTGTCCGTTCGGATGTGCCTATAATGCCCGATACACAGATTTACATAAGCGGCTTTTATGTTGCGGATTATAAGGGTGCATAAATTGGTTTGGATATATTAAAAGAAAGGATGATTGAAATAGCCTATTCTACAATATCTTATGGTTCCTCAGGAGAGGATGTTAAGAAACTTCAAAAAAGCCTTAATGAAAAAGGCTATTCCCTTACGGTTGATGGTGTTTTCGGTAATAAAACCCGTGATGCAGTCAGGGATTATCAAAGAAAAAACGGCTTGAGTGTTGATGGTGTTGTGGGCAATATAACATGGGGTTCGCTTAATAAAAAATCAACCTCTGTAAACAGCAGTAAGCCTGCAACATCAACTACTACAGTGAGCAGTTCCGCCAAGCGACCTGAATATGAGAAAAGTCAGGCGGTCAAGGATGCGGAAAATAAATTGTCTCAATGGGAAAATACCAAGCCCGATGAATATAAAAGTAAATATGATGCCCAGATACAAAGCCTTGTTAATGATATTCTGACGAGAGAGGATTTTCGATACGATATGCAGTCTGACCCGTTGTATCAGCAGTATAGACAGCTTTATACCGAAAACGGGCAAAAGGCAATGCGTGATACTGTGGGACAGGCATCTGCACTTACAGGTGGCTATGCCAATTCTTATGCAGTTACTGCGGGTAACCAGGCTTATGCTGATTATCTTGATGAACTGAACGGTATAGCACTCGAGCTGAGAGACAGGGCTTATGAAATGTATTCCGATGAAGGTGACAGGCTTATTGAGGATGTTACTCTGTTGCGCGGTCTTGATGGTGATGACTACGATAAATACCTTGATACTCTTGAACAGTATTATTCCGATGGTGACTATCTGTTGAAGAAGCTTTCGCAGATGAGTGATGCAGAGTTTGATGCTTTTCTCGCACAGGTGGATGCTTGGGAAAATGACCGCGATTTTGATTTCAAGAAGCTTCAGGACGAGCTGGACAGACAGGAATTTGAAAAGGAAATGGCATTTAAAAAAGCAGAGGCTGAGCGTGAACAAGCAAACGAAGACAGAGAATATCGTCTTGCACAGGAGAAACTTGCGGCGCAGAAAGCGTCTGCGGCTGCAAAGTCATCATCATCATCTTCTTCATCAACTAAGTCTAAAAATACAAAGAAAACTAATGAATATACCGTTTATCCCAGTACATACGAGCAGTTTGTGGCAATGACGGGTAACGGCAGAATACTCACCGAGGATATGTTCGAGCGAAACAAGAATTTAAAGTCAAAGTACATCAATTATGAAAAATATCTGCAGGTTATGTATGACAAGTATTCGTAAGGGGTGATGTTTTGAAGATTAAAGTTACTAAAGAGAGTGTTTGTATAACAGAGAGTGTTGTTGTAAACGAAAGTGAATTGAATGTCAATTTGTGCGATTTCGTGTTGCCTGAGTGCTTCGACGGTCTTACGGTTACTGCAATGTTCAACAATATTCCTGTTCCGCTTACGGGAACGCAATGTTACATTCCATCCCTTAAAAGCGGTACAGCGATTTTGGGTGTTTATGCATACAGCGAGAATGAAGCAGGTGAACTTAGTCTTATGTATTCACCTAAACCTGCCTGCTTTTATGTCAATAAGGGCTCGTACAATGAAAAAATCAGCGTTGAAAAAATACCTACAATTTCGGAATTCGAGAGGTACTGTGCAACTGTCAGTGCGCTAACTTTCCCGAAATCAGACGTTGTGGGAGAGGTTGATCTTGAAGGCTCATTTACCGATAGTCAGGTGTATTCCGTAGCTGCATTGAATTCTGCTCTTACAGAATTGGGAGAGTTCTTAGGGAACTGTGAGGAGAAAATTGATCTGTTAAGTGAGGTTGCTGAAAAAACACCGAACAAGATAACAGATGTAAATGAATTTTCCACAGATGCACAGTACCCAAGCGCTGCTGCAGTATACAGGGGCCTTTGTGAACAGGCAGAAAAAACAAAACAGACCAGGTCTGAGTTGGTGTATGTTATGAATGGTTTGTCTAAGAATATGCAGACCAATAGAACCGAACTTGAAGAAATCATAAATGGTGTGGATAATCGTGTGACCGAGACACAAAAAACACTCGACTCTGTGATTTCGGGGCAAAGTGCAGTAAATGATTGCATCGTTGATTTGCAGGGAAGTATTGCGCAGTTACAGGACAAGGCGGATAACCTTAGTGAGGAGATTCAGCAAAACGATGGAGATATAGCACAATTAAGTCAATTTGCACAAGATGTGCAAACAGATTTACAAGAGGTGCAGTCGTCTGTTGCTAGTCTTCGGGATATGGTTAATAGCCGTGTCACTGATAATGCCAACTCTATCAAGGGAGAAAAAGATGGTGTGGGTTTAGTTATGATTGATGACATTTCGCCACTTTCTCATTTTTTGGATGTTACCGTTACAGGTGAAGGCGCTGAAAATACGGTTGTTGAGTGCGGTGGTAAAAATATGCTCGATTTCAAAGGCCGTACTCTTTCGGGTTTTGAAATAGGTACACATGTTTTTACAGGCAAAAACATATTTGCTACTGTGTCGGGTAACGGTTATTACAAGCCTGTTGAAAATGCCTATTCATTTGATGAAGGTACAGGTAAACTTACCGTCAGTTGTTCGGCTGGTTGGTATGGTCTTGGCCTGGATTTTAAGGTTTCTCCCGGCACTAAATATGCACTTTCGGTTGAGAGCATAACTGAGGGATTTACAACATTGGTGTCGTTCTACGACTCGGCAGGCTCATATATAAACTTTGTATCTGCAGTGGAAAACACAGTCTTTACCACGCCATCAAATGCATCCTGGATGGTTATTATCTTTATAGGCAAAGAAAAGGGGACAATGGGCGAGTTCGTTTGTCCTCAGTTGGAGTTAGGTGAAAAGCACACGGAATATCAACCTTATGTAACTCCTCAATATGCAACGCCTGATTCTCAAGGCAAAATAAAAAATCTTGTGAGTGTGCATCCATTTGTGGTGTTGTCTTCGGATAATCCGTCAGTGAGCATCAGTTGTGTGTATAACAAGGACACTGATAAGGCGTACAAAGCTCTTGTGGATGCAATCACTGCCCTTGGCGGTAGTGTGTGAGGTGGATTATGGCAGATAATATAATAACGGCAGGTGCGGTTGTAACTGCGGTGCTCACTGTTGCCGCCTTTATGATAAAGGTTTATAAATTCATACGCTCCTGGGAGAAGTGGGTTGAGCAGAAGGACAGGCACGACAAGGATAACTATATGTCCATTCAGCAACTCAAAATAATGTCCCCGTATATGCCACTTTCCGAAAGGATAAGGGCGGGGGAGCGTTACATTGCCTGTGGCGGTAATGGTGAGGTTAAGTGTATATACAATGAACTTATTGATGTTTTCGCCCAGAGTGAGGATTTCAACAACCTTGACGGAAGTGAATATGATATATAGGGCATATAGCCTGTGGAGGAAAAATGAAAATAAATTTTAAAGCAAGATTGAGAAATAAAACCTTTCTTATCAGTGCAGCTGTGCTGGTTGTTTCATTCGTTTACAATCTGTTGTCATTGTTCGATGTTGTGCC
Organism: Acutalibacteraceae bacterium; assembly: GCA_045643925.1. Classification (GTDB taxonomy): domain Bacteria; phylum Bacillota; class Clostridia; order Oscillospirales; family Acutalibacteraceae; genus DTU089. Next base: position 1,319 of record JAZRFZ010000144.1, on the reverse strand, counting down.
GTCTGTAAAGGAACAGCAGGTTACGGAGCTTCTTACAATGATAGTAAATATTCTTGCCCTCTGTGGTGTGGTGGTTGACCCCACTACAAAGGGCTTTAATGATAGCGAAAGGGCAATGTCATATTATACAGCTCACGATGAACGTGAGTTAACGGAAGGAGTGAATTGATTTGGCGAAGAGAATATATATTTCACCCAGCAGTCAGGGTGATAATGCTTATGCAGTAGGCGGTACAAACGAGAAAGAACAGTGCGAAAAGATTGCAAAGGCTTGTGTCGCTTTCTTACAGAAGCACGGCTTTCAGGTAAAAGTGCGATATAACAGTGATATGTACGTGCGTGTAGCTGAGAGCAACGCTTTCGGTGCTGATATGCACGTGGCAATTCACACAAATGCAACTGCCGCCCACAATGTGACAGGTGGCACAAGTGTGCTCTTGTACAATTTGACAGGAGAGCGCAAAAAAGCGGGACAGGCGGTCTTTGACAGACTTGCACCCATTACACCGGGCAAAAGCGCTGAACGTCTTATGGCTTATCCCGGCTTTTATGAAATCAAAAATACAAAGGCTCTTACGGTGTATTGTGAGTGTGAATTTCACGATACACGCCAGGGTGCACAGTTTATAATTAACAATACAAGTGCAATCGGCGAAGCCATTGCAAAGGGTATCTGTGACTATTATGGTGTGAAAATTATAGGTGCGGATGCACCTGGAAAAGAAAACAACGCCCCGTCAACCGACGGAACGTTGTATGTTGTAAGAACAGGGGCTTTCAAAGAGAAAGCCAATGCTGAAAAGCGTGTAAAGGAACTGCAAAAAGCAGGGTTTGAAGCTTATGTTAACAAGGAATGATTACACAACTCCTGCAGCTTTTTTAAGCATTAACTGGGCATCACCTGTATCCATTGTGCCGTTTGCGTTAAGGTCACAAAGGAATAATTGGTAGTCATCCAAAGGATAATCGAGTGTGGCGGCAATGCGCAAGGCCTTACGGGCATCGTTTGTGTCCACCTTGCCGTTGCCATCAACATCACCAAACAAGGCAACTGTTACACCCATATCAATGAAATCTGCGGGGGCATTGTAATACTTGGCGTATTTTGCACCTGCTGAATTCATTGAACAAATGATTTTTATGTTATGAGAAAATTGGGTGCTGTTTGTGGGTCGTAGTGCAAAGGCAAGACTACCGATTGAAGTTATGTTGTCAGGCAGTTCAATTTCAAGCAGACTTGTGCAGTTTTCGAAGGCGTAGGCCTCTATCTGTAAATCACCTGTGCCAAAATAAACATTTGCAAGGGCAGTACAACCCTT
>JAZRFZ010000143.1:0-14903 GCA_045643925.1 Acutalibacteraceae bacterium | reverse complement strand
CTTAGCGCCTGCCTTCATTGTTCTGCCGATTGACTGCTTAAGAGCACGGCGGAAGGACACACGTTTTTCAAGCTGTGCTGCGATGCTTTCTGCAACGAGCTGAGCGTTGAGGTCGGGCTGCTTGATTTCAGTGATATTGATGAAAACATCTTTATCGCTGTTAAGCATTTTCTTAACTGTTTCTTTAAGTTTTTCGATTTCTGCACCACCGCGACCGATTACGATACCAGGCTTTGCGCAGAAAATGTTGATGCGAACTCTTTTAGGATCGCGCTCGATTTCAACCTTTGGAACGCCTGCTGGAGCAAGGAGTTCAAGAAGGAATTCACGAATCTTGTTATCTTCAACAAGAAGATCACCGAACTCACCCTTCTTAGCAAACCAGCGAGATTCCCAGTCTTTGATAACGCCTATTCTTAATCCGGTAGGATTGATTTTCTGGCCCATTATATTTCCTCCTCTCGCTTATTCTGCGTCCTTGAGTACAAGGGTAATGTGTGATGTCTTTTTGTTAATTCTGTTTGCGCTGCCTCTTGCGCGGGGTCTGATTCTCTTGAGAGTAGGACCCTGGCATACCCAGCACTGTGCAACGTAAAGTGAATTTACGTCCATATTTTTCATTTCCGCATTTGCAATAGCGGATTTAAGAAGCTTCTCAAGCGGCTCACAAGCGGCCTTCGGTGTGTGCTTGAGAATTGCCATTGCTTCGTCTGCAGGCTTATTGCGAATAAGGTCAAGAACGATCTGAACCTTACGAGGAGCTATTCTTATATAAGTAGCTTTTGCTGTTGCCTCCATGTTAACACACTCCTTTCGACCTATTATTTACCGTTATTTGAAGTTTTTGAACCCGCATGACCTTTGAAGGTACGTGTGGGTGCGAACTCACCGAGCTTATGACCAACCATGTCTTCAGTTACATAAACCGGAACATGCTTACGACCATCATGAACTGCAAAAGTATGACCAACAAAATCAGGGAAGATTGTTGAGCTTCTGCTCCATGTTTTAAGAACGATTTTTTCGCCGTTTTCATTCATTTTCTGAACTCTTTCGAGCAGCTTGGGCTGTACAAAAGGTCCTTTTTTAATGCTTCTGCTCATTAAATACTGCTCCTTTCCGGCTTATTTGCCGTTACGACGCTTCACGATAAGCTTATCGGAGCGATTCTTCTTAGCTCTTGTCTTATAACCAAGAGCAGGTTTACCCCAGGGAGTAACAGGACCGGGACGACCGATGGGTGACTTACCTTCACCACCACCGTGAGGATGGTCGTTGGGGTTCATTACAGAACCACGAACTGTAGGTCTGATACCCATGTGACGTGTACGACCAGCTTTACCGATCTTAACGTTTTCATGGTCTGTGTTACCAACCTGGCCGATTGTTGCCATGCAATTTACGGGAACGTTACGAAGCTCACCTGAAGGAAGTCTGAGAAGAGCGTAAACGCCTTCCTTAGCCATAAGCTGAGCTGCATTACCTGCTGCTCTTGCAAGCTGACCACCCTTACCAGGGTAAAGCTCTACGTTGTGGATGAATGTACCAACGGGGATGTTCACAAGAGGAAGTGCATTACCGGGCTTAATATCAGCTGCGGGACCTGCAACTACCTTGTCACCAACCTTGAGACCAACAGGTGCAAGGATGTATGACTTAACACCATCTGCATACTCGATGAGAGCGATGTGTGCTGAACGGTTGGGATCGTATTCAAGAGTCTTAACTACTGCTTCGATATCGAACTTAGTTCTCTTGAAATCAATTACTCTGTACTTTCTACGATTTCCGCCGCCGCGATGACGAACAGTGATTCTACCGTAGCTGTTACGACCTGAATTCTTAGCAAGAGGCTTTAAAAGACTCTTTTCAGGTGCAACCTTTGAAAGTTCTGAGTAATCTGTAACCGACATATTACGTCTAGCGTTTGTAGTCGGCTTAAAAACTTTAATAGACATTTTATTCACACTCCTATTATGGTTTTGCGGAGAATGTCAACTCCATACTATACCAAGTGGGGTATAATTTAAAAAAGTTTTAGATTACATCATGCCATCAAAGAACGCGATTGTCTTTGAATCTTCAGTAAGAGTTACAACAGCTTTTTTCCAAGAAGCCTTGTAGCCTTCGAATCTGCCGTATCTTCTCATCTTACCGCTTACATTGATTGTATTTACCTTAGCTACCTTAACGTCAAAAAGCTCTTCAACTGCCTTAGCAATTTCAACCTTGTTTGCGTCTGAAGCAACTTTGAATGTGTATTTCTTGAAGGCTACACCCATCATAGACTGCTCTGTGATAATGGGCTTAATGATAATGTCCTGTGCAAGTTTCATTATGCATATACCTCCTCGATTTTTGTAACTGCGTCCTTAAGAACAACGATTGAGTTGCAGTTAAGGATGTCATATACATTGAGAGTATTAACTGTAGCAACCTTAGCGCCCTCAATGTTACGGATGCTCTTGTAGATAACCTCGTTATTTTCGGGGAGAACTACGAGAACCTTCTTACCTGTTTCAATAGCTGCGAACATCTTAGCCATTGCCTGTGTTTTGATTTCATCAAGTTTGATAGAATCAAGAACGATCATCTCGTTAGCTGCAACCTTTGAAGAAAGAGCAGACTTCATAGCAAGTCTTCTAACCTTCTTGTTGATTGAGATGCCGTATGTGCGGGGCTTGGGACCAAGTGCGATACCACCGTGATACCACTGAGGAGAACGAGTTGAACCCTGTCTTGCACGGCCTGTACCCTTCTGACGCCACGGTTTTCTACCGCCGCCGCTAACCTCGGAACGAGTTTTTGTGGACTGAGTGCCCTGACGCTGATTTGCTAAATAGCCAACAACAACAAGGTGCATAGCTGACATATTGGGCTCGATGCTGAAGATAGAATCGTTAAGCTCGATGTCAGAAACCTTCTTGCCTGCCATATCAAGTACTGATAATTTACTCATCTAAAACACTCCTTCCTTAAGCTTTCTTTACGCTGTCAGCGATAACAACAATGCCGCCCTTAGGTCCAGGAATTGAACCCTTGATAGCGATGAGGTTGTTTTCACTGTCAACCTTAACTACGCTGAGATTCTGAACAGTTACACGCTCTGTACCGAGGTGACCTGCCATCTTCTTTCCCTTGTAAACACGAGCGGGGTCAATAACACCCAAAGAACCACCGTGTCTTGCAACGGGACCTGTACCGTGAGACTCTCTGAGTCTAGCGAAGTTCCAGCGCTTGATAACACCAGCTGTACCTTTACCTTTGCTCTTGCCTACAACGTCAACATACTCACCTGCAGCAAAGATGTCTGCCTTGAGAATGTCACCAACGTTGAGTGAAGAAGTATCAGCGAGTCTGAACTCTTTGAGTACTCTCTTGGGAGCGACATCAGCTTTTTTGAAATGACCAGCCATAGGCTTGTTCACTCTGCTAACTTTCTTGTCGCCGTAACCAATCTGAACAGCTTCATAGCCGTCATTTTCAGTTGTCTTCTTCTGAACAACTGCGCAAGGACCAGCTTCGATTACTGTTACGGGAATCATGTTACCCTTTTCGTCGAAGATCTGAGTCATGCCGGTCTTTTTTCCGATAAGACCTTTTTTCATTTTGAATTCCTCCTGTCAGATTATTGGTTGAGTTTCCTCAACATGACCTGCAACCTATATATAATAGGTATATTTAAAATTAAGCTTTATATCGGATTAAAGCTTAATCTCAAAATCAACACCGGCGGGGAGCTCAAGACCTGTAAGAGCTTCAACAGTTTTGTTTGAAGGTCTGAGAATGTCAATGAGTCTCTTGTGTGTGTGCTGCTCGAACTGCTCACGAGAATCTTTGTACTTGTGAACCGCACGAAGCACTGTGATAACCTCTTTCTCTGTGGGGAGCGGGATAGGACCTGAAACCTGAGCGCCTGTGCGCTTTGCTGTTTCAACGATCTTCTCTGCTGCCTTGTCAACGAGATTGTGGTCGTAACCTTTAAGTCTGATTCTGATTTTTTCCTTAACTGCCATTTGTAACGCCTCCTAATTTTTTTGGCGGGCTGCGTAAGAATTAACAACTCTCCCGGGCTTATCGCACACTCCATTTAAAAACCGGAATGTGCTTCCGGGATAAACTTACGCTCCGAAACAATCCGAAATCCGCAGTTAAGGACGGAAAACGGTTTGTTAGTCGGTATTTGATCGCCCGGTTTTAAATCGGACATACTCCGCGGAAATTCCCTGCCTCAGTGGGCAGCCACCTCCCGCATCAACGCATATCTGCTCGCGTCAGGGCATAAAAAGATAGGGACACGCCCTTCGCGCGCCCTATCATAATAACACAATCATTTCCATATTGCAAGAGTTTTTTGGTATTTTTTTAAGAATTTTTAAAACTTTTTTTGTTGCATTCTTACAAGTTAAAATAACCAAATATTCCCGCCTCAATCCGTCAATACGACGAATTTGTTTTTATTTCTTTAATCCGGTGAAATAATCGGGGTATTGCTCCATAACAACAGTCTTAATCATACTAATACAGAAAAGTCCCTCGGCATAAGAAACACCTACATTGCCAGATTCTTTTCCTGTCGCTACCTTTACTCCCCCGTTTTTATCTATCTGATAAACTTTTGAGAGTGTATCCGGACTCTTGATAATGTTACCACTTGAATCTCTACTGCCGTTAAACTCAAGAACGAAGTTGTTACCTGTATCCGGTTCGCTGTAAATAGCTACAAGCAAATCACTATCAACGCTATAATCATGGGATATCTGTTTTATATATCTGTTCTCAAAATGGTCTGAAAGAACATTTTCCCCGTTGGGAGAAAGTTTCTCATAATATTCCACAGCTTGATTTTTTGTAGCCTTTACTGTAGTCACTTTGTTATCATTCTGGTTAGAATTTGAAACACCGGGCATTTCAGGTCGAGTATTATCACCTGTTACAACATTCTCCCCAGCCGTATCGTCATTCAAACCAAAATCAATGGACTCATCTTCCTCACCGGTAGCAGTGGCAACCATTTGTCGAGAAGTCAACTCATAAGCAAGTGTCTGTGTAAGATTTGCTTCGTTGCTTATGTTTTTATAAATCACTCCACCAAGAGCTAGTGTAATTACAACAGCACCAATTATAACAGCCGCACCCAATACAACAATAAGTTTCTTGTTACGGGCGCCATCGTTATCAACCATATCATTTTGAAGATTATTATCGTTATTCAAAATGTCACCTCATTTTCTCACACTATATATATTATAATAGGTATAGCAAAATCCACATTGTTTACACCATACCTGTCAATCAGTTTAACGAGAAAGAGTGTGGTCACCCACACTCTTTCTTAGTGAAAACTATTGCAATAATTCACACTTTAATAAGTGCGTGGTCGCTTAACTTAAGCGATAGTCTCTGTTGTCTCTGCAACTGCGGGTGCAAAATCTGCGAAGCCCTTAAGTACAGAACCGATGATGGGGAAGTCTACGATAGCTGCAAGAGTACCTTCGTAACCAACAACGTTACCTTCTGCATCAACAACGGGCTTTACAAGAGAGTGGATTGCGTCAGCAATTTCCTTTGTATCGAGACCATAGTTTGCAAGAAGCTGCCAAATAGAATCTAACATTAGTTTGTCCTCCTTTCCACCTATTCTTGATATTATAATAGCACAAACACTATCAATCTTTTTTCTTTTTTGGAATAATGATACTATTTTTTTACAAATTCGTAATATATTTTTTCCTTTCGGGAATATAATCCGAATCATTCAGTATAACCCGGGGATTAACAAGAGCGGCTTTTCTCACAACCGCCATATCAATGGTTTCGGGATAATGTTCGATATAGAAATCCATATTTGTATTTCTTATGTTTATTCTGTGAGCATCCGAGCCAATGAAATCCGCAAATCCGTTGTTTATCATAGCGCAGGACAACCGCATCTCATTCTCTCCAAAAGCACCTGCAGGAGAACCTGTATTTATCTGGAAAAGCACACCATTATCAGATAATCTGTTGATGCATGTAGGGTCATCCAACACAAAGCCATATCTCTCAGGGTGAGCAATAATGGGGACAAGTCCAAAGGATTTCAAATAATTGCACCAGGAAACAACATCATCCTCTGAAGTTTTTCTAAAGCTGAACTCCACAAGCACGTATCGTGAACCATTAAGTGTATATGGTTTGAAGTGCTTTATGCCGAAAATTTCATCGTCGCAAAGTATTTCAAAGCCTTTTTTTATTATCAATGATGAGCCTTGCTCATCCAATGCTTCTTCGAGAATTTGTACTTTCTCCTCACGAGCATCATAAAGAGACTCCGCTTTATCCCAATACATCAGATGAGGTGTAACAAAAAGCACACCCGTACCATTATCCTCCGCACAGAAACACATATCTATAGTTTCATCAAAACTTCTTGAACCATCATCCATCCCCCATAATGAGTGAGAATGAATATCTATCATATCATCAAACATCTGTTACCTCTTTTTCTGAACTTTTTTCACTTTTACCCAAGTGTGCACCGATGATACCTTCGTCAATCATCATCTTCACAACAATAACCGTGAGCGGTAACAGCACAACGCCGAGTGCGCCAAAAATTCTTGCTCCAAGGAACATTGCCATAATTGTAACTATTGAAGGCAGACCAACCTGATTTGCCACCAGTTTGGGTTCTATTGCCTGTCGCAAAACTGTAATCACTGCATAAAGGATAATAAGTCCTACACCAAGACCAAAGTTTCCTGTGATGATTGAATAGATTGCCCAAGGAATCATCACGGTGCCAGTACCAAGCACGGGCACTATATCAACAATACAGGTGACGAAAGCAATAATAGCAATATAACCGCCATCATACACACCTATCAATCTCATAAAATTAAGGCCCAGAAATACCTCAGTAAAGGTAATAAGCATCAATGTTACATAGGCTTTTACAAGCTTACCAACACCCTTGGTTATGGTGTTTTTGGTTTCAACAATCTTCTGTCCTCTTTCCTTAGAGCAAAGACTGAGAATCATATCTCGGATGATGTCATATTCTGCAGTCATAAATACGCAAGAAATAATTGTAACAACAACGCTTATAATGATTGAGGGAATACCCTTAACCACGCTCCAGGCGCCGCTGAGAGGTACCGACAATACACTTGCATCGAAGTTGGCGGAAGCTTCACTGTTCGCAAGATTAGAGAAGAAATTCTCAACATACTGTGTAGCAGATACACCTACACCTTTAGGTAATTTAAGCAAGAGGTTATTAACAAACTCTTTTGCCACCACCAGGAAGTCATCAACAGATTTAAACTCGGAGAGCACATGAGAAACCAAGTCCTTTAATTCTCTGCCAAGAGATGTCACCAGTGCGACAATAGCACCCACCACAATGGTAACTATGAGTAAAACAAGAATCATAGAAACCATACCATGAGCCTTCAACTTCATTTTTTTACTGATTGCTCTCACAGGTGGCTGCAAAATTATTGATAATGCACCTGCAAACAAAAATGGGAACAAATACCCTAATGCATAATTAACCAAGAAATAGAACAAGGCAAATAAAATACCAAAATAGAAAAAGTTAATAATAAATTTTCTTCTTCGTTCCGTTACTTTATTCATAAATCTGTCTCCCTTTAATATCCAACTATCTATCATATTATTTTAAACTATTAAAAGGCAGAATACAATAAAAATAAAAAAAATTTAATAAATATTCATTTTTCTCTTTATTATCGGATAAATATATGCTAAAATGAATGGGTATATACTGTAAACTCCGGAGGAATGGAAATGCAAATCGCAATTATGGGTTTCGGTACAATCGGTTCCGGTGTTGCCGAGCTCCTCTTAAAAAATCAAAAAAGTATTGTTGCCAAGAGCGGTCAGGCCTCTCTTGACATCAAATATATTCTTGATATTCGTGATTTTTCAAACCACGAATTAGGTCAGTATTTCACTACTGATTTCAATGACATTCTTAACGACACTTCTGTTGGCATCGTTGTAGAGTGTATGGGTGGAACAGAACCCGCTTATGAATATGTTTCAAAGTGCCTTATGGCAGGTAAGAGCGTTGTTTCATCAAACAAAGAGCTTGTTGCTGCTAAGGGTTACGAGCTTCTTGAACTTGCAAAGGAGAACAACGTAAACTTCCTGTTTGAAGCAAGTGTTGGTGGCGGTATTCCCATCATCAGACCCATCAGCCAGTGTCTTGCCGCGAACGAAATCTGCGAAATTGCAGGTATTCTCAACGGCACAACAAACTTCATCCTTACAATGATGATTAACGAGGGTATGTCATTTGATGCAGCACTTAAATTGGCACAGGTAAACGGCTATGCAGAGCGCGACCCCTCTGCAGATATTCTCGGTCACGATGCAGCACGTAAAATCTGTATCCTTGCATCCCTTTGCTTTGGCAAACACGTTTATCCTGATTTTGTTGAAACAGACGGCATTACAGAAATCACATCAGAAGATGTAGCTTATGCGAAAAACTGGGGCGGTGTAATAAAACTCATCGGCAGAGCTGTACAGAATGATACAGGCAAAATCAGTGCAACAGTTGGTCCTTGTCTTATTCAGAATCACAGCCAGCTTGCATCTGTTGACGATGTATTTAACGCTATCCTCGTAAGAGGTGACGCTATCGGTGACGTTGTATTCTACGGCAAGGGTGCAGGTAAGCTGCCCACAGCAAGTGCTGTTGTTGCCGACGTTATCGACTGTGCAAAGCACACCACCAAGCGCAAAGCCTTTGGTTGGGGTCCTGCTGAGGACAATTACGTAATTGACCCCTTACTTCAGAGTGGTGCTCTTTATGTCCGTGCAGAAACAAATGATTACATAACCGCTTTCAATGAAGTAAATAAAGTTTTCGAAGCACCTCACATCCTCCACAGAGAGGACGAGCCCAAAACAGAAATTGCATTCGTTACACCTGTTATGCGTGAAAAAGAGGCTCGTGCAGCTATTGAGAAGCTTCCGATTGATGTAAAGACTGTTCTCAGAGTTTTAGATTATTAACCTGAAAGGATTGAGCATTATGGCTCTCTGTCCCAAGTGTTACGGCATACTTAACTTTTGGAATGTAAAAGCCGAGTGTCCTTATTGTGGTACAAATATACCAAACTACAACTGGGAAGAACGACTTGACGAGGACGCCGCACATGCAGAAATTGCCTGGAAAAAGTTCAGAAGATTCACAGGCAACCTCAAAAGCGCATTGTTCGGCAGCAAGTTAAGAATTATTCGTTTTATTTGCACATTTATCCCTTTGGTAGCTTTGGTTCTACCCTTGGCAAATTACACACTCAATATACCTTTTGTAAGTTCATCAGCACAAAATATGACTTTGCTAGACTTTACACTGAACACCTTTTTAAATCTTAATTGGGGTTCACTTTTGGGTTTTGCAGGTTCCCCTACATTGGGTGCTCCTGTACTGATGCTTATGATAGCCGTGCTATGCTTATATCTCGCCGTTGTTTTTGGTGTGCTTAACTTTGTTTTCGTTCTTATCAAAGCACCGTCACTCAAGGCAGGAGCAAACATTGTTCTCTGTGTTGGTTCGGATATCTGCTTTATAGGAGCAGGTGTATTGTTCACAATCGCAACCGCATTAGCATCCAATATTTCCGCTACGTTTATAAGCGGAACTGTACAATACGGTTTATTCGTTGGCATTGCGTTATTTACACTTAATGTTATTCTTAATACAATAATAAATAAATCATTCAAAAAGCAACGACTTGAACAAGCTGAAGAAGATTAAAAAAATCCTCGTGTGACAATTCACACGAGGATTTTTGTTTTTCAAACTATTATTCTGCGATTTCGGATGTACAGTGAGGGCAACGAGTTGCTTCGATACTGATTTCTGATTTGCAGAAGGGACATTCTTTTGTTGTAGGAGCAGCAGGTGCTTCTTCCTTCTGGCCTACTTCTCTGATTTTGTTGATAATTTTAACCATGAGGAAAATAACGAATGCAGTAATAATGAAATCGATTACACCCTGGATAAAGATACCGTAGTTGATTGTTGCAGCGCCTGCTTCCTGTGCAGCTGCAAGAGTTGCATACTCATTGCCATCAAGTGCATAGAACAAATCTGTAAAAGCAATGTTCTTAGTAAGAATTGAAATTGCAGGTGTGATGATATTCTCAACAAGGCTCTTAACGATACCGGAGAAAGCACCACCGATAATAACGCCCACTGCAAGGTCAATTACATTGCCCTGAGCAATGAATTTTTTGAATTCGCCAAAAAACTTTTTCATAAAATATTCTCCTTTTTGTACACTATTTAGACACAGTATATCATATTTATTAAAAATATCAATGTTTTTTTGCAACAAATGTCATTGATAAATAAATGTTTATGTAGTATAATCCACCTGTTAGGAGATGATTGCTTGATTTTAACAGCCGATATAGGTAACACCAATATCACACTCGGTTTATTCGAGGGTGACGATATTGTTTTCATTTCTCGTTTGGCTACACAACGCCACAGAACATCTGAGCAATACGCCATTGAGCTCAATGCGGTTTTTGATTTGGAAAAAATCAACAAGTCAAATATTGAAGGTGCAATTATAAGCTCAGTTGTTCCCGAACTCACACGAGTTTTCAAAACTGCTATCGAAAAGGTAACGGGTTGTGATGCTCTCGTTGTTGCTGCGGGTATCAAAACCGGTCTTAAAATCAATACCGATAACCCCAAGGAAGTCGGTGCAGACTTGGTTGCAGGTGCAGTAGGTGCAGTCAACCAGTATCCGCTCCCCTGCCTTGTGATGGATTTGGGCACTGCAACAAAGATTTCCGTTATTGATGAAAACGGTGTGTTCGCAGGATGCACAATCGCACCCGGCATCGGCATCTCTCTCGACGCTTTGTCAATGCGGACATCACAGCTCCCCACAATCGAGTTATCTGCCCCCGAGCACGCTATCGGTACCAACACTATCGAATGCATACGCTCCGGAACTGTTCTCGGCAATGCAGCTATGCTCGACGGAATGACAATCAGACTTGAAAGAGAGTTAGGCACTCCTATCAAATCTTTGGTTGCTACAGGCGGTCTTGCAAAAGAAATAGTTGCTTGTTGCGAAAAAGATATTATTTATAATAAAGACCTTATTTTACAAGGACTTTTGACAATATACAGAAAAAACAGGTAAAACAATATTTTAACGAAATATGAGTGGAAAAGACCATCCCAAAATCTGATTTGGATGCGCTTTACCCACTCCAAACAGCACTGTATCTCAACAGAGAATAGTAGCAAAAGGAGTTTATCTATGAAAAAGAAACAGAAACTTGTTTACCTTGTAATGTGCGCCTTATTTGCGGCATTGATAGTCGTAATGACATTCACACCGTACCTTGGTTACATTACCGTCGGTGTAATCGAAATCACCACACTTCACATTGTAGTTATTTTTGCATCAACCGTTTTAGGCTTCAAATACGGAGCAATCGTAGGCGGTGTATGGGGTCTGACCTGCATAATCAGGGCTTTGCAGATGGGATTCATCCCTTTCCAAAATCCTATGGTTTCATTGGTACCCCGAATCATAGTAGGTCTTATGGCAGGACTTGTGTTCTTCCTGTTATCAAAAACAAAATGCCCGAAGGCGATTTCTTTAGGCATTTCTGCCTTTGCAGGAACACTGACAAACACAGTTCTTGTTCTGAGTATGTTAAAGGTTTTCGGCGGATTTGAAGTTCTCTTCGGTGAAGCCGCAAAAACACTTGACGTAATTATTGCAACACTCATCGGTACAAACGGACTTATAGAAATGATTTCCGCAATCATTCTTGTACCCATCCTTTACACAGCCACCGAAAAATATTTCAAAAAAGCGTTGGCAAAATAAATCAATTCAATAAAAACCTGTTTTTTCTTAAGTATATATCAAACCCCACAAGACATGGTCTTGTGGGGTGTTTTTAACTATTAAGTTAAAGTTATTTTTACTGAGCAGTTGTTGTTTCTGCAGTTGTTGCTTCATCTGCAAGGATTGACTCCCATACAGACTCTTCAACGTCAGATGCATTAGTAACATCAATTTCGAAGTACTGATATGGCTTATAGGATACTGCAGCACATATTGCTTCACTGTCTGCAACTGCAGTTGCAGGATCTGTTGCCTCGAAAAGAATCTTATAAAGGTTGTTGTTATTTACGAAGAAGTACATAACATTCATACCGTCCCCGGTTTTGAGAGTGAATCTTACAACCTTACCGCAACCTTCACCAAGGTCATAGTTTTCTTCCCAAGTAACTGTTACACCGTTTGCGCTTGAGAATTTATCATAAGTTTCTTTGTTTGATTTATAATAGTCATCATAAGTTTCATTAACTGCTGTAACAGAAACCCTCTGACCCTTCTTTTCATTGATAAATGAACCGCTTTTTGTTGAATCAACAGTCCATCCTTCAGGAAGATCGATGCTGTAACCGTAATACTCTGCCTTGTTATCCTCAACAATAGGAACAAACTGCTGAATCTGTGATTCAGGCACGCCATCCGCATTTGTTACGAGCTTACCATCCTCATCAGTAACATAAACAATAAATTCACCATCGGGTGAGTACACACGATTGCCATCTTCATCGGTAACAAAGTTATACTCTGTTGCATCGCCGTAAATTCTGGTTGTATCATCTTCGTCCTCATTCTTGTTCTTGTTGCATGCGGCGAAGATACACACAAATAACATTGTTGCAACAAGCAATGTTGCAATTATTTTCTTACTCAAGGTAATTACCTCCGTTTTATGCAACTGTTGTAGCAACAGCTGTTTCTGCTACAGCAACAGTTGTTGCCTCTGTAGCGGTTTCAATGGGACTTGTGGGAAGCTCTGTTTCCCATTTGATATCAAAGTTTGATATATCCTCAAGTGTAAACAATACACTGACTGCACCAAGCTCCTCATAGGTACCTGCACCTGTCATATCAGCTACAACATTTGCAGACTTGAAATAGTTGATGTTTGTAATTTCATTTGTAAGTCTATTTACTGTTGCAGTAATCTTGCAGCCGCTGTAACCAACAGTATAGTCATTGAGTTTAAGATAAGCGTTTGTCTTTGCAAGTTCCTCAGATGCAAGAACAACATCTTTATCACGAAGCTCAAATGCCTTTTCAAGAGATGTTGTGTCACCACCGGCCTCAACATCGTTGAATGCGATTGTGATGTAGTATGTGTCGCCAACCTCTTTGATTGTAGCATAGTCAATGTCAGCAACTGTAAGAGCGCTTACCCATGACTCACCTTTTACGAAAAGGTACTCGGAATTGTCCTCGCCCTTTGTAACATCACCGGAAATATCACGGATATCCTCAAGCATCATGTCCTTAAGACCTGCTGCCGCACCGTTGATAGCATCAAACTCTGCAGGAATCTCCTCAGCATCCTCGGAGCCCTTTGAGGTGATTTTGATTGAACTGTCGGGAACATTCATTTCATATCTGTATGAAACTGCAGGCTTAGATTCCTTAAGTCCATTAACAAGATCGTTAAAGTAATTAAGAACTTCCTCACTAGTATTGCCCACAGGTGTTGCACTTTCGGTGTAAACTGCCGCCTCAGTTGAGAAAACTTCACTCTCCTCCACTGTGTCAGAAGAACCACAAGCTGTCAAAGAGACAAGCAATGCACTGATAAGTAAAATGGCTGTCAAAACTGAACAAATACGTTTCATTAAGGTTTTACCCCTTTCGATATTCTGAGTAAACCCGATAAATACCGAATCTACTATTATTCACCTTGCAATTATATCACAAAAAAACAATATATAACAGTTATTTTTTGCTTTTTTTCATATTTGTATAAAAAGCACAAATTAGCACAATTACTTTTGTATTTAACAACTAAATTATTTTCTGGAATAATAGCGTACAGCGTTGACTTTTTATGGTTATTTAATTATAATGATATAATGTGATAAAAAGAGAGGTGTCTTTTATGATAGATAATAACAATATCGACCTTCTTGAACCTTTAAATTTGGAGATTGACGAAATCCCTCAGATTCAAAGAAAAAGAAAAGTAGATATTCCCGACAAAAGAGAAATGAGATTACGCGAAATACAGGCAAAGCGCTTTCTTTGCTTTATGCTTGCGTTTGTAGTTGTTTTTGTTGCAGTCGTATGTATTTTTGCAAACAATAACAATAAAGAATATCTCGCACAGAAGGACCTGGAAGCTGCACAAAATGCACAGATGCTCAATGAAATTGATGTTACCGCAACTGCAGCACCTATCACTCAGGCTCCCAATCAGGAGCAGGCAGGCTCAATCGTAAAAATTACAACAACAGAGCCCATTTCCACCACATCAGCTTCCACAGAAGCATCAACCCAGCCCTTGTTAACCGCACCCCCAACACAAGCACAGAATGGGGCGGTTGGCACTATGGACAACCCCGTTATTGTTACAGATTGTAATTTTGCAACGGCAGTTGTTAACAGAAACTATCGCATACCCTCAAGCTATGACCCGGACCTTGTATATGTATGCGGTAGCGGTGAAAGACTTCAGCGCGAGGTTGCCGCACAATACGAAGCAATGTACAACGCAGGTCTTAACGATGGTGTTACACTTACCCCCTGCTCAGGCTATCGTTCATACAGCACACAGGAAACACTCTATAACAGAAAAGTTGATTTGTTCACAAGCCAGGGCTATGCTTACGACGAAGCAAGAGTCAAAGCCGCAACAATCGTTATGATTCCCGGTTCTTCAGAGCACAACCTCGGTTACGCAATGGACATCGTTTGTGTTGAAGAGTGGTTCGAGGATACCGCGGAATTCAGATGGCTTATGGAGCATGCTGCGGATTACGGCTTTATCCTCAGATACCCTGAGGACAAGCAGGATATAACAAA
>JAZRFZ010000142.1:0-4070 GCA_045643925.1 Acutalibacteraceae bacterium | reverse complement strand
GGTTCATAACCCTCTTTCAAAAGTTCCTCAAGTGCCTGAAACTCTGCAAAGAGGGGTGTTTTGGTGTCAACTGCACCGCGTCCCCACAAAGCACCATCAAAAACCTCACCGCAGAACGGCGGATGCTTCCACTCACCTTCCGCTGCCACAACATCGTGGTGGGACATAAGCATTATATTACGGTTCGGGTCTGCGCCCTTAAGCTTGTACACCCAACAATCATCCGAAAAAGTCAGTTTTTCACATCTTTTGTGGATTTCGGGAAATAGTTTCTCCATAACATCACGGAGTTTTCTAAACTCTGTATCGTCATAGGACTCTTTATGTGAAACTGTTTCACACCTGAGCATTTCACCAAGACGCTCTGCATATTCCATCTGCTTTTCGGGTGGTAACAATTCTTTTTTAGTTGTAAGCTTACGAGACCTGCACTTAACCTTAACCGCATTTAAAATCAGTACCGCAAAGAACAGAAATAAGCCTGCAAGCAAAATCAATCCAATATACTTCATTATGCTAAAATTTCATCCGCCAACTTATCCAAAGCCGCAACGGTATCATCATTAACCGCGGACATAATTGAAACGTTGTTTTCAATATAAGTCAGGTTTTTGCAACCCTCAAGCATACCCTTCATAACCTTTGTTGCCAGAGGTGCCCATGTACCGTTTTCAATAAATGCAACCCTTCTGTTCTGGAAATCACGCTCTGTGATTGCGGTCATAAAGTTGTGCATAAAGGGGAATATGCTTCCGTTATATGTGGTTGTAGCAAAAACAATTTTGCCGTATGAGAATGTGTCCTCAACTGCCTCTGCCATATCGCAACGTGCAAGGTCATTTACACATACCTTGGTGCAACCCTTTTCACGGAGTTTGTCGGCAAGAATTTCAACCGCCTTTTTAGTGTTACCGTAAACAGATGTGTAGTTAATTACCACACCCTCACGCTCTACACCATAGCTTGACCAGATGTCGTAAAGATTGATGTAATATCCGAGATTCTCTGTAAGAATGGGTCCGTGCAATGGGCAGATAATCGCAATATCAAGAGACGCTGCCTTCTTAAGAAGTGTCTGTACAGGTTTGCCGAATTTACCAACAATGCCGATATAATAACGTCTTGCTTCACAAGCCCAGTCCTCGTCAGTGTCGAGTGCACCGAATTTGCCGAAACCGTCAGCAGAGAAAAGAATTTTGTCCTTGCTGTCATAAGTAACAATTACCTCAGGCCAATGCACCATAGGAGCACTTACGAAACTGAGAGCACGGCTACCAAGATCAAGGGTGTCGCCCTCACCCACAACAATTCTGCGGTCAGCGTAATCTGTGCCGAAGAAATTTTTCATCATAACAAATGCGCGTTGTGATGAAACAACTGTTGCCTCGGGATATTTTTCGAGGAAACGCGCAATATTTGCGGAGTGGTCAGGCTCCATGTGCTGTACAATAAGGTAATCGGGTGCTTTGCCCTCTGTTGCCTCATTGAGTTTCTCAAGCCACTGGTCACCGAAGTTTGCATCCACAGTGTCCATAACCGCAATTTTATCATCAAGAATTACATACGAGTTGTAGGACATGCCGTTTGGCACGATATACATACCCTCAAAAAGGTCAATTTTTTTATCATCTACACCGATGTAGATAACTGAATCCGTAATTTTCATATTTATTCTCCATTTTGAATTTTAATACTGATATAATACGCTTTTCCGGTGATTTTTTCAATAGCAAATCATTGTAAAAAACTGTAATTGTTTTTGTATATTGACGATTATTGTCACATTATGTATAATTAAAATGTTCTTACAATGAAAGGAGAATAAATATGGGTCTTTTTAACAAAGCACAAAAACAAAGCAATATGACCGAAAGGCAAATACTTACCAACAAATACAACAATTCAAGAAACAATATCTTGCTCGTTGTTGTATTCACATTGATAAACAGTATTTTGCTTTTCACAGGAAGCAGTACATACTTCCTTTTCTCAGCAGCAATTCCTTATTACCTCACATTGTACGGTCTGCTCTACACAGGCAGAATGCCTGCTGACTGGTACGAGGGCTGGGATGACTTCGTTCCCGACCCAGATATTGTTCTTGTAGTTTACCTCGCAATCGCAATTATTGCCGTTGCTCTTTATGCACTTTGCTGGTTCATGGCTAAGAAAAAGGGCTCAGGATGGCTTGTTGCAGCACTTGTTATGATTATAATAGATACTGCAGGTATGTTCTATTTTGCAGGTTTCTCAGCAGATATGATTCTTGATGTTGTTTTCCACGCTTGGGTAATTATTTCCCTCGTGAGCGGTATCAGCACTGCAAAGAAACTCAAAAAGCTCCCCGTAGAGGACCCTGTTGCAGTACCTCAGTATGACTACGACCCTCAGACGGCACAGTACTATGCACAGCCTATGCAGAACAACGTTCAGCCTGTAGAAGCTCCTGTTGTAAATGAAACAGCAGCTCCTGTGGAAGCTCCCGTTGAAAGTGTTCCTGCACCTGCAGAAATGCCCGAAGAACCCGAAGAGATAACTGAATAAGCAATACGAATAAAAAACCTCAACCTTGATAGGTTGAGGTTTTCTTTTTATCATTCAATTTCTTCGATATCATAAGGTGTTGTCTGATATACGAAGTAGTTAAGCCAGTTGGAATACAACAAATTAGCGTGTGAACGCCAAGTGTTAATGGGTTGCTTTGTGATATTGTTGTCGGGGAAGTAGTTTTTCGGCATTTTGATGTCAAGACCCGCATCCTTATCACGGAGATATTCGTTCTTTAGGGTGTCGGTGTCATACTCCGAGTGACCTGTAACGAAAATCTGTTTGCCGTTCTCCGATGAAACGATATACACACCTGCCTCATCCGACGAAGCAAGTATCTTGAGCCTTGGGTCTGCTTCAATAAGTGAGCGGTCAATGCTAGTGTACCTTGAATGTGGCACACAAAACTCATCATCAAAGCCCCTTAAAAGAATAGACTGCTTATAATCCGCCCTGTGCTTATACACACCCGAAAGCTTTTCAGGTAATTCGTATTTGTTTATTCCGTAATGGTAGTAAAGACCTGCCTGTGCACCCCAACAGATGTGGAAGGTGCTTGTCACGTGAGTCTTGCTCCACTCCATAATCTCACAAAGCTCTTGCCAATAGGTAACATCCTCAAAAGCCATTTTTTCAACAGGTGCACCTGTGATGATAAGACCGTCAAACTTGCGATGCTTCACATCGTCAAATGTCTTGTAGAAAGCCAATAGATATTCCTTGGGGGTGTGCTTTGGCACGTGTGACTTTGTGTGGATAAGCTCAAACTCAACCTGCAAGGGTGAGTTACCAAGAAGTCGGGAAAGCTGAGTTTCCGTCTCAGTCTTTTTCGGCATGAGGTTAAGAACTAAAATCTTAAGAGGACGAATATCCTGAGTGATTGCTCGTGTATCCGTCATAACAAATATATTCTCTTGTTCAAGTGTTTTGACTGCAGGTAATTCATCAGGTAATTTAATGGGCATACCTCACACCTCCTTTTTTATAAATGCAAAATGCAAAATTCAAAATGCAAAATTATCGGGGCTACGCCGATTATAAAGCGAAGCCTTGCCTCCCTTTCCCAAGGGAGGGGGACCATTGCCTTGGCAATGGTGGTGGGTAGTTCAAGTTGCCGTTAGCCTTCTGTTAGTGAGAAAACAAAGCTTGCAACAAGCAATTCGCAAAAATATAACTATAGTATGATTTGTGTAGTTTTGATGAAGAACGCCGATTTAGTGAACGACGCTGTATGAAGATACTGCGAGTGAGCTAAATCAAGTTATTCGCAAAAATACGCAAATCAGGAAAGTGCCTGTGCAATATCATCTATAAGATCCTGTGCATTCTCAAGACCGCAGGAAAGTCGAACAAGGTTGTTTGTGATACCGCAAGCAATAAGCTCCTCGTCATTCATCTGACGGTGTGTTGCACTTGCAGGATGAAGGCAACAGCTACGAGCATCGGCAACGTGTGTTTCGATAGCGATGAGTTTAAGCTTTTTCATAAACTCCTCAGCGGCTTTTCTGCCACCCTTGACACCG
>JAZRFZ010000141.1:0-10173 GCA_045643925.1 Acutalibacteraceae bacterium | reverse complement strand
TTAAAAGGAGCAATTCTATGAAAAAAACAAATTTCAAGAAAAAATTGATGTGCGTTCTTTCATTTGTGCTTATTGCGGTTATGGCACTCACAATGTTCGGATGCGGGAAGACTGATGAGGTTGAAACACCCGAAAGCACTGTACAGGCAGTTAACCGTCAGGTGGTGGGTGAGGGAAAACTCACCTTTGACTTCAACGTAACCGATGCAGATGGTAATGTAAGTTACTTTGAAATTTACACAAACAAAAAAACCGTGGGTGAAGCCTTAATGGAATTAGACCTGCTCGAGGGTGAAGACGGTCCCTACGGCTTGTATGTAAAGTCAGTTAACGGCATCGCATACGACTATGACAAGGATGGCAAATACTGGGCATTTTACATAAACGGCGTTTACGCTACCACAGGTGTTGAAACAACAAATATTGTTGTGGGTGCTACCTATGAATTCAAGGCAGAAGCGTAATACCACCGTCAAGGAAATTGCAATTTTCGGTATGCTGGGTGCACTGATGTATGCTTCAAAGGT
Organism: Acutalibacteraceae bacterium; assembly: GCA_045643925.1. Lineage (GTDB taxonomy): Bacteria > Bacillota > Clostridia > Oscillospirales > Acutalibacteraceae > DTU089. Next base: position 9,646 of record JAZRFZ010000141.1, on the reverse strand, counting down.
GATTATGGAGCTTATACCAAATGTGCATTTTCTTGGTACACTCATAATGGCAATGACCATAGTTTACCGCAAAAAAGCTCTGTACCCCATTTACATTTTTGTATTTCTTACCGGGCTTCTGAATGGCTTCGGCACTTGGTGGATACCCTACCTTTACATCTGGGCAATCCTGTGGGGAGTAACAATGCTTCTCCCGAAGAATATGTCACGTAAAAAGTCGGTTGTTGTATATTGCATTGTGTGCTCACTACACGGCTTTTTGTACGGTGTATTATATTCACCTTTTCAGGCACTTATGTACAACCTTAATTTTGAAGGTACAATAGCCTGGATTGTGGCAGGGCTCCCCTACGATGCAATCCACGGGGTGGGCAATCTCCTTTGCGGAATACTTATAGTCCCCTTGGCAGAACTGCTCAAAATAGCAGAAAAATCAGTTAAAAGGACATAAAAATTTCCTCATTGGCTCGTGAGAGTCAATGAGGATTTTCTTATTATATTAAACATTTCTTCTCCAATGGAACAAATATTGTTGGGCAATTCCCTCGGTATTTTTAATACACTCAGGTAAACCTTTGGGATACAACTCCTCAACAATTCGGTTAACCCATACGTCGCGTGGGAAAGCCTCTACCCTGCCGAAGCCATAAAGGAGAGTACATTGAGCAACCTTTTCACCCACACCCTTGATTTTCAAAAGCTGGGCTTTTGCCTCGTCAAAGGGCAATGTCTTTACCTGCTCAATATCCACCTCACCCGAGGAGATTTTTTGTGCCGCATCAATTATGTACTTGGCACGGAAGCCTGAACGAATTGGTGCAAGGTCATCGACAGTCAGTTTTGCAAGTGTCTCGGCAGCAGGAAAGGTGTAGCCACCCTCAATTTTCTCACCGAATTGCTCACACAACCTGCCGATTATACCCTTGATGCGCGGAATATTATTATTAGCAGAAATGATAAACGAACAAAGCGCCTCCCACTCATCCTGCTTCAATATTCTAATACCCGGATATGCGTTACAAGCGACAAGAAGACTTTCGTCATCATAGGATTTGATTATCGCATCATAATCTCTGCTCAAATCAAAATACTTGCACCATATATTATTAAAATCATCTTCCGTGGTGTCAAAAAGGGTTATTCTGCTATCCGACTGTGACAGTCTGAGGAATTTGCCCATTGCAACACCCTGCCACACGCCGTCAGATCCCTGTTCCCACCTGAAAGCCTGTCCGCAATCAAGACACAGACCAACGTCAAAGCAATCTGCATCCTCTAAAACCAGGTTATTTTTATCCATAAAAACCTTCAAATTCATCACCACAAACATTATAATATTTTTCGTGAGAACAGTAAAGTTATTTTGTCAACCTATTTTGTGAAAATTTGGTTTTTTCTCTCTTTTTAACAGTATTTTCACACTCTTTTTGGCAAGTTTTTATTTGTATATTTTTGACAACGAACATTTATTTTCTGCCACAAAAAACCTCTCCATTTTGTATAATTCAAAAAACTTTTTAACAAATCGTATATTTCTACATCTTTTATAATTTTGTCAAAAACTCTATAGAAAATGTCGAAAACCCACCTGTACAGCCTGTTTAAAGGGGTACTTGTAAACATTTTGAACATAGTTTTGAACATTTTTGGACGAAAAGTAAATTATACTTTTTGTATAATTCCACAGTTGTCAAAATCAACAACGAACAAAAATTCCTTATTTCCAAAAAGAAAATTGACTTCAAAAAACTCTGCAAATTTTGTATAACGCGACTTTTGTAACGCATTATATTAAAAAATGCTTCGGAGGACAAAAAAATGATAAAAGGTGTCAATAAACAGGTGTTGGAAATCAATGAAACAGGGAATGGTTTTTTCGAAAAAGCTATTTTTTTCGTTAAACCGGAATACAGCGGTATGTCCGAGGGGAAGCTCCGCGAAAAAGCTTTCTCGGAGATGGACGGAATATGCTCACTCCCCCGTCTGAAAAAGGTAAAAAACAACTCAAAGAAGAACTATTTCCTCTTATGCGGATGTTTTTTGTGCGGTGTGATAACAGGAATATTGTTTTGCACATTGCTTTAAGGTACAAAATGTGATAAACTGAAGCACAGATTATATATGGGAGCAGTTTATGAGATATAAGTATATTTTTTGGGATTTCAACGGCACAATCATTGATGATGTAAACAATGCACTCGGTTGCGTTAACGACCTCTTGCAAAGAAAGAATCGCAACCCCATAACTCTGCAGGAATACTACAACTATGTTGAAACTCCCATTGTCGGCTTTTATCACCACATTCTGCCCCCCGAAGAAATAGATTTCGATGAAATATCAAGGGATTATCACCGTGATTACAACAAAAGAATGGATGAAACTCGCCTTGCCGATGGTGCATTTGACCTTTTACGGGATTTGCACCAACAGGGTGCACATCAGTACATAATCACTTCAAATCACACAGAGGAGACAACACTTCTCACCGAGAGATTCGGCATATATGGATTCCTCGACTGTGTTTCAGGTGCAGACGATACCCTTGCAGGCAGCAAAACAGACAGAGCAAAGCAGTTGTTTTCCGAACTCAATATCCACCCCAACGATGCACTCTTTGTGGGTGACACGCTTCACGATTTGGAAACCGCCAACGCTCTTGGTATTGACTGTGTTCTCGTTGAATACGGTCACCAAGGGAAAAAGCTTTTACGAGAGCATAATGCTTTCACAGTACCCACGCTGAGTGAAGTGCGCCACATTATCTTTGACACCCGAAGTGTGGATTACCACACTCATTCCACCTGCTCCGACGGCACAATGACTCCCTCTGAGGTTGTGCGCCACGCCAAGGCACAGGGGCTTAGTGCCTTTGCCCTTACAGACCATGACAGTGTTGACGGTATTAGCGAGGCTATGGCGTGTGCAGAGAAAGAGGGTATCGAGTTCGTGCCCGGCATAGAATTTTCAGCGGCAGATAAAACCGAAACCCATATTATAGGACTTTTTATTGACCCGCAAAACGAAACACTCCTCGGCACAATCCAAAAGCTTAAGGACAGTCGTAAAAGACGAATGGAAGACATCTGCAGTAAGCTCCGCGCTTTGGGAATGGACATTACCCACGATGAAGCCCTGAAAATTGCAGGCGGTAGCTTTGTGGGCAGAGCCCATATTGCAAAGCTTATGGTGGAAAAGGGGTATTGCGAAACCATAAAAGAATGCTTCGACAAATACATCGGCCTTAACAAGCCTGCATATTCGGAGAAAAACGAGCTTACCGCCACGGAAGCAGTAAAATCTATAAAGGCTGCAGGCGGACTCGCCTTCCTCGCTCACCTTAACCAGACAGGATATGACCTGGGGCAACTTGAAGAAATGTTGATTACCCTTAAGGAAGCGGGGCTTACGGGTATTGAAGGATATTATCCTGAATATACCCCCGAACAAACCGCACAATACCGTACACTTGCCACAAAGCTTGACCTTGCATTTGAGGGTGGCTCCGACTTCCACGGCAAAATGAAGCCACACATTGAAATCGGCGTTGGTAAAGGCGACTTAAAAATACCATACTTTGTGCACACACACCTCAAAGAATTGTGCAACAGGGATTAAAAACCGAAATAAAGGCAAAAATATATCCGTAGAGCATTATGCTCTGCGGATTATTTATTGGAGTGCCCTATATGAATAATTATGTGAAAATCAAAGCAAAAGAATTGTTATACAGAAACACACTTCGACTTTTTCTTGTAAGCCTTTTATCCTTTGTTTTTCGGTGGTGCGCCCTTGCACTCACCATTTTTACACCACCTATTTTCATAAACACAGGACTTTTCAAAACACTATGCGACTACACAGGCTCAACACCGGGAATTATAATTTCAGTTCTTTTATTTATGCTCCTTACATTAGGTTTGTTGTGTTTTGCAAGTGGTATCCGGATTGGTGAGCAATGGATTTATTTGCAACGGTTTAATGGTGTGAAGCCAAAGCTCAGATACCTTTTCAAATTCCTGTCACCCAAGAAAACCATACGAGCATTGAACCTATACACAAAAATATTTTCACTGAAGCTGATGTGGCTAATTTATTTTGTAACTCCACCTGTTTTATGCTTCGGGTGTACATTTTATCTTATATCCCACGGAGCAGATAACATTACCATTTTATTACCCGCCCTTGCAGGTGCAGTTTTGCTGTCCGCATTACTTGTTCTCATCCAGAGTATCTTTGCCCGATATTCACAAGGTGCTTTTTATATGTGCACCCACAAAGGTGCAACGGCAAGGGAATCCTTAAATTTCAGCATTACTGCCACAGACGGACACCTGAATGACCGTACTGTATTACACTTCTCCCTTATGGGGTGGTTATTGAGTTGTGTGCTTATATTACCTATCATTTATGCCGTGCCATATATCAAGCTTTGTAATGTTACCTTTGCAGAGGAATGCAGAAGCATTCCATCGAGCACATCAAAATATGCAGTCAATATATTAGAAATTCACCCCAACATATAAACAAGTGCGGTTAACAAGAGTTCATCTGCCTGTTCCTCCGCAAGTAATAGAATGAGTGACAAAAGCAATGCTTTGTCGGAGTCAATCTCGATGTCGCCGTTACCCAATTTAAGGCTAAATGATGATTTTTGCTGTGGTTCTCTTTTTGGAGCATCGTTATTTTTCGGTTGTTCCTGCTTTTTCAGATAACCCTCAGGCATCGGTATGTGACGCGGTTCTTCCTTTCTGTCCCCCTTTTCGGGGGATTTTTTTGTTTCCACGGAGTTGTCCTCAAGACCTGCGGTGGAACGGGCTCTTTTCTGCATTTCCTCGACACGTTTAATGGCATCGTTCTGCATCTGCATCAGTTCCTGATATGTATAATTGGCCATTACATCAACCCCCTATCCCGCAACAACGGTAGCAGGGACATAAGCCGCACAAGCTTCATTGCCTCATCTGCACGTTGCTGACGCTCACCCGAAAGCAATGGTTTAAGGGAATTGATAAAATCAAGTCGTTGGTCCGGCTTATTGATTTCCTGTAACACAGGGAGAATTGCAGTCAGCTGTGATAAATCGGGAAGTCCCAGGGATTGCAAGGAGCTTAAATCAGGAGCCTTATTCTGTGATTTAGGGGGCGGTTCGGGAGTATTATTGCCGAGAAAATCCGCCGCAATATTCTTGATATTTTCCATATCCTCAGGTGAAAGGGAGTTGAGAAGCGACCCTATGTCAAAATCAGCCATTGCCCTTTCCTCCAAAGAATTTGTTGAAAAGGCTCTTTGCTGCATCGCTGTTAAGGAGTTCCCTTGTTTTTTCCTCGTCAGACAAGAGGTTCTTCACCGCCTGTGCCTGGGAGCCAGACAAATTTTGGTTTATAAAGTCATTTACCTCGTCAGGTGATGCGGTGTCACTTTTACGGGCTTTGTTTAAAAGGTCATTCAGATTAAGTTTGTTTTTTTCATTGTTACTCATTGAAATCACCAACCTAAAATAATATAATAATTTATATGCGATAAAAGGCGGTGGATATGAATGAGAATATTGGTGATTTCCGATTCCCACGGCAGTCGGTTTGACTTTTTTGATGCCGTAGAAAGAGAGCCAACCGCGGAGTATATCTATTTTTTGGGTGACGGCTACAGGGAATATGACGAAATTCTGTGTATGTACGGTGACAAAAAGGGTTGTATCGGTGTGGGTGGTAACTGTGACTTCGGCTGTACCCTGCCTGCAAGGGATATACGCACCATTGAGGGGCATAAAATCTATGCCACTCACGGCTATGTGGAAAGGGTAAAATACGGCATATACGACCTTGAATATGCGGCACGTCAGGAGAAGTGCAGCATCGTTCTTTTCGGTCATACTCACGAAAAGCTGAACACATATCGCGATGGTGTTTACTTCTTCAACCCCGGCAGTCTGCGTGATGGCTTCTACGGTGTTGTGGATATTACAGACAAAGGGGTTATATGTATTCACAAAAACATTAACTCTTATTAACACAAAAATTCAATTATTATTGACATAAAATGAAAAATTACTTATAATTTCAGTATTATTAAAGAAAGTAGTGATACTATGGATTTCAAAACAGACATCGGGCTGTATCTCATAGCCGGTGCAGTTATCCTCTTTGTCCTCGCGCAGTCCGTTTTCTTCCTTGTAAAGGCTTACAAGCAGGGTAAGGTTCTGGGCCTTGACAAATCAAAACTCCGCAACGCTATAACATCAAGTGCGCTTTTCACAATTCCCTCTGCACTTTCAGTTCTTGCAACTGTTATTGCTTTGGCTCCCGCACTTGGCCTTGTTATCCCCTGGGTACGTCTTTCAGTTATCGGTAACCTTATGTATGAAACAACTGCTGCAGAGGCTGCTATGGAAGCCTTCGGTCATCAGGGTAGTATTGCAGTAGCAGTTACTGACAAAACTGTTTATGCTGGTGTTGCCTGGGTAATGACTCTCGGCATCTGCTTCTCACTTGTTATTCTTCCCTTTGTTGCAAAGCCCTTGCACAAAAAGCTTTTGTCCGCAGGTAGCAAGAAGGAAGAGCCTAAGGCAGAAACAACAGAGAAAGCTCCCGAAGACGGCAAAAAGAAAAAACGTGGTCTTAACGGCTTTATCAACGACCACGCTACACCCGCTATCTTCATCGGTCTTATCGGTGCATTCATTGCCCGTGCAATTATCGGTGGCGGTAAGCCCGAAACCTTTGGTGATGGCGCAGGTGTACTTTCAATAATCACACTCGTAGTTGCTATTGTAAGCTCAATCTTACTTGAGATTCTTGCAAAGAAGCTTAAGCTCACATGGTTGGAGCCCTTTGTTATGCCTATCGGTATGATAATCGCAATGATTGCTGCAATAGTTTTCTTCAATGTTCTTCCCGAAGACATTGCAATGCTTGAATGGAGGGGTTAAAAATGGCTAAAAACACTAACAAATCATATTTTGACCGCGTTCATTCATGGGGCAGAATTTCAACTGTTACCGCACTTTGTGTGCTCCTTATGTTCCCTATAGCAATCTGCCTTTACCTTGGTGTATTCCCTCCCATTGAGGGCGTTCTCAAGGGTCTTCTCAAGCTCATCCCCACATACTGGACAGTTGCTGTGGTTGAGGTTCTTGTTTATACTCCCATGCTTGGTGCAGGTGGTACATACCTTTCATTCGTTACAGGTAACATCGCAAACCTTAAGCTCCCCTGCGCTATCAGTGCTATGGAGGGCGCAAACGTTAAAGCAAACTCTGAAGAGGGCGAGGTTATCTCAACAATCGCTATTGCAACATCATCTATTGTAACAACAGCTGTTCTTGCAATCGGTATTATTGCATTTGCCCCCTTCCTTCAGTCATTTACTGAAAGTCCCCTTCTCAAGCCTGCTTTTGCACAGGTTCTTCCCGCACTTTTTGGTGCTCTCGGTGCAGGTTATTTCATCAAGCACTGGAAGATTTCTTTCTTCCCCATTCTTGTTATGATTCTTGTGCTTGTTTTCTCACCCTCAATGGGCGCAAGTACACTCCTCTTTGTTGGTATCGTTGCTTCCGTAGGCGGCGCACTCTTCATGTACAACAAGGGTATGCTTGATAAGAAAAACTAATACGTTATAAAAATTATCGGTTGGTTCGTTAAATAACGAGCCAACCGAATTTTTTTGTTTTATTTATTAAGATATTTTTCTGCTTTTAAAACGATAGCCTCTGTTTTGGCATCCATAATCTTGCCGTGCATAACCATATCCACCGCTTCGGCGAGGGGCATTTTAACTACGTTAACAAACTCATCCTCATCAAGGTGCTGTTCACCTTGTTTAAGGTCAGTTGCAATGTACATATATATAATTTCATCAATAATTGCAGGGCTTGTGTAAATAGCACCAAGGGACTCTATTTTACCTGCGGTGATACCTGTTTCCTCAGACAATTCTCTGAGTGCTGCCTCGGTGGGGTCCTCACCCTTTTCAAGCTTGCCGGCAGGCACTTCGATTGTAACTCTGCCAATGGCATATCTGAACTGATTAACAAAAATCACTTCACCCTCATCAGTTACGGGTATTACACAAACCGCACCGGGATGACGAACAACCTCACGGATACCCTTATTGCCGTTAGGCAGTAAAATTTCATCTTTAACAAGGTGAACTGCAACACCGTGGAAAATTTCTTCTGATGATAACATCTTTTCATCAAGTCTCATAACAAATCTCCTTAATACCGATATTAAAATTATTACATAAATTATAACTTTCATTCACAATAATTGCAAGTTCTATTATTGTAGTGTATAATCTACATGGTGATTAAAATGTTTTTATATATTATCAGACACGGTGAAACATACGGCAACATTAACGGTGACGGTTTTGCAGAAACTGACCTTACTCCAAACGGTATGCATCAGATTGCATTTCTGGGCAAGAGGTTTTCCAAGGAGAAGATTGACCGCATATACACAAGTCCACTAAAAAGGGCTTTGAAAACCGCCAACGCAATAAAAAGCTTTCACCCTGAAACGCCTTTTGTTGTAGATTCACTCTTACTTGAAAAAGGCACAGACCCCGATTATGCGGGTCTGCCCGTGGAAGAAATAAAGAAGCTTTGCCCCTATGGTGAAATTTTACCACAAAATCCCTTGGGTGTTGAGGATGATGGAATCGCCTACAACCGCGCTGTAAACTTTATTGAAAAAATCAAGGCAGAAAATGACTTTGACTCCACAGTTGTAGTTGTGGCACATGGCACATTTAACAGTTATCTTGTTTTGGCGGCAATCGGATTCCCCTTTAAAGATAATTTCAACTTCTCCCACCTTAACACAGGCGTTACCCTTGTTAATTATCTATACGAGGACGGAATTTTGAAAACAAAACTGAAATACCTTAATGACGTTTCACATCTGTAAATTATAAAAGTGGTTTGATTAAAAAATCAAACCACTTTTTTTATATTATTTCCAATAATCAACCATATCCTCAGATATGCCAATATTTTTTGCCTTGAAAACAGGGTCTTTGCCCTCTTTTTTCTGCCTGTCATAATCCTTAAGCGCATTTATTGCATACTTGCTGAGAATGATAATCACAGGCATATTTATAAGTGTCATTCCGCCCATTGTGATGTCTGCCACATTCCACAGAAGGTCTGCGCTAAGACCTGCACCCACGAAAATCAGTACAGCAGCAATCACACGATAAACTGTCATAAATGCTTTGCTTGGGATTTTGCCACAAATGAAGATGAGAGTCATATCAACATAATAAAGGTTTCCGAGAAGTGTTGTGAATGCAAACAAAATCATAGCAACTGTGATAAATATAGGTCCGAATGCACCGAGGGTTTCACTCAAAGCAGCCTGTACAAAGGGTGCGCCCGAAAGCTCTGCAGTAGGTTCAACACCCGAGCACATACACATAAATGCAGATGCACTACATACAATCAAGGTATCAATAAACACAGACAACACCTGAACAAGACCCTGCTTTACGGGGTGGTCAACATCGGCAGAGGCGGAAGCATTTGGTGCAGAGCCAACACCTGCCTCGTTACTGAAAAGTCCACGCTTGATACCAAACATAACACAGGAGCCTGTAAATCCGCCGAAGATGGCTTTGAAATCAAACGCCTGTTCAAAAATAGTT
>JAZRFZ010000140.1:0-6304 GCA_045643925.1 Acutalibacteraceae bacterium | reverse complement strand
ATTGAAGCCTTCCGCGCCCTTGCAAACAATGACGGCACTTTAGCAAAATTACTTATTAAAATCGGTGGTTAAAATGAAAGAAACTGTAATTCAATTTGGTGAAGGCAACTTCCTTCGTGGATTTTTCGATTGGTTCCTTGACGGGTTAAATAAACAAGGTCTTTATGATGGCAAGGCAGTTATTGTACAGCCCCGTGCAGGTGGTAAAGTGGCAGGTCTTGTGGAGCAGGATTGTAAATATAACCTTTATTTACGAGGCATCGAAAATGGTGACGTAAAAAATGAGCACTATTATATCGAGTCAATCTCAAGGTGTGTTGACCCGTATAAAGATTTTGATGCTTTTATTTCACTTGCAAATAACCCTGATTTTCGCTTTATTGTGTCAAACACAACCGAGGCAGGTATTGCCTTTGATGATACCTGCAAATTCGAGGACAAGCCTTGTCTTTCATTTCCCGGTAAACTGACACAGCTTCTTTACAAGCGCTATGAAAATGGTCTTGGTGGTTTTGTTCTTTTGCCTTGTGAGCTTATTGATTCAAATGGTGACGAGCTGAAAAAATGTGTGCTTGAATATGCAAGCTTGTGGCAACTTGGTGAAGGCTTCAAAGAGTGGATTAACAATGAAAACATATTTGTTAACACCCTTGTTGACCGCATTGTTACAGGTTACCCCGATGATGAAGCTGCCACACTCCACCCCAATGATAAATACCTTGATGCAGGTGAGGTTTTCCATCTGTGGGTTATTGAAGGTGATTTTGAAAATGAATTGCCACTTAAAAAGGGTGGCTACAATGTAGTGTGGACAGATGATGTAAAGCCCTATAAAAAAATAAAGGTGCGCATACTCAACGGTGCACACACCTCAATGGTTGCAGGTGCTTTGCTTTCGGGCGTTGAAACTGTAGGCGAATGTATGCAAAATGACCTTGTAAGCACCTTCCTTAACACATGTATGTACAAGGAAATTTTACCCACAATCGGTGAAAATGAGGAAAGTCTGTCTTTTGCAAAGGCAGTTTTTGACAGATTCAGCAACCCATACATAAAGCATCAGTTAAGGTCTATTGCCCTTAATTCTGTCAGTAAATTTGGCGTACGTGTGTTGCCTACATTACTTGAATATAAAGAAAAATTTGGTGAATACCCACCTTGCCTTACATTGTCATTGGCGTACCTTATCAGCTTTTATAAAAACGACGAGCCGAAAGATGATGAAGCGGTAATAAACAAAATGAAAAGCGGTAGTATTGCTGAAATTTTGTCAGATGTTTCATTATGGCAGCAAGATTTAAGTGATTTAACATCACTTGTGGAAGAATACTACACGAAAACCCAAAAATCAGGTGCAAAGGGCGTAATGGAATGGATACTTTCAGAATAAATCCCCTTGACAATGTTTGTGTCGATTTATTGAGCGGTCACAAAATTGCCTGCTGTGATATAAACGCAGGTGATGATGTTATAAAATATGGTATGCCTATTGGTCAGGCAACCTGCTTTATAAAATCAGGTGACAGCGTACATTCTCACAATATGAAAACAAAGCTAGGCGATTTGTTAGGCTATAAATATAATAAAAGAATTGAAGAGTTGCCCTGTTGTGAGCCATTTAATATTATGGCATATGTCCGCAAAAACGGTGATATAGGCATCCGTAACGATATATTCATTATACCAACGGTTGGTTGTGTCAACAGTACTGCAAAGGCTATTGCTGATAAAACCGGCGCAATTCACGTTACACACCCTTACGGCTGTAGTCAGTTGGGTGACGATATGAGTGTTACTCAGCAAATTCTTAAGGGACTCATAAAGCACCCCAACGCAGGTGGTGTGCTTGTTCTCGGCCTTGGTTGTGAAAACAACAATATCGAGGAAATGAAAAAAGTTCTTGGTGACATTGATACAGACAGAATAAGATTTCTCAATACTCAGGATTGTGAGGATGAGATTTCCGAGGGTGTGGAAATAATTTGTCAGTTGCAAAAACAGGCGGAAAATGATGTGAGAGAGTCTGTGCCTGCTTCAAAGCTCAAAATTGGTCTTAAGTGTGGCGGTTCCGATGGTTATTCGGGCATTACCGCAAACCCTCTTGTAGGTGTTGTTACTGACAGACTCGTTTCAATGGGTGCAACAGCGGTGTTGACAGAGGTGCCCGAAATGTTTGGCGCAGAAACAGTTCTCTTTGAGCGTTGTGAGAGTGAAGATGTCTTTAATAAATGTGTTAACCTTATAAACAACTTTAAACAATATTTCAAAGACCACGGTGAGCCTGTTTCAGAAAACCCATCCCCCGGCAACAAGGAGGGTGGCATAACAACCCTCGAGGAAAAATCCTTGGGTTGTGTGCAAAAGGGTGGTAAAGCACCTGTTGTAGATGTGCTTGATTATGGTGATACTGCCCTGAAACCCGGTCTTAACCTTTTGAATGGTCCGGGTAACGACATCGTTTCTGTTACAAACCTTACGGCTTGCGGTTGCCATATGGTGCTTTTTACAACGGGCAGAGGTACACCCCTTGGTGGCATTGTACCCACTGTTAAAATTGCATCAAATGAAGCTATTGCACAGCGGAAAGGGAATTGGATTGACTTTTGCGCTTATGGCTTTGACCACGGGCAAAAGGCAACGGAATTACTTGAGCTCTTAAAAGAAATTGCAGAGGGCAAACAAACTAAAAATGAATTGAACAATTGCAGAGAAATTGCAATATTCAAGGATGGTGTAACGTTATGATTATTGATGCACACAGTCATTTGTGGAAGGTGCAGAAGGGTATTGTAAACGGTAAGCCTGTGTATGATATAGGCGGCGGCAAAAGTGACTTCGGCGGTGCGGTGCGACAGATGATGCCACCCTATATGACCGACGGTGAAAATAATATTGAGCGCTTTATTGCAAATATGGACTATGCAGGTGTCAGCGGTGCGGTTATCACACAGGAGTACATTGACGGCAATCAGGATGAATATCTGTTGGAATGCAAGTCAAAAAGTAATTCCCGTATTAAAATCTGTGCTTTGTATGAAGAAAAGCCTTTGGGTGATATGACAGGCTTTGACGGAATCAAAATCTGTGCATCAAGATTACAGGATAAAAATCTCCTTAATCACATAGAGCCTTTTAAGGTTGCCCTCCAAAATAATATGTTTATATCAATAGACCTTGATGATGGTGACAGTCAGACTGATATGATGCAGGAAATTATAGATGAACTGCCCGACCTGAAAATTGCAATCGGGCACTTCGGTATGGTAACCCGCGACGGATGGCAGAGTCAGATTAAACTTGCTCAAAATAAAAATGTGTTTATTGAAAGTGGCGGAATCACATGGCTTTTTAATAGTGAGTTTTATCCATACCCCTCAGCGATAAAGGCAATTAACGAGGCGGCAGACCTTGTGGGCTTTGATAAGCTGATGTGGGGTAGTGATTATCCTCGCACAATGACGGCAATAACATATAAAATGAGCCTTGACTTCGTGCAGAAATCAAAGGAAATTTCTGCCAAGAACAAAGCCCTTTTCCTGGGTGAAAATGCAAAAGCATTTTACGGCTTTGGTGACCTACCTATACCCGAAAGAATTATAAATATGGTTGAATAAACTACAAAAGATAAAAGGCAGATGAGAAAACTCATCTGCCTTTGCTTTTAGTGAATTAGTGTGGATATGTAACCTGTCTGCCTGTAACGAGCTTTACAAACTTGCGACCTACTCTTGTATAGAAACGCTGAATTCTGCCTTTCTGTGTAACACTCTTGGCAGTTTTTAAACCGAATTCATCACCCGATGCTTTGATTGATGCAATATCGTTTTTCTTGAACATATTGTACCATCTTTCATTACGGCTTGTGTATTTTGATGTGTCTTTTTCATCCACTTCAAGTATTCTGTAGCCGTATTGTGATGAAAATCTGTCATCGTTGTAGCGTGTGCTCAGGGAGTTTACAATGTCTATACCCTTGTGCTTTACACCAAATGCGTTTGTGTGGTCGTGTCCTGTGAAAATGGCAAGTACATCGCCCTTTTCTACCATAGCATCAAACTGACCGTGGTTGTAGTAACCGCTACAGGGTGTTTCGTTGAGTGTGCCGAAGTTTGTTGCCTTGGGGTCAAACATATAGTAGTCATTCTTCTCGTACATATGGCTGAATGAATAGAATCTGTGTTTATCGACCTTCTTGAGGGCGTCGTAAACATCCGCAACAATCATATGCTGAAATGCCATTGAATAAACCTTTTTGCCACCGTTTGCGGCAGTGATTTCATCAGATTTCTTTTTGTACCATTCAACCTGATGGGGGAGTACACATCCGTAACGACCCTTTTCGTCGTAGTCGTTAGAGTCAAAAATCCACAGATTGAATTTCAACTCCTCGCCGTTTTGTGAATAAACAGGCACACAGTATGTACCGCTGTCAGGACCATCGCCATAGCTTACAGATGAGGCGTGGGTGTTGTAGTAGTCGGTCAATTCACTTCTTGTCATTGCGCCGACCTCGGAGTCGTGGTTACCGAATGTAATAGCAACGGGAATGTTAAGGTTATCGAAAATTGACATAAGTCGGTCAATGAAATTCTTGGTTGTTTCGGCATCATCACAATTCTGCACATTGTCACCTGTGACTACCGCCACATCAGGCTTTTCCTTTTTACACGCCCAATCAATAAGGTAAAGTGACATATCAATATTGTCGTGGTCAAGGTGTGTGTCGGTAATGTGCATTATTTTCAGTTTGCCGTTTTTGTTGAATTTAACTGTAGGTATAGCCATAATATTACATCTGCTCCAAAATATAGTTTTTGATATCCTCTAACTTGCTTTCCTTCCAAAGACCTTTTTCAGCTTCCTCCGCCAAGGGGCAAAGAATGAAAAAGTCAAGTGTTTCACCGGGGACTCTGCCTGTGCGAAGTGGTTCGCGGAAGTGCTCTGCCCATTGCTCCTCGGTTGCATCCTTGAAGATTTCAGGCTTAAGGTAGGTCATTTGCCGTTTGGTTGCCTGAATGTGCATTTTAGCAGAAAGGGGAGAAAGGAGTTTGAAATCATCCTCCTGCACATCTACGAAAATACGAGGTAATTCGTCTTTTATAATATGCTCGTTTTCTCGGTCAATTCTCAGACCCATAGGCTCCCAGGTGAACTCATTTTCGGTGAAATTGAGCTTTACTATAAGACCGATTTCCGTATTGTATTGTGAACGCTGATAGTCTGTGTCAAAAATGAAGTTGCCCAGGGAATAAAAGATTATTTTGTCACCCACAGTTTCATAGTTCATTGGCACGTGGGGATGGTGTGATACAACAATATCTGCGCCCATTTCAAGGTATTTGTGGTAACGCTCACGAGTATAGGGTGAGGGAAGGGGAGTGAACTCCTCGCCTGCATGGGCAACCACAACACACCAACGGCACTTTGATTTTATCTCGTTTATGGTTTCCTGAATAGCGTCAAGGTCGCTCCAACTGTAGCAGCCGGGCTTGTCAACGTCTGCCTTGCGACAGGCACGCTGGTAACCAACGCCAAACATACCAATACCGCCTGCCTCAGGGAGTATAACTGCCTTGCGGGCTTCATCAATATTCATACCTGCACCGATAGTCTGAACACCGTTTTCACGGGCAATTTTCAAGGTGCTTTCAATGCCGTAAGGACCTGCATCCATAATATGGTTGTTGCAGATGTTCCATATATCGGCTTTCATATTGTTGAGCACAGTTACAGCCTTAGGGTCAATGGTGTGAAGAAGCTGTTGTACACCGCTTTGTGTGGTGTTTTGCTCCGCCTCTGCTACAGGGCCCTCCACATTTGCGATAACGTGGTCTGCACTATGTAAAAATGAAAGTATTTCAGGTGAAATAAGCTGTGGGTCTTCCCACTTTTTGTACATGTAGCGGTCAAAGCCTATATCACCTGTAAAAACTAATGATGTTTTATCTTTCATATAATCACCAAGGCAATTATATCACCCTTTTATAGGGAAATCAAGAATATGAGGTGTGATGAATTATTTACAACTATATTAAAATATGATATCATAATAAAAAAGGCAGGTGACCGTGTATGAAGAAATTCAAGAATTTTATAAAGAACAATAAAGTGGCGTTGTTGTCAGGATTTGCAATAATTGTTGCTATGACAATTACCCTTGCCATTGAGTACAATAAGTTTGAGGAAACAGGCGGATTAACATCTGCAACCGCTACCTTGTTAAAGGGCTCCTTCCTTGTGCTTATTAGTTTCGTTTTGTTTATTACGTACGTAAACCTTAAAGCAACTAAAAAACGCGAAAGAC
>JAZRFZ010000139.1:0-19382 GCA_045643925.1 Acutalibacteraceae bacterium | reverse complement strand
TCACCAACGGAAATAACATATTTGTTATAAAGTCCCTTGAAGTTTGAACCGCCTGTTGTGAGGATTTTGTTCTTCTTTGCATATTTTGCAAATTTTGTCTTGTCCTCATCGCTCATATCGGGAGTATAAACCTCGATACCGTCAAGACCTGCTTTAACAAGCTCGTCGAGAAGGTTTTCGTTTTTGCACTTCTGAGGATTTGCAAGAATAGCAATACCGCCTGCCTCGTGAATTGCATCAAGGATTGAGAAAACATCCTCATAGTCGGGCACGTGGTTAATATTGCCGGGAGCATCCGGTGAGAAAAGCTCCTTGTAAAGGTCGCCGTATATTCTGTCTGCAAAGCCGTTCTCGATGAGCGCCTGCATAATATGTACCTTGAACACATTTGTGGAGCCTGTTGCACACTTAACTACAAACTCGGGTGTGATGGGGTACTTCTGTGCAGTTTTGAGTGTCATAAGGTGAGATGATTTCTTTCTTATGAGTGAGCTGCGACGGCAAAGACCCTCCAGTCTGTCGGGGAAGTCGGGCTTGTAGCAGAGCATATGAATCTCTTGTCCGTTTGTTTTGTCTGTGCCCGAAAGCTCAACACCGGGTATAACTGTAATGCCGTGTCTTTCACCGATAACTTTACCTCTGACAGTACCTGCCAGGCAGTCGTGGTCTGTAATTGCGATTGTTGTAACTCCGCGCTTTTTGGCAAGTAAGACTAAATCTTCAATACCAAGTGAGCCGTTTGATAACCTGGTGTGCAAGTGTAAATCTGCTGACATCTTATCCTTCCTCCATACTTTTCCCGCGCCGGGGAACTTGTCCATATCTACCTGAAAACTATGAAATATCGGGGGCAAAGCGAAGCTTTTATGTGATTTTCTCTACAAATAAAAAGTTACTTGTGCAAAAATAGCACACAAACCCCGAATATATCGTTATGGAATTATTTTACTACCTTTTTTGGAAAAAAGCAAGTCAAATTTTGTATTTTAATACAAAAGTGTGTAATTAAATTTGTAGTATATGACATATTTCCTTTGATTTGTTCAGTTGCAATTTCCCTTGTTTTGTGATATTATTCTCCTATGAATGATTTGATTTATGTAGCACTCAGCGGCGGTGTGGATTCTGCTGCTGCGGCAATACTTTTAAAGCAACGCGGCTATCAGGTCCGCGGTGCTATTTTGCGTCTTAAGCCTGACGACCTTGCGGATGATGACATCCGTGATGCACAAGCGGTTGCGGATGCTCTTTCGATACCTCTTGATGTGCTTGACAGACGGCAGGAGTTCAAGGCAATTACCGACTATTTCTGCCAATCATACATTGACGGACTTACACCTAACCCCTGTGTTTTGTGTAACCCTACGGTGAAGTTCAGATTGTTGCTTGACTACGCCTTGGAGCAGGGGGCAGATTACCTTGCCACGGGACACTATTCAACCATTGTCAACAAAGACGGGCTTTACTACATTCAGAAAAATCCCTCGGGCAAGGACCAGAGCTATTTCCTCTGCGGTCTTAATCAGGACATTCTCTCCAAGGTGATTTTTCCATTGAGTGATTTGACAAAGCCTGAAATCCGTGCCCTTGTTGAGGCAGAGGGTATTCCTGTTGCCACCAAAAAGGACAGTCAGGAAGTCTGCTTTATTCCCGATAATGATTATATTTCATTTATTGAGAAGATTTTTAACCCCAAAGCCGTTCCCGGTGATTTTATTTCAAAAGATGGTGAAAAGCTGGGTACTCACTCGGGTCTTTATAAGTACACCATAGGTCAGCGCAAGGGTCTTGGCGCTTTCGGTAAGCCGATGTACGTTTTGTCCCTTGACCCACAGAATAACACGGTCACCATTGGTGATAATTGTGATTTGTTTACTGATAACATTAAAATAAGAGATATAAATTTCCTTGCAGGCTCACCACCCTCGGACAGCTTCGATTGTCTTGTGAAGATACGGTGTGCCGCACCACCTGCCGAGGCAAGGCTCACCCTTACGGCAGATGGGGGAGAGATAGTTTTTGCAAATCCCCAACGAGCCGCGGCGCCCGGTCAGACTGCCGCAATTTATATTGATGATATTCTTATAGGCGGAGGCACTATATGCAGTCATTAAAAAAACTCTATAAGGTAGGCATCGGTCCCTCAAGCTCACACACAATGGGTCCACAGTATGCCGCCGAATATGTTAACGAGAATTTCAGCGATGCCGCATTTGTAAAGGTTATCCTTTATGGTTCACTTGCCCTTACGGGTGAGGGTCACGGCACACACACCGCGCTTTCAAATACATTGAAGGCAAAGAATGAAATTGTATTCAATACAACCGAATCAGATTTACCTCATCCCAATACCCTTGATTTTATTATCTACGATGCAGATAATAATGAAATCGGCAAGGTAAGGGCAATGAGTATCGGTGGCGGTGAAATCCGCATAGAGGGTCAGCCCTCGGTTACAGCACCCGAGGTTTACCCACAGAAGAACTTTGAGGAAATCAAGGAATATTGCCTTATGCACCACTTGAGGCTCAGTGACTATGCCGCAAAGTACGAGGGCGAGGAGATTTTTCCGTTCCTTAAGACTATATGGGAGCGTATGAAGCTTACCGTCCGTGAGGGTCTTGCACAGGAGGGCGTTTTGCCCGGTGGTCTTGAGGTTGAGCGCAAGGCGAAGTTCCTTTATGCTCAGCGTCATATGGACGAAACTCCCGAAACCCGTGAAAACAGGCTTGTGTGCGCTTATGCCTTTGCTGCAAGCGAGCAGAATGCAGGTGGCGGAATGATAACAACCGCACCTACCTGCGGAGCGTCAGGCGTGTTACCTGCTGTGCTTTACTATATGCAGGAGAAAAAGGGCTTTACCGATTTTGAAATTGCCAAGGCTCTTGCGGCGGCAGGAATAATCGGTAACGTTGTTAAACAGAATGCGTCTATCAGCGGAGCCGAGGCAGGCTGTCAGGCAGAGGTTGGTACTGCTTGTTGTATGGCAGCGGCTGCCCTTGCAGAGCTTCACTTTATGGACCTTGACCAGATTGAGTATGCGGCAGAAAATGCGATGGAGCATTATCTTGGACTTACTTGTGACCCTGTTTGCGGACTTGTACAGATTCCCTGTATCGAGCGCAACGCGGTTGCGGCAATGAGAGCAATCAATGCGCTGTCACTTGCAAACTTTTTGACATCAACACGTAAGGTTAAGTTTGATACTGTTGTTCACACAATGTATCAGACCGGTAAAGACCTGATGCACAAATACCGCGAAACAAGTGAGGGCGGTCTTGCCCTCCATTATGAGGCATAAGGAGTGGAAAAAATGGCTAAAGAAAAAAAGGTAAAGGAAGTCAAGGAGGTCAATGACCATCCTAATAAAATCGGCTTCAAGGACGTAGCCGGTTATACTACTGCCGAAGCGGCAAATATGTTTAACCTAACTTATATCACAAGCTATCTCAAGATTTTTATGACCGACGTGCTTAAGATTAAGCCAAAGCTTGTTGGTTATATGTTCATCGTTACACGCTTGTGGGACGTTATCAATGACCCATTGTGGGGTATTGTTGTTGCCAAGCGTAAGCCCGGTAAGGATGGTAAATTCCTGCAGTATTTAAGGCTCGTTGCAGTACCTCTTGGTATTTCTACCGTGCTTTGCTTCCTGCCGTATTCAGACCCCAATTCACTTTTCTACAGTCCCACACTTGCCAATAATCCCACGCTGCTGTTTGCAGTGTGTATTGTGATGTATCTGCTTTACTGCACAATGTACACCGCAATGAACATTCCCTTCGGTTCATTGGCATCTGTTATCACCGATGACCCCAAGGGCAGAAACGTGCTTTCAACAGCCCGTTCACTTGGTTCCGGTGTAGGCGGTGCCGTTGTTACACTTATTGCCCCATTTATCATCTATGTGGGCACAGGCGTTATGGATGAGCACACAGGCAAGGAAATCGAAGTTGCAGACGGCAACAGAATGTTTATTTACGCCCTTATTATGGGTATTATGTCAATAGCATTCTACCTCCTCGGTCACAGAAACCTCAAAGAGAGAGTTCCTGCATTTGATGAGGAAAAGGTTGATTTCAAGAAAACATACCTTGGACTTTTCAAATCAAGACCCTTCGTAATGATTACCATTTCAGGTGTTCTCATTTCAGGTCAGCTTCAGTTCAACTCCTTTAACTCATATCTTTACAAAAACTATTTCACAAACACAGGTCTTAGTGTGCTTGGCACAATCTGTACATATCTTCCCATGGCGGTGCTTATCCTCTTTACTCCCAAATTGGCAGCAAAGTACGGCAAAAAAGAGCTTTGCGGAAGGATGTCGATTATCTCTGCTATAACATCCGTTTTCCTTGCAGTTACTGCAAACAATCAGGATTTCATTATGTGGATAAATCCCGAGCAGGGCATTTACCCCGCTTGGTTGTTTATGACCTGTCTTCTTCTCATCGGCTTTGGCTACACATTTGTAAGCCTTACCTGTTGGGCAGTTGTTATGGACGTTATTGACTATCAGGAGTGGAAAACAGGCGAGCGTAACGAAAGCGCGGTTTACTCTGCTTATACCTTCGGCAGACAGTTAGGTCAGGCTATTGCAGATGCAGGCGGACTCTTCCTGTTGCAGTGGGCAAAGTATGACAGTGAAACTGCAGGTAACGGCTTTATTGCTGCAAACGGCACAAGTAACAAGATTATGTTTATCTGTACAATTATCCCTGCAATCGTTTACGTGGGCGTATGGCTTATCTTCAAATTCGGTTATCCCCTCACAAAAGAAAAGCTTGAACCCATTTACAGCGACCTCCGTGCAAAGCACGAGGCGGAAGAGGTTGCGGCAAGCGCTAAATAAAATGCAGAATTAAAGTGCGCAAGCGAGGATTATAATTTTAAATTTTAAATTTAAAATGTTAAATGTTAAATTACGGAACTGCGTTGCAATTATAATGCTATCGCAAGTATCGGCTTACAGTAGTGAACGCATTTATGCGTTCAAAAAGTCAACGATAAACTGAATGCAATGCGAAGCCTTACCTCCCTTTCCCAAGGGAGGGGGACCAAAATCTCTGATTTTGGTGGTGGGTAGTTCTCTTACTGTTATTCTTCAGTAAGATAGAACTAGCACCCAAGCCCTCCTGCTTTGGAGGAGGGGGGACCATTCCTGAATTTAATAGTTGTTTTTGGTGAGTATGTTCGGGTGAATATACTCACCTTTTTCTTTTAGTTTGGGCGGAATGGTGGGAGGTCCCTAAGAGTTGGTTTTTGAGTAAACCCACTAAATCGAAGCATAAAGTCCAAGGGACCTTCCACCGCTCCGACAGAAGTGTGTCCTTGATGAAATAATGTCACGCTTTATACCTTGCTGTAAAAGAAAATTGTGGTAAGGCGGTCCCCCTTCCTGCAAGTAGGACGGTATGGGCTATCGCCTTTGTATAATTTCATATTTATGCTCCCTAAACCTTGTTTTACCGCAAATATTCTGTTATACTATACTATGTATATTTATGTTTAAAAAAACAGAGGTGCTTTTATGAAAAAAGGCGTTTTGAATAGAATAAAAAAACCGTTATCATTACTTCTTGTTTTATGCTCATTTATTTGTGTAATGATGTTTTCCGGTTGCTCGGGGATAGTGCAGAAAGCCACAGTAACCGTGAACAACGTGCCCATAAGTGAAGATGTTTTTGTTTATTTCCTTGACGCGGCAACTGTCCAGTTGGGTATCGCATCTGACTACGCCCAGGTCGAAAAGCTGGCAATGGAGCTTGTGAACCGCTATTTTAAGACAAATTCACTTGCAGTGGCAGAGGGAATATCCCTTAACACCGCACAGAAAGCAGAGGTTTCTGAAAAAGTTAATTCAACCTGGGTAATGTATGGTGATTATTACACCAACATTGGCATCACCCGTGAAACGCTCACAAAGGTTTTTACTGCCGAGGCATACCGTGAGGCTATTATGGTAAAGTTCTACGGCAAGGGCGGTATTCAGGAGATTTCGGAAACCCGACTTTATGCAAACTTCAATATGAACTATACGGTCTTTCAGTCTATAACAGGCTACCTTACAACCACCGACGGTGCAGGTAACAAGAAGCCTATCAGCAAGGGCGAGGCAGAAACGCTTATTCTGAAATTCCAGAATATTCTCAATATGGTGAATTCCGGTGAGCAGACTATGGAACAGGCTGTTGAATACCTTGCTTCCACAGGTGTGCAAAGTGCGGTGCAGACTGTTGTGCTTCATAAGGACGACACATCTTATCCCGAAGGCTTTTTTGAGAAAATCCAGACACTCCAACCCCGTAACGCCACAATTATTTCAACAAATGAATATCTTTTCCTGGTTGTCCGCGGTGAAACAAATATGAGTAGTCAGTTCTTTGAGCAGATGAAGCCCGAGATGATTAAGGATATTGCCGATGAAAATATTGACGGCGTTATTGACGGCGCATATATCGTGAACAACACCATAAACAAAGAAACTGCACAGAGCTATTTTGATGCAATCAGATACGAAAAGAGCAAATAATATGAACGATGCAATAAAAAATATAATGACCCGACAGACCATCAGGGAATATACCGCAGAACAGGTTCCCGAGGAGCTTTTGCAGGTGGTACTTGATGCGGCAATCAGAGCACCAAGTGGCAGAAACACACAGCCCTGCCATTTGAGGGTGTTAAGAAATAAAGAAATTCTTGACCAGATGAACACTGATTTTAAAAACCTTGTGGGTTGGGACACTCCCGCTTACACAGGTTGGGATATCCGTCCCGTTTATCACAATGCACCTGTTTTCATTTTCATTGTTGCCCCCACCAAGGACGGTATGTCAGGCGGTCTTATGGCGGAGAATATCGCCCTTGCCGCCCACGCAGTGGGTCTTGGCTCTTGTATGATAGGCTCTCTCGGTGCACTTTTTGATGACGCGGAAAATGCACGTAAGTGGAAAGAGATTATTGATATTCCGCAGGATTGGGAGTTTGTTTTAGGTATGACCCTTGGCTACCCCAATGAAAAACCGCCCTTCAAAGAGCGTGAGGACGGTCACATTAAATTTATAGGATAACAGTTTAACAGGCGGTTTTTATATGAGTTATTTTGCAGGTACATACGATGTTGCCGTAATCGGTGCAGGTCACGCCGGTATCGAGGCGGCTCTGGCAAGTGCAAGGCTTGGGGCATCTACCATAGTTTTCACAGTCAATCTTGACTGGATTGGCAATATGGCGTGTAACCCATCAATCGGTGGCACGTCAAAGGGTCACCTTGTACGTGAAATTGACGCTTTAGGCGGTGAAATGGGCAAGGCGGCAGACAAGACACTTATTCAAAGCCGAATATTGAATCTTGGCAAGGGTCCTGCGGTGCATTCACTCAGGGCACAGATTGACCGCCGCGATTACACCCAATATATGAAGCATTGCCTTGAAAATCAGGAGGGTCTTGATTTAAAGCAGGCAGAGATTGTTTCACTTATTAAAAATGACGATGGCTTGTGGGAATTCTCAACACAGCTTGGTGCAACCTACACCGCAAGGTGTGTGGTTATTGCTACAGGTACGTTCTTGAAGGGCAAAATCTTCGTTGGTGATGTTTCCTTCGAAAGCGGTCCCGACGGAATGTTCCCCTCAAATGACCTTTCACAGGCGCTGCTTGATTTAAAAGTCCCCTTAAGGCGTTTCAAAACAGGTACACCACCCCGCGTAAACAGACGTAGCGTTGATTTCAGTGGTCTTGAGGAGCAGGTGGGTGACCAGGTTATTACACCATTCTCCTTTGAAACACCTGACGGTGTCCTCGAGAACAAGGCAATCTGCCACATTACATATACAAACCTTGAAACAAAGCAGGTTATCCTCGATAATCTTCACCGTTCACCCCTTTATTCCAACAAAATCGAGGGTGTGGGACCTCGTTACTGTCCAAGCATTGAGGACAAGATTGTTCGCTTTTCCGAAAAAGAAAGGCATCAGATATTTATTGAGCCTTGCGGACTGGACACAGAGGAGCTGTATTTACAGGGCGTGTCATCCTCACTCCCCGAGGATGTGCAGCTGCAGATATTGAAGAGCATCAAGGGTCTCCAGAATGTTAAGGTTATGCGTACGGCTTATGCTATTGAGTATGACTGCGTTGACCCCTTGGCACTTAAATCCACACTTGAGTTCAATGATTTGGACGGTCTTTACGGTGCAGGTCAGTTTAACGGTTCGTCAGGCTATGAGGAAGCGGCGGCACAGGGACTTGTGGCAGGTATAAATGCGGCAAACAAGGCTCTCGGCAAGGGTGAATTTACTCTTGACAGAAGCACCTCATATATCGGAACCCTCATTGATGACCTTGTTACAAAGGGTTGCCGTGACCCGTACAGAATGATGACCTCCCGCAGTGAATACAGGCTTATTCTCCGTGAGGATAATGCAGACCTCAGGCTTACTGAAATGGGCTATAATATAGGACTCATTTCACAGGAGCGTTACGATAAATTGCAAGAGAAAATAAGGCTTATTGAGGAAGAAACACAGCGTATTTCAAAGGTTGGCGTAGCGCCCTCGGAGGAGCTTAACAAGGTTCTTGTGGAGGCAGGTACAGCACCCCTTGGTACAGGCTGTAAAATGTGCGACCTTATAAAAAGACCTCAGCTTTCTTATGAAATACTTGCTCCCTTTGATAAAAAACGCCCCGATTTACCCCGACAGGTATTTGAGCAGGTTGAAATCAATCTGAAATATGAGGGCTACATCAAGCGTCAGTTGGCACAGGTGCAGGAGTTAAAACGTCTTGAGGTGAAGAAAATACCAAGTGATATTGACTATGACAAGGTAACAAATCTTCGACTTGAGGCTATTGAAAAGCTTAAAAAAATCAGACCCGAAACAATCGGTCAGGCATCCCGCATAAGCGGTGTTTCACCTGCGGATATTGCGGTTCTGCTTATATATTTAAAATAATTTTAGTTAAAAATAAATTTTAGGAGTTTTTAGTATGATACCAAGAAATGAACATCCAAACCCCGGATTTTACAGAAATGATTACATCAACCTTAACGGTGAATGGGATTTCGAATTTGACTTTGGCAACAGCGGTATTGACAGAAAAATGTATAACGTTGATGTGCCTTTCAGCAAAAAAATTATCGTTCCCTTCTGTCCCGAAAGTGAGCTTTCAGGCATCGGCTACAAGGATTTTATGGCTGCTGTATGGTACAAGCGTGTTGTAAATCTTACTGCAGAGCAGTTGTCAAAGGGCAAGGCATTCATCGTTTTCGGTGCAGTTGACTTCCACGCAAGAGTGTATGTAAACGGTGAGTTTGCAGGTGAGCACTTCGGTGGCTACATTTCATTCAGAATTGATGCTACAAGGTTCCTCAAAGAGGGCGACAACGTTATCACAGTTTATGCCGAGGACGATACACGTGACTATCATCAGGGTCGCGGTAAGCAGAGTGAGCTTTGCTACTCACACGACTGTGACTATACACGTACAACAGGTATCTGGCAGACAGTTTATATGGAATTCTGCCCCGAAAATTATATTAAAAACTTCAAGGTTTATCCCAATATCGGTAATGGTAGCGTAACAATTACAGCAGACCTTAACGGCAAGGGCGATTTCTCCGCAGCTGCTTTCTGGGACGGCAAGGAGGTTGGCTCAGCAAAGGCAGAATGCTTCGGTCAGACTGCATCAGTTACAGTTGACCTTTCTGAAAAGCACCTCTGGGAGGTTGGTAAAGGCGGTCTTTACAGTCTTACACTTTCATTCGGTGGTGACGTTGTAACAAGCTACTTCGGTCTTCGTGAGGTAAGACTTACAGATAAAGCAGTTGAAATCAACGGCAAGCCCGTTTTCCAGCGTCTTGTACTTGACCAGGGCTTCTATCCCGATGGTATCTACACAGCACCCTCAGCCGAGGCACTTAAGAACGATATTCTCCTTTCAATGAAGGTTGGCTTCAACGGTGCACGTCTTCACGAGAAGATTTTTGAGCCCCTTTTCCTCCACTACTGTGACGAATTAGGTTATATTGTATGGGGTGAGCACGCAAACTGGGGTATGGACTGGTCCAAGTTTGATTCAATCCGCTACTATCTCCTTGAGGTTGAGGAGGAAATTGAGCGTGACTTCAACCATCCTTCAATCGTTGGCTGGTGCCCCTATAACGAAACGTGGGATATTGACGGCAGAAAGCAGGATGACGACGTTCTCCGCATAGTTTACAGAACAGTAAAGGCTATGGATAAAACACGTCCCTGTATCGATACAAGCGGTAACTTCCACGTTGAAACAGATATTTTTGACGTTCACGATTATGACCAGGACGTTGCAGTTTTCAAGGGTCATTATGATGACCTTGCAGAGAAAAATATTCTCTTTGACCATCAGGGTCACAGACAGACCTGGAAGGGTGAGCCTGTATTTATGAGTGAGTACGGCGGAATCAGAGTTGAGCTTGCAGAATTCAATGAAAATGATAAGGAAAAGGCATGGGGCTACGGTAACGCAGCTACATCACTTGAGGAGTTCTATGAGCGGTATGACGGACTTACAACAACACTCATTGACAATCCCAAGATGATAGGCTTCTGCTACACCCAGCTTACAGACGTTGAGCAGGAATTAAACGGCATTTACAGATATGACCGTTCAGAGAAATTCGATGCTGAAATTCTCTACAAAATCAACACAAAGAAAGCTGCTATCGAAGAATAAAAAATAAAAACAGGGAATCAATCTCATTTGAGGTTGATTCCCGTTTTGCTTTTATTATATTTTATTTACCCACACAGAAGTTTTTGAACACCTCGTCAACAACTGTCTGTGTAGCCTTTTCGCCTGTGAGTATACTTAAGTTTTCAATAGCGCAGTCGATACACACATTGACCGCATCTGCGGTTATGCCCATATTCACCGCGTCGAGTGCTTCGGTCACGTTTTCGGTGGCTTTAAGCACACAGTTGCGCTGTCTTTCTGTTGTAATAAGCGGGGCAGAGGGGTCAAACCCTGCAGTACCCAACACGTTTTCTACAATTTCTATAAGATTGTCAAGTCCCTGACGGTTCTTTGCAGAAATCTCCGCAAGGGGAGAGTTGCTAAGTGACTTGATTTCCTCAATATCAAGTGAAATATCACCATCTGTTTTGTTAACAACAATAACACAATTTTTGTTATTGCACATTTTTATAAGCTCTCTGTCATCATCTGTCAGGGGGCTTTGCGCATCAAGCACCATAAGAACAAGGGTTGCTCTGTCAAAGCGCTCCTTTGCGCGGATAACACCGATTTTTTCTATTTCATCATCCGTGTCAGTGCGGATACCTGCCGTATCTGCAAGTCGCAATGTTACATTGCCAACCTTTACCGTTTCCTCAAGCACATCACGTGTTGTGCCTGCAACCGAGGTTACTATGGCTCTGTCTGTACCCGAAAGCGCATTGAGAAGTGTGGATTTACCAACGTTTGGCCTGCCCACAATGGCAGTGTCAACACCGTCAAGGATTGCTTTTCCTGCATCAAAGCCGTCAAGGAGCCTTGTAAGTGTAGCCTTGACCTCGGTAAGGGTTGTAGTAAGCTCTGTGTCTGAAAGCTCGGGGATTTCATCATCGGGATAGTCAACCCACGCCGCCATAAATGCGGCTGTGACTGCTAATCTGTCGCGACAAGCGTTGATTTCGTTGCTGAGCGCACCGTCAAGAGCATTGAGTGTTGCGGCACGTGCTTCCTCGCCCGATGCGGAAATAAGTGACATTACCGCCTCTGCCTCGGACAAGTCCATTTTGCCGTTGAGAAAGGCTCGTTTTGTAAACTCGCCACCCTCGGCAGGCTCGGCACCTGCATTGAGAACGGCACGGAGAACTCTTTTGAGAATGTACAGACCGCCGTGGCAGCTGATTTCCACAACATCCTCACCTGTGTAGCTCTTTGGCGCTCTGAAAATAAGGGCAACTGCATCATCAATAACAGTTTCACCCTCGTGCACCTTGCCGTAAAGTGCTCTGTAACCGGGTGTTTCACAAATCCTTTTACCCGAAACAGCAGAAAAAACGCTGTCCGCAATGGTCAGCGCATTTTCACCCGATATTTTAATTGTACCCAAACCTGATGCCGCCTGTGCGGTGGCAATAGCCGCTATAGTTGACAAATTAAAATCACCCTGTAATTATAAATCAGTTTTTACCTGTTGAGCCGAAACCGCCTGCACCGCGTGAGGTTTCATCAAGCTCATCAACCTCAACAACAGGCATGGTTGAAACGGGCATAATTACCATCTGGGCAATTCTTTCACCCGGCTCGATAGTGTAGCTTTCCTTAACCTGGTTGATAACACCAACCATAATCTCACCGCGGTAGTCACTGTCAATGACACCAACTGAATTTAAAAGACCGATGCCGTGCTTGATTGCAATGCCACTGCGGGGGAAAACGAAGGCACCGTATTCTGCCGAGGGCAGAGCAATAGCAACACCTGTGGGGATAAGTGCAGTTTCACCACTACCCAATGTAAGGGGAGCATCAATACAGGCGCACAGGTCAAGACCTGCACTGCCACCTGTGGCGCGTTGAGGCACCTTGGCGTTTTCGCGGACTTTTTTGATTTTCATTTCCATAGTGCTCACCAAAGTCTGCCTGTGTTGTTTTCTTCTGCCTCGGACACTGCTTTAAGGCGCTCAAGCTCACGCTTGTAGAAATCACGCTCACTCTTTGCCTGTGCAGAGTCCTCAAGGTATGACTTGAGCTGTGAACGAAGACTGTCAGCATTACCGCTGTTTTTTGCTGCTTCGTCCGCATACTGCAAAGCAACAAGAATTGCTGCCTGAGTTGTTGAAACTCGGCTTCCTCTTAAAATACTTGTCATTTTAGTGTCAAGCTCGTGTGCAAGCTCCTGCATATATTCCATGCTTTCATCGGAAACAATGCGGTATTCCTCACCTGCGATTAAAAGCTTGTGAACCTTCTTTTCCATGGTAAAACCATCCTTTAATCAATATACAGTAAAATTATACATTGTTTTACATTTTTTCGCAACACTACATATTGTAAAAATTCATTTTGTGTACACAATTTATCTGTTGCTATTTATATTAAATATTGATATAATTTTTTACAATAAGAAAGAATATGTTAGGAAAGGGAATTTTATGGATAATAATCCCAATATCTATAACGAAAACCATGTGCCATCTGTTGAGGCTTCCGTTGCGGAGCAGCAACCTGTGGTGCAGGAGAGTGTTCCCCAGGGTGTAGCACAGCAACCCGTTACTCCCACCACTGTTGCGGAACAACCAATAGTACAGCATACTGCTCCGATACAGCCTCAGCAAACAGGGGCTTTTGTTCCTCAATATCCGCAGGGTTATGCCCCCGTGGGATACAATTCACAACCCCAACAACCGGTGCTTGCTTATACACCTCAGACTCAGTATTACGCAGCACCTGTGCAGAACAGCCCTTATTACGGCAATGCCCCCGTTCAGCCCTCTCCCTCAACTGTTTATTATAACAGTCAGGTTGTGGGTGTTCCTCAGTATCATTACGGTAATCCTGTAATGGGTGGGATGATGAACAACGCTTATTATGAGGAACAGCAGAAGCGTGCGGCAGAACGTCGTCAAACTGAGAAGAAATACCGCGACGTGGGTAACGTGTCGGGTATAGCCGCACTTATTTGCTACGGCTTTGCAAACATTTTTGCTTTGCTTTTCTTTATTGATAGCTTTTCAGGAATATACGACGGCTCACTTGTAGGTATGTCACTCGTAAATATGCTTTACACACTTCTTGTTGTAGGTGGCAGCTTCTTTGCTTTCAAAAAGACCATTGACAATATGGGTAACGGCAGGGCTTTGAAATTGGAGAACAAACCCCGTCAGACATATCCCCTTGATTTCAGCGGACCCAAGGATTTCAAAAAGACCTTCCTTATCATCTTAATCGGTCTCGGTGGATGCATGGTTGCAAACTATGTTTCATCTGTTATACTTACCGTTCTTCAGGGATTCGGTATTTATTCAACATATAATACACTTGAGGACCCGCAGAATATATACGATGTTGTTACATTGTTCCTTGCTACGGCTATAATGCCCGCCCTTATTGAGGAAATTTCACTTCGTGGAATTCTTATGACACCCATGCGTAAGTATGGCAATGCCTTTGCAATTCTGGCGTCATCATACATTTTCGGCATTTTCCACGGTGATGCGGCACAGATTCCCTTTGCGTTTATCTGTGGTCTTTTCTTCGGCTATGCAGTTATTGTTACAGGCAGTATATGGCCTGCGATTATAATACACGGTCTTAATAATTCCTTGTCCTGTGTATCATCCGTGTTGGTGTCTTATGTAAGTGAGGATGCGGGAAATATATTCTACTATATGTGTACATTAGGTTTCATTGTTTTAGGTGGAATAGCACTTTATTGCTACCTCAGAAAATATAAGGAGCAGGATTTTGCGGTGATTAAGGGTGAGGACAAGAACGACTCAATCACCTTCAGTAAAAAATTCCTGAAGTTTGCAGCAAGCCCCGCTATGATAGTAATGACAGTGGTTTACCTTGTTCAGGCTTTGGGTACGCTTACCACAACACCGCAGAATTATTGATATGAAAAAAGAATTTATGTGCGAGGCATTGCGCCTTGCAGGAGAGGCAGCCGCAAACGGCGAGGTGCCTGTTGGTGCGGTTGTCACCATCGGCGATAAAATAATCGGCAGAGGACGAAATTGCCGTGAAAAGGAGCGCAACGCTCTGTGCCACGCGGAGATTCAAGCTATTGACGAAGCCTGTAAAAGGCTTGGGGGATGGCGGCTTTGGGAGTGTGAGATGTATGTCACACTTGAGCCTTGTCCTATGTGTGCCGGTGCAATAATAAATGCCCGATTGAAAAAGGTTACCTTCGGTGCATACGATGACAAAAACGGAGCTTGCGGTTCCGTAACGAACCTTTTCGAAAGCGGTTTCAGCTATACACCACCTTATGAGGGTGGATATATGCAGGATGAGTGCAAGGAAATTCTTGGCACGTTTTTCCGAAACCTACGAAAAGAGAAAAATACAGTAAATAAACCAAGGGAGAATGGGAAAATGGAAAAAATTGACAGCTTTACAGTCGACCACACAAAGTTACAGAGGGGTATGT
The DNA here is from genome assembly GCA_045643925.1 of Acutalibacteraceae bacterium. Lineage (GTDB taxonomy): Bacteria > Bacillota > Clostridia > Oscillospirales > Acutalibacteraceae > DTU089. The sequence goes on along the minus strand of JAZRFZ010000139.1, from coordinate 4,239 downwards.
ACATTTCCCGTATTGACGGCAGTGTTATTACCTATGATATAAGAACACGCCGTCCCAATGTGGAGGAGGTTATGGAAACCGGTGCCATCCACACACTTGAGCATCTGTTTGCAACCTTTGTACGCAACAGTAAATTCAAGGACAATATAATTTACTTCGGACCAATGGGTTGTCGTACAGGCTTTTACTTCCTCACAACAGGAATGACTCATGGTGAATCATTGAAGCTTACTCAGGAGGCACTTGAGTTTATCGAGAACTTCGACGGTGAGGTACCCGGCGTAAGCGCAGTTGAGTGCGGTAACTACCGAGACCACGACCTTGAAGGCGCAAAAAAAGAAGCCGCAGACCAGAAAGAGGTTCTCAAAAACTGGACAACGGCGGATATGATATATTAATGCAAAATTAAAAATGCAAAATGCAAAATTATCGGGGAAGCTTCGCTTCCGAACATTATAAAGCTTCGCATTATTTTTTGTTTGCGATAGCATTATAATCAACGCGTCAGCGTTCCTTTAATTCTGCATTTTGCATTTTGCATTCTGCATTTATTTAAAAAGTTTAATCTTCTCAAAGGCTTTTATAAGAACAAATCCGAAGATTATTCCTGCCACACCCTGTATTGCATTTGCAGGAATGTTGGCGGCTGAGGGGACAAAGCCGTATAAAATACCCTCAAACACAAAGTAACCGCCTACCATAATTACCTCTGCCAGAATCAGCGGAAGTATTTTGGTGGGTTGCTTTAAGCCTTTTTTGTCGATTGCTTTAAAGAGAGCAAATACAACAAGCGCCATAACACCTTTTATCAAAAATGTTACGGGGGCATATACCATATAGCCGGACAAGATGTCTGCAAGAGCAGAGCCAATACCTGCGGCTAAGAAAGCATAAGCAGGGGAGAGCATTGAACCGCAAAGCAGAACGATACAGTCACCAAGGTTTACGTAACCCTTGAGGGGTGTGGGGATTTTGATTATCATTGTTGCCACACAGGCAAGGGCGGCAAACATAGCCGCTACGGCAATTTTTTGTGCGCGTGTTTTCATTATTATAACCACTCCTTTTTATAAGCACTGTTTCGTGTTTCTGTCATAAAGCTCTGAAATTCATCATCACTAAGCAATTCGGGATAACTTAATATAAGCAACGGCACACCTTCGCCACCGTGATATGAGGGTTGCTCATAGGGGTAGTCGTTCACCTTAAAGCCAAGACGGTCATAGAATTTTATTCTTTTAACCTGTTGCTCTGTTTCGGGTGCTTCTGCTTCAAGGATAACAGGCTTTTTGTAAAGCTCCTTGACAAGCTCAATAGCCTTTGAGCCGTATCCCCCGGAACGCTTATCAGGGTCAATGGCAATATGCTCAATGAACACAAAGCCTGAAAGCTTCCATAACGAAATAAATCCAACGGCAGCTTCGTTGTCGTATATCTCGAAGAAACAAAAACGCTTATCGTTCATACATTCCTGCTGGTCTATGTAATCACGGCGCTCCTCATAAGGGAACGCCGCAGACATTTTTTCATAGACCGTTGGGAATGTTTTTTCATTTACATTCTCGAATCTGATCATAATTATTTGATTTGTGTACCTGCAGGAACACAGTCGGGAAGGAATACTACCTGACAACCGCAAGCGCCGTTTGTTGCAGCAAGGAGCATACCCTGGCTTTCAACACCTGTAAGTCTTGCAGGTTCAAGGTTAGCAATAACGATAATCTTCTTACCGATAAGCTGTTCACAAGTGTATTCGCTCTTGATTGATGAAACGATTACACGGGGCTTGTCGCTACCGTCATTGAGTGTAAGCTTAAGGCAGCTGTGTGACTTTCTGATTTCCTGTGCCTTAACGATTTCACAAACTCTGAGGTCGAGCTTTTCGAAGTAGTCAATGCTTACAAGCTCTTCCTTGAAGGGAACGAAAGCATCGGGCTCACCGTAAACGTGCTTGTCCTCATTTTCTACAACAGCGGCAGCAGCTGCCTTTGCATCCTCCTCTGCCTTTGCTTCCTCAGCAGTCTTTTCGTATGAGAAATCCAGAAGACCAACGTACTTCTGAGGATCGATAGCATAAAGGAACAAGTAAAGACGGGGACCCTTTTCCTTGTCGATAAGGAGCTTGTAAATGTTCTTGAAGAATGTGCCCTGAATGCCCTTAAGAGCTTTTTCGTCCATATCCTCGCCGAAGATTTCCTTCGGGATAGCGTAGAGCTTCTTGTTAAGACCGTCAAGGTCGTATCCGCCCTCTTTGATGAAATTGAAAAGGATTTCAACCTCCTTCTTTTCATCATCGGTAAGGGTTTCATATACTTCCCAGTTTCTGCCTGTGCGAAGGCGGTTAACCTGGTCGGGAGCGCAGTTTTCAAGCCAATATTTTGCACGTCCGAGTCTCTCGTTGAACTCTGCCTGCTTGTAGGGAGTGCCGATTTTCTCAAACACTGTTTCAAGCATGGGGATGTTGAAGTCAACAACACTACCGAGCTGAACAAGGAGGCTCATGGGAACTGTGTTGAGCTGTCTGTCACCAACTGTGGTGTTGTACATAATGTCCTTCTGTGCTTCGTTTGCTGTGCCATCCTTGATAGCGTTGTACATCTTGTCAAACTCGAAGTACTGACGGAGAATACCATCATCGAAGCAGAAGTCAAATGCCTTAAGGGGCTCTGTCTTTGAGTAAAGCCAGAGAATTACTTCAGGCTCATAAATCTTAAGAAGTGTTTCAGGTGTAAGGTTAAGGCCTGATGAACCTGACATCTTACCTGTTGTACCCTTGATGCCGATGAACTCATAACCCTGGAAGAGGGGAGGCTCATAGCCGAAAATGTTCTTTGCAATATCTTTACTTGTGTCGTAAGAGCCGTGAGGACTAGCGTGGTCCTTTCCGCCGGGCTCAAAGTCAACACCCTCGTACATCCAACGCATGGGCCAGTCAATCTTCCAAGCAAGCTTGCAGTTGAAGTCCTTTGTAAAGTCGAATGTACCCTTGTGACCGCACTCACAGGTATATTCTGCAGTTGTGCAATCCTCGGAGAGAGAAGTGATTTTTGTTGTATCCTTGCCACACTCGGAGCAATAAATGCTTACGGGGTAGTAGTTTTCGCGCTCACCCTCCTGAACGGGCTGTGTGCGGTGACTTGCGAGAATATCGAAAATCTCACCGCGCTTTCTGAGTGAGTGAAGAATGTGCTCAGTGTACTTACCGCTACGGTACATCTCTGCCTGGTGGCGGTAGTCCATATCAATGCCGAACTTCACGATTGAACGCTCAAACTCGTGCTCAAAGTACTCGGCATAAGTTTTTTCCTCTGTATCAAAGGGGTTTTTAACATCAACGTAGGGACAGCCGATATATTTTTCCATATCGCTGTCGATAGCCGCAACGTTAACGGGCACCTTTCTCATACGGTCAAACTCGTCCCAGGAGAAAAGGAGCTTTGCCTTTTTGCCCTTTTTGATTAAAGCGCGTACAACAAAGTAGCTTGTTGCGATGTCACGGAAGTTACCGATATGAATGGAGCCTGAGGGACTGATACCTGCGGCACAAACATACTCTTCCTTATTGGGGTTGCGCTTGATAATGCGGTCTGCGATCATTTCTGACCAATGCATATAATCACACTCATTTCTGTCGATAATTTAAAACATAAATCTACAATTTATCATTTTACAATAACAGCAAAGTTCTGTCAAGTTAAACATTACAATAATAGATACATATTTTTGTGCAAAATGTTGATTATTAAAAAAATCTGTGATATAATCCAAAATTGATATGTAAAATCTTTCGTAGAAAAGGGAGATAGATATGAAGAATACAGAAAAATCCATGGAAAAGCTTGTTGCTCTTTGCAAGGGCAGAGGCTTTGTTTACGCCGGTAGTGAGATTTACGGCGGCCTTGCCAACACATGGGATTACGGCCCCCTTGGTGTTGAGCTCAAAACAAACATCAAAAATGCTTGGCGCAAGAAATTCATTCAGGAAAACCCCTACAACGTAGGTCTTGACAGCGCCATTCTTATGAACCCTCAGACATGGGTTGCATCAGGTCACCTTGGCGGTTTCTCTGACCCCCTTATGGACTGCCGTGAGTGTAAGACACGTCACAGAGCAGACAACCTTATCGAGGACTTTGATGGTACAAACGTTGCAGGCTGGTCAAACGAGCAGATGATGGATTATATCAAGGAACACGCTATTGCTTGTCCCCAGTGCGGTAAGCACGATTTCACAGATAT
>JAZRFZ010000138.1:0-19840 GCA_045643925.1 Acutalibacteraceae bacterium | reverse complement strand
GTTGGGAGCGTGGCGCAACCCTTGAAACCATTGACAACAACGTGTCCGACTGTGCATATTTACTGCACAAATTACAACAGATAAATCTTGACTCCCCTCTTGCAGAAAGCCTTGCAAAAAACCTTGTTGACCGCAACAAGGTTGAGGATGACGAGGTCTATTATTCCGTTGCATTGCACGGACTTGACACCCTTGGTGTACACCAGAATGGTGAGTTTTATATGGATATTCAGGGTGACAGACCCTATACCCGTGAAACACCTATTCCCATGTCAATGACAAAGGTTTTTGACCACTTTACATTTGAAGCCAAATTCGGTGGTTTCAGTAGTGATTGTGACTACACCCTGACCATTGTCTATAAGGGTAGTGCAAACACCGACACCAATGACCATAAAATCACTGCAAATGACAACATCGTTTACTGTGGTCCTCAGTACGGCGGTGACAAAAATCCCGAATTTGATGATAAATTATTGGCTCCGGGCTTTGAGAGTGCCACCTACCTTATCAAGAAAGAATTTTTAATTAACGGCACCCTTGTTCTTAAGATTTCCGAACCAACAGAAGGCTTCAAATTCTGCGAACTCTTTATAAAGAAAAATAAAATTTAACAATACAACTATAATTCGACCTTTTTTCAAATGTTTTTGTAATAAAATATTGAAAATGCAGGTCGAATTATGTTATGATATAGTGTGTATAGGTTTATTACAAAACTAACAAGGTTAAGGTGGAAAAAATGATAAGAATTATTTGCGCAAAATGTAAAAACGCTTATCTCCAAAAAGAGGAAGGCTCACTGAAATGCCCCTCCTGCGAAGCTGTTTTTCCCGAGGCAGATGAAAACCTGCTTTTAGGCGCACAGTATTATAACGAAGGTGAATATGACAAGTGCGATGACTGTCTTATGAAGTACATTGTCAAGGCAGGTGCAGAGCCCACCGCCATATTCTACAAAGCTCTTTGTGATGGCTTCCGTTACAATGAAAACACAATTTCCATTGACGATGTTTATGAGAAACTCACACAGTCATTGGGCGAGTTGCCGGAAGAGGCTTTCCCCTTCTTCCTTGGTCTTGCTAATGATGAGTGCGCTAAGCTGGAACAGCTTATTGCGGATATGCACATCCGTCAGTTTGTGGGTGCTGATGCAGAAAGCATCAAAAAATTGGTTTCAATCATCATCAATTTGCAGAACAATGCCAAGGATTTCCGTTCAAAGCTCACAGAGCTTGCTGAGGACTACAACAATCATGCCACAAACAAAATCAGCGTTCTTTTCTCAAAATGTTTCCTTGTCAATCCCGAGATTGCAACTGAGGTCGGCGCTCTTAAATTTGACAGAATTGCTGAAAGCATTGCGTCACACACAGTATTCACAGGCATCCTTTCCACAGACATCAAAAACCTTGAAATATATTACCGTTGTATCGTTATGTTCTTCGAGAGGAACAGACAGAAATACGACTTCCTTCTTGCAAGTGCAGAGAAGTTCACAGAACTTGCAAAGCTTCTTGAGGACGGCAAATACAGTGCAATAAAGGGCACTACAACCATTGGTGACAGACTCAAAGGCGCTGCTTATGATTTCTTCCAGGAAAGTCTTAAGGACCACGACGATGATGAGGAAATCACACAGACCGAAACCGTTGTTATCCTTGAATCCGAAACAGTTGACATCTCGGACCTTATTGAAGAAGATAACGAAGACGGACAAACTGTCCAAACCATAGAAACTATAGCAGAGGACGTAGAATACGAGGATCTTTTCTCATCATCCGATGCAGAGCCCACAAAGGACGAAGAAACCACAGAAAATGTAGAGTTTGAGGACATCACATCCGATTCTGCCGAGGATACAACAGAAGAACCCGTTGAAGTTATCGAATCTGTTGATGCGGAAGCTTCAGTAGCAGAAGAAACAGAAGAAGTTTCCGTTGAGGAAATTCCCTCAGAGGACGTTGTTTCAGAAACAGAGGAAGAGATTGTTGTTGAACCGGTTGACATTGAAGCAGAGGAAGAAATAATCCCCGAAGCACCCTCGGACGATGTTCTCGTATATGAAAACCCTGATGACGATTATCAGAAAACCGAAGAAATCCCCATCGAGGATATTGTTGAATCAACTGTTGTTTTCGATACCGTTGGCAAGGTTGACTCTGCGACACAGGAGCTTGAAGACATTATTGTGGATGTTGAAGGCGACGAAACAGATGAACCCGATAATTCAGATGACATCGGCGCAACAATAGCTATCGATGCACTCAAAGACAACAATATTGTGCCCACTGTAGCCGAAGACGAGGAAATACCCGTAACCGAAACACCCAAACCCAACCGCACAGTTAAACACAAAAAGAGTTTTGGTCCGTTTATTGCAATTTTCCTCATAATTGTTGCCATTGCAGGTATCGTTGCGTTCAAGGTTATTCCCCCGAAGCTCAAAGCAGAAAAATATTATCAGGCATCACAGCATGCCAAAAATAAAGAGTTCCTTGAGGCAGCAAAGCTCTACGAAGAGCTTGAGGATTACGAGGACTCAGAGCTTAATGCGAAGAAGTGCAAATATGCACAGGCCTGTGTTCTTGAAAGTGAAAAGAAATTCGAAGAAGCAAAGGCAATTTACATTGAGCTCAACGATTACTACAACAGTAAGTCAAAGGTTGTACAGTGCACATATAACGCTGCTCTTGCCGACCTTGACGCAGGTAATTATGACAAAGCTATTGATGCTTTCAAAACAATCACAGAATATTCCGACAGTGCCGAGCAGATTAAGAACTGCACATACCAGAAGGCTTTGTCACTTATAGACGCAGGTGATTATAAAACTGCAGTTTCACTGCTTGAGTCACTTAATGGTTATAAATCAAGTTCTGAAAAAATTCTCGAAGCCAAGTATAACTATGTCAAGACTCATATGGATACTAACGATGAAGCAACAATGACTTACATCAAAGAGCTTGTTGATGAAAAGTACCTTGACAGTGCAACTCTCCGCAGAAATCTCATTAACCCCGAGAATACAATTTCAACTACAGAACCTGTTTCAACCACAGATGTATCAACATCATCACCTGCTGCAACCGAGGCAGTTGTTACAACTGAGTCACAGGCACAAACACCTGCTAACATCAGAGCCTTCATCAACTACTCTGAAACCGATAAAAAGACCGCAGAAACCAAGGTTGACGGCTCCAAAAAGCTTTACTTCCATGTTGAGGTAAATGACCCTCAATATTACGGCAAGAATCTTAAGATTCACTACAAAACCTCTGTTGGATATGAAAGCACAGGTGCAACCGTTACAATCAACGAAAACAGCAAAGAGCACACATTTGAGTACTCAAGCAGTTTCAGAGACCCCTATTCTGTTGAATTCCAACTCATTGACGAAGGCGGTAATGTAATCGCTACACAAAAGGTTTCAGTAAATTCATAAAAAATAAAACTCCGCAGGGAATCATCCTGCGGAGTTTTTCGTTATTCAACAATCTCAGAAATACCTTCTGACACATCTGTGACTACCATTGACATACCTTCTGACATATCCGTAACAATATCACCGATGACACCGTTATCATCCTTTTCAGACGTATCAGTAATCATTCCTTCGTTTGTTTCGGGCATTACAGGCTCAGTTGTGGACATCTCTGTTGTGACGGGTGTTGTTGTAATAACCTCTTCATCCTTGGCACCGCAACCGTAAAAGAGCACTGCAATACAGCCAATCAACAAAACCGCTGAACATACTGCAATAATTTTCTTCATATTTTCACAACCTTTCCGGAGATAACTTCAAGGATACAACTCCATTTATAATTATCTCCAAAATGTTCTGTAATATTACTATTTTGTGAGAACTCCACCATCACTGTACATCAATAGAAGCACATCCTTTTCCGCACCCGTTACAGGGTCAATATATATGAGAACCTCTTGTGATTTGTTGTTATTACTTACACATCTGTATTCATAAACATAGTCCTCTGTCTCCCACTCTGTGGGAATAAACGCCTTTTTATAGGAAATTATTTCTAAATCATTTTTCAATAATCTTTTCGCCTGAACAGGTGTATATTTTATATTTTTCGGTAAGGTACGCACCGTGTGATTCATAAGATAACCCGTAGAATCAAAGGCGGTTATTCTGCCATCATCAAGGGCAACACTAACTTTTATCAGGTCGGTATAATAGGTTACGCCATCCTCAAAGTAAGCAAAATTTATGGTACATATACCATCCACAGTTGAATAATAGCTGTCCTTTATTTTTGTGTAACCCTTATCCTTCAGATATTTGGTTGCTTTCTTTATCGCATCCTGAGGACTAAGCTTTATTTCATTGGCATAAAAGGAGGATAGCATAAATGAAACTATACCGCCCTTTTGAGTAACCGCAATAGTGTAATCCCCATTATAAAAGGTGTACGTGGACAAATTTCCGTCTGTTTTACTAAGGAAAGCAACCTGTTCACTCTTAAGTCCCAAAAACCTTGCAGCCTTTTCCCTCGCTTCCTCTTCGGTTACTTCCTTTTGACTCTCCAACAACTTGGATTTTTTGTTTTGAATATGGTCCGAAAATGGTCCATCATAAATCAATGTAGGATAGTCTGCAAGGCTCTGATTAGCATCATTAAGTTTCGAACCCAGGTAAATACTTTCATCATCTTTATTCTGCAATGTGGTCTTAATCTCCTCAAAATTGAGTAGTCCGTTCTCTTCCTGCTGAATAAGATAATTCACTCTGTTGCTCAAATCTTTTGAATATTCAAGGAGTTTATTCAGATTTTTATTCTGCTCTGAAGAAAGTATATTTCCCGAAGCAATCTCCTTATTAACATAAAGGGTATATTCCCCTACCTGAGATAAAAACTTATACACCGAGGATATCTCTGTGTTACCATCCGTAATTTCCGACAAGCTTTCCTTAGCAGAAACACTTGACCTCCACAAATCCGACGAAATTTCAGAAAGCTTGTCGCCGCCTCTGATGTACATTGATTTTTGCAAATTGAGAGTAATATCATCAAGGTAAGTGCCAAGTTGTGTCAGTGCTCTTTCATTTGACTGCAAAATGCTTCTTTCTGCACTGCGCAATGCAACTGCATTGACCGTCCCCCATATACCAAGAGTGAGAGTAACCGCACATAAAAAACTGATTGTTCGCACCGTTTTTCGTTTACTATTTTTCATTTTTATACTCCTTTTCTTCTTTCAAGAGTTTTAACGATGTTACAGAGAAAGTGACTGTATTAAACCATATACGGTTCGAATACACTCACTCTAACAATATTTGTTCGTATTTTTCCACTTTATTTACAAATTATTCAACAAAATATCAACAAAAGTTAACATAAACCCATTTACAAATTAAACATTATTATTGTATAATAAATCGATTATATATTTATAAAGGGAAGTAGTATTCTTTGATAGCATATTTTGATAACAGCGCAACCACGAAGCCTTGCAAAGAGGCTCTCGAAATTGCCAACCTTGCTTTAACCGAATATTGGGGTAACCCCTCGTCATTGCACGACCTTGGTTCTGCCGCGTCAGGAATGTTGCGCAAATCGCGCAAGCAGGTAAGCAAACTTATGGGAGTGCAGGACAGTAATTTTTATTTTACCTCATCCGGCACAACTGCAAACAACACTGCCATATTCGGTGCATATAACAAACTCAAAAAGCAAGGTAACAGAATCGTAACTACTTCAATCGAGCACCCTAGCGTGGGTGAGCCTATCAAATATCTCGAATCACAGGGTGTTGAGGTTATCCGCATCAATCCCGATAAATACGGCAAAATCAATGAGGACGAGCTTCTTAGCAGTATCAATGGAAACACTATCCTCGTTTCCTGTATGGCAGTCAACAACGAGGTCGGCTCCATTCTTCCTGTCAATTCAATCCGCGGTGCGGTAAAACGTGCAGGGGCACCTGCCATTATCCACTCCGACTGTGTACAGGCTCTCTCCAAAATTCCCGTTACACCCAAAACAATCGATGCCGACATTATTACAGTCAGCGGTCACAAGATACATGCGCTCAAGGGCGTTGGCGGTATCTACATCAAAACCCCTAACCTTATAAAGCCCTACATCCTTGGTGGTGGTCAGGAGAGCAATATTCACTCCGGTACAGAGGCAACACCTGCTATATTCTCTTTTGGTGCGGCAGCAGAGGCTGCAACCGATATAAAAGGGCACTGGGAATATGTGAAATCACTCAAAGAGCATTTCATAAACAGTATCAGGGACATTCCTTGCATCACAATCAACTCCCCTGATGATTCCATTCCATATATCGCAAACATCTCCATTATGGGATTACCTAGTCAGCCCACCGTGAACTTTATGAGCAGTAAGCGGATTGCAATCTCCGCAGGCTCTGCTTGTAAGCTTGGTCACAGAAGCCCTGTGCTTACTGCAATGGGTCTTCCACCACAGGTTATTGACAGCGCGGTGAGAATCAGTTTCTCTCGTTACAACACACAGAGTGAGGTTGACTTGCTCATAAACGCGGTAAAGGAAGCCGCAGAAAAATACGGCAAAAGATAAACCGAAAGGACAATTATGAAAGAGATTATTCTTATAAAAGACGGTGAACTTGCACTTAAAGGTCTTAATCGTTCAACATTTGAAGATATGCTTGTGAAGAATATTCGTTGGCGAATTAAACCCTTCGGAGCATTTGATTTCAAAAAATCCCAATCAACAGTTATCGTAACCCCTCGTGATGATGAGGCGGATATGGATGCCGCTGTTGATGAAATCTCGCGAGTTTTCGGTATAGCAGGTTATTCAAGAGCCGCTGTTACCGAAAAGGATATGGACAAGATACTTGAGGTTGCACCAATTTACCTTAAGGAACAGTTAATGGATGCCAGAACATTCAAGGTTAACGCCAAGCGTAGTGACAAGAAATTTCCATTGAAATCCCCTGAAATTTCTGCTACATTGGGCGGTAAGCTCCTTGAGAGCTTTCCTCATCTTAAGGTTGATGTTAAGAATCCTGACATTATCGTTACTGTTGAAATTCGTGATGAAGCTTACATCCGCGGTAATCAGCTCAAGGGTGCAGGCGGTATGCCCTGCGGTTCCTCCGGCAGAGGACTCATCCTCATTTCCGGTGGTATTGACAGCCCCGTTGCTGCTTATATGATGGCAAAGCGCGGAATTGAGCTTGTGGGCATTCACTTCGCATCACCACCCTACACCTCATTAAGGGCAGAGGAAAAGGTGCACGACCTTCTCTCAAAGGTGGCTCGTTACAGTGGTCGTATCCGTCTTTACACAGTTCCCTTTACCGAGATTCAGGAGCTTATCCGCGAGAACTGTCCCGAGGAATACTTCACTATTATTATGCGCCGATTCATGATGAGGCTTTCAAATATGTTGGCACATAATACTGATTGTCACGCGCTCATTACAGGTGAAAGCGTTGCACAGGTTGCAAGTCAGACAATGCTTGCCCTCGGTTGTACCGACGCGGTTGCAGAGTTCCCCGTGTTCAGACCCTGTATCGGTATGGATAAGGAAGAAATCATCAAGATTTCTCGTAAAATTGACACATTCAACATTTCAATACAGCCCTTTGAGGATTGTTGTACGGTTTTCACACCCAAGCATCCCAAAACACGACCTCAGCTCCCCGATGTTGTGGAGGCAGAAAAGAGCCTTGACATTGAAGGTCTTTGCAACAGAGCTTATGAGGGCATCAAACAAATTCTTATTACTGCGGACGGCGTAGAATATGTATGAAACAAACTTGCTTAAAAAAGCAACAGATGTAATCAATAAAATCAAATCGAAGGGTCAAACCCTTTCCCTTGCAGAGTCTTGCACGGGCGGTTGGCTCAGCAAAATAGTCACCGATGTAAGCGGTGCATCGGCTGTTTATATGGGCGGTATATGTTCCTATTCCAACGAGGTGAAAATGAATCTCCTCGGCGTAAAAGAGGATACACTTTCTCAATATGGTGCAGTAAGTGAACAAACAGCGCGACAGATGGCAACAGGGGTCAGAAACGCAATGAAAACGGACATTGGTGTGGGTATCACAGGCATTGCCGGTCCTGAATCTGACAACACAAAGAAGCCTGTCGGACTTATTTACATTGCCGTAGCACACGGTGACAGCGTAATCGTGAAAGAGCTTCAAAACACATTCACAGAAGATGTACGAACAAATAACAGAGCATCCGCAGTGGAAACTGCATTAAATCTTTTAGGTGATATATATGAACAATAACAAAAAGCATCCTGATTCACCCTACAAGTTTTACAAAGGCTCCAAGGAGACTGTAATCCGTACGGATGAAACTCAGAAAAAAGCTGTCACACGGCTTTTGAAACGCAAAAAATTCAAGAAAATTGCAATGAATGTTATTTCCGTCATTCTTATCATTGCAATAGCTGCCTCGGGCACTGCCCTTGGCAAACGAGGAGTTGAAAAGTTCCTCGTTTTACGAAACGAGATTAAAAATCAGAAATATGCCGAAATTCCCGAAGATGTAAAAAAGGAAATGGAAGGTATGACTGAGGAGGAAAAATGGGCTCTGCTCTACGAGCTTTACCCCGAGCTCATTGATGTGAAATTCCCCGCCGGTATCCTGTGCGACTATGCAGTTTACTATGCGCAAAACCCTCAGACAATCGGTTATATCCGAATTCCCGGTACCTCTGTTGACTACCCTGTCGTACAGGCAGAAAACAACAAGTACTATATGAACCATGACTTCTACGGCAAGGCAACAAGCTACGGTGCAGTATTTGCCACCTACAAGAACGCCTGGAAGCCCCTTGACCGCAACACACTCCTTTACGGTCACAATATGAGCGACGGTACAAGATTTGCTAACCTGCTCAACTACAAAAACCTTGATTATTACACAGAAAATCCCATAATAGAGTTTGATACTCTTTATGAGAAGAATATATGGAAAATCGTGGCGGTTTTCATCACCAACGGCTCCGTTGAAAGTGATAACGGATATTTCTTTGACTTCACATTCAACCACTGTTCCGATGCCTGCTACGAGGAATATATCAAAGAGCTTGACAAACGTAAGCTTTACGAAACGGGCGTTGACCTGCAGGTTACTGACACAATCCTTACATTGTGCACCTGCACCTATGTTTCGGATGACAACCGAAACGTTGACGACGGCAGACTTATCGTCGTTGCCCGCAAGCTCAGACCCGGTGAGGACCCCGAAGTTGATGTTTCACTTGCTAAGCACAGAAACACCCCCGTGAAATATCCCGATTCTTATTATCCCTCACCCGAAGCCAACCCATACAGCCAAGACAAAAAATTCTATCTATATTAAGAGGTGCGAATATGAACATTAAAGCATATTCTTTCGAACAGAACAGCCACTCATTTGCAGAGATTAAGCGCGCAATAGCAGATCAGATTACAGAACCCGGTTTGTATTTTGAAAGCTACTCCGACGCAAAAGCCTTGTTTACAGATGTGAGCAACAATATTGATGATGCCGACGTAATACTCATAGGTATCGAAAACAGAGCATATCTTAAATTTAAGCCTATACTTATCAAGGCTTTCAACTTCACACCTGCATACAGTGACAAGATTGCAGAGCTTATCGGTGACAAGGTTTCCGATGAAAAGCTCAAAAAGGCACACACTCTCGTTCCCGACGAATCAATCGAACTTTTCTCCGAGGACGGTCTTTACAGTGCCTTCTATGTAAAGGACGAGGAACAGTACATCGTTGTATTCCCCCTCATTGACAGCATCGTTCCCGAAGTACTTATCAAGGCTGAATTACCTTTCGTAAAGCAGCCCGAGGAAAAAACAGAGGTTTTCAACGCTATCATTGATGCAGACACAACCTCAACAAAAGCAAGTAATATCATTGCAAAGCTCAGAAAATACAATTTCTTATTGGCTATCCCATCAACTCCCGCCTCAAAGATACTCAAAGCAGATATCAAAGAGTGCGAAAACTTTGACAACAATATTTTCTTCACACCCTTTGTTAACGATGCAGGTGCCGAGGACCCCAAGCAGTATGCTGCACAGTTGGCAAAATCTGCAATGGATTTGAGAAGCACAGATTTAGGTGCCACAATCTCAAACATCTTCCGCGAGAAAAAGGGCGACAAGGTTACAAGCTATTACTCATATATAAGCGTTGCAACTGCAGACAAGGTAGTTGTTAAAAAGCTCTTTGCAGACCCCGATGAGAGCATTGATAACCTTGTTATCGAAGCAACCAACGAGCTTTATTCAATGATTGACAAGTACATTGACGAATTGGCATTCAAGCTCAGCGCTTCAGAAGACGACCTTGCAAAATACGAGCAGTCACTTATTGAGGCAGAGGTTGTTTCCGACATCCGTCCCGAGGCAACAGTAAGCCGCAAGGGTGTTATTGCCGCAGTTGTTGCCATTGTAATTGCAGTTGTTCTTTGCGTTATTTTCACAGTTAAATACGGCGGTTACTTTGTAAGACCCGTTGACGTAAACAACGAGGATTTGCAGGTGAACAATGTGGAGCCTACAATCATCCCCTCAACTCAGAAAGAGGTTGACTACAACCAGACCGTATCTTCTCTTACTATTGCTCAGCTTACAGAAATTACATCAGGCACAGAGTTTGTTATCCCCTCAACAACAGGCGGTATCAACATCCCCACAGCTGTTATCCAGACTCAGCCTACAAAGCCTGAAACAACAACTGAGCCTACAACAACCGAACCTTCAACAACTGAGCCTACAACTGCACCCACAACTACAGATGATTATGAAGTGTGGGAAGAGGATGAAACAACCAAGGCGCCTGAAACCAATACCACCACAGAAAGTCAGGCAGAATAATTATATTTCGCACTAACAGTAAATAAGGAGAATTTTTATGGCAGTACTCGTTACAGGTGGCGCCGGTTACATCGGCTCACATACAGTTATTGAATTATTAGCAAGTGGCAAGGAGGTTGTTATTCTTGACAACTTCTACAACAGCTGCCCCAAGGTTCTTGAAAGAATCAAGGCACTCTCAGGCAAGGATTTTGCCTTTGAGGAGTGTGACATCCGTGACAAAGCAGGTCTTGACAAGGTGTTTGAGAAATATGACATCGACTCAGTAATTCACTTTGCAGGTCTTAAGGCAGTTGGTGAATCCTGCCAGAAGCCCATGCTTTACTACGACAACAATATCGGCGGTACCGTTACTCTCTGTCAGGCTATGGCAGACCACGGTTGTAAGAGAATTGTTTTCAGCTCTTCCGCAACAGTTTACGGTGAGCACAATGTTTCTCCCCTTAAGGAAACAATGACCGCAGGCGGTACAACAAACCCCTATGGCACAACAAAGTTCTTTATTGAACAGATTCTTACCGACATTGAGAAATCTGACCCCGAATGGAGCGTATGTATCCTCAGATACTTCAACCCCATCGGTGCTCACGAAAGCGGTATGATTGGTGAAAGCCCCAACGGTATTCCCAACAACCTTATGCCCTACATCACACAGGTTGCTGAGGGCAAACGTGAGTTCCTCAGCGTTTATGGTAATGACTATGACACAATAGACGGCACAGGCGTACGTGATTACATTCACGTTGTTGACCTTGCAAAGGGACACCTTAAAGCCCTCGACAAGGCTTATGCTGAGAACGGCACATTCATCTACAACCTCGGCACAGGCTGTGGCTACAGCGTTCTCCAGGTTGTGGAGGCATTCGAGAAGGCATCCGGCGTTAAGGTTCCTTACAAGATTGTTGACCGTCGTCCCGGTGACCTTGCAACCTGCTTCTCAGACCCCTCAAAGGCTAAGGAAGAGCTTGGCTGGGTAGCCGAAAAAGGCATTGATGAAATGTGTGCTGACTCATACAGATGGCAGCACAACAACCCCAATGGTTACGAGGATTGATTTTACTTGCAGTTTGTTCCCTTTAATTCACGCGATATAAATCATAAATCAATATTTGGCAGTATAGCCGCAGGCGATAGCTTGCGGCTTGCTGTTCTTATGCCCCGAAACTTCGGTTGCACCAAGGTGACACTTGTGCTCCACAAGGACGGAGAACACAACCAATATCGCGATATGTACTGGTGCGGAATGAACGGTGATAACGAGGAATGGTGGGATATCACCTTCTCCATTCCCGAAAGTGGATTGTATTTTTACCATTTCTGTTATGAAACGCCCTTCGGAACAGGTAATATTTACCTGCGTTCAGCCGGTTGCGGTCAAATTGCTCCCGAAGGCAACGAATGGCAACAGACGGTGTATAAGAAAGACTACAAAACACCCGATTGGGCAAAGGGCGGTATTATGTACCAGATTTTCCCGGACAGGTTTAATATAGGCAAAAAAATGCCTGAAAACTATCCTGCTGACAGAGTTGTTCATCAATCCACAACTGAACAACCTGTATGGAAGCCCAACGACCAAGGAAAAATCCTCAACAACGACTACTACGGCGGTACACTTAAGGGCATCGAAGAAAAAATCCCCTATATTGCTTCTTTAGGTGTAAATATACTTTATCTTAACCCCATTTTCGAGGCACACTCAAACCACCGCTACAATACTGCCGACTACACAAAAATCGACCCTATGCTAGGTACTGAAAATGACTTTGTAAGCCTTTGTAAAAAGGCACACAAGCACGGCATAAAGGTCATTCTTGACGGTGTTTTCAGTCACACAGGCTCTGACAGTATCTACTTTAACAGAGAGGGTCGTTACGGTAACTGCGGTGTGTGGCAGAATCGTGATTGTGAATACAAGAACTGGTTTACCTTCGAGGAAAACGGCAAATACAAAAGCTGGTGGGGGATTGATACCCTCCCCGAAACAAACGAATCCACTCCCGAATTTATTGATTACATTGCAGGTAAAAACGGCATTGCTCACAAATGGCTTTCACTGGGTGCAGACGGCTTTAGACTTGATGTTGCCGACGAGCTTCCCGACGAGTTCCTTGATGCCTTCTGCAAGAGCGTAAAGGCAGTAAACGAGGATTATCTCATAATCGGTGAGGTATGGGAGGATGCTACAAACAAATTCAGTCACGGTGGCAGACGTCGTTACCTTACAGGCAACCAGCTTGACAGCGTAATGAATTATCCCTTTGCAAGTGCTATAACCACCTTTATGCGTTATGGTGTTGCAGAGAGCTTTATGGAAAGTGTTGTTTCCATATGCGAAAACTATCCCCCACAAGCGCTCAACTGCCTTATGAATCACATAGGCACCCACGATACAGCACGAATACTCACGTCCCTCATATATGACGGCATTGAACACAAGCCACGTCACATTCAGGCAGATTACAAGCTCAGTCCCGAGGACCGCACCCAAGCAGTCAAGCTACTGAAAACCGCAACTGTATTGCAATATACATTACCCGGCTTTCCGTCCGTTTATTACGGTGATGAAGCCGGTGTGGAGGGTGGCGGTGACCCATTCAACCGTACATTCTACCCCTGGGGCAATGAGGATACTGACTTATTACAGTGGTACAGAAATCTTGGTGAAATCAGAAACAAACTTTCTTGCCTTAAGGACGGCAGATTTCTTCCCTACTCTGCCATGCTTTCCTGTGTTGCATACATCCGCCATAACTCAAACGAAAAAATAATGGTAATCGCGAATATGAATTACCACGAAATTGATTACAATCTGCCCGAGGAATTTAAGTTTAAAACCGAGTTAATAAACAACACCACAACCACGGATTATGTGAAAATCCCTGCTTATGGTGCTGTAATAATCAAAGCATAAGAAACACGATTCTGAAAAACCAGAATCGTGTTTCTTTACATATTATTATCTTGCATTAAAATAAACTTCACCGGGCTGCATTTCAATACCCTTAACAGCCATCATCTCCGACACGGTAACAATCTGATAACCCTCTTCTACAAGCCAGGGAAGTATTTCCTCGGTTGCCTCGGCAGTGGAGCCATATAAATCGTGCATCAGAATTATGTCGCCATCTTTGACATTATCCTTTATCTTCTTCACCACAGAATCCGCATTACGGGAACTCCAATCCATTGTGTCAAGTGACCAGTGAATAAGTGGCATACCCACATCCTCTTTCGGATTTTCTCCTTTAAAACCACCGGGTGCCCTTGCAAGGGCAGGCATTTTGCCTGTCATATCTCTTACCTGATTATTTGTCTTTGTAATCTGATTTTTGATAGTTTTACTGTCCGCATTATTGAACATCACGTGGTTATAGGTGTGGTTTGCTATTTCGCAACCCAAAGCATTTTCCCTCTCAATGCAGGAAGCATAATCATCAAGTCTTTCTCCCACAATGAAGAAAGTTGCTCTGCCACCCACCTTTTCAAGAGCATCAAGAATTCTGTTTGTAGTCTTGGTATTGGGACCGTCATCATAAGTGAGTGCAACCATAGGCTTCTTAGGGTCAATACCATAAGCAGATGCTACCTGCGAATCCACTTCTACATCGTCTGCAAGTCTGAGTGTAAGCTTATACTTATTCACATCACCGTAAACAGGTGTTTTATCAACAAATGAGAGCACATTAGACTCAAATGAACCGACCTTTTGCCAATTCTCACCCTTGCCCGTTGATTTATGTAAAATATATTCTTTACACTCAATAGCAGATTTAGTCCAACTTACCTTTATACCTTCAGGTGATGGAGCTGCACTGAGTTTTGACACAGGCAAATGCTTGAGTGTAAATCCCTTAGAATCGTAGCTTCCTTGAGTTTCGCCTCTTACCGCACGAACGGTATATGTGTAGTCCTTGCCCTTTTCGGCATCATAGTCCACCGCATAATTAACGTTACTGGTGAGTGTTCTGACAATTTTCCAGTTGGGCTTTTCTTCAGACTTTCTGTAAACCACATATCCTGTTGCAGTTTTTTTCTTTGCCCAAGTTACTTTAATTCCGTCACCCGTGCTTTCTGCCGATACATTAAGCGGAGCGGTATATGCCCTGCACTCAACAGTTTCATCATAGGCACTAAGCACACCTTTACTGTTTTTTGCTTTTACGGTATAAGTGTAGCTTTTATCGTCCTGAATATCAGAATCATAAAAACGGGGTGTATCCGTAACACCTACAAGGCACCAGTTATCACCGTCCTTGCGATAAACATTATATTTATCCGCGCCCTCACAAGCGTCCCAGCTCAGGGAAATACCGTTATCGTAGTTGGCAGACTTCAAACCGGCAGGTGTTCCAATGTAATACGAGTTAACTCCCATACGGTCAAAGCCACTGTATATACCGTCTTTGACTGCACGTACGGTATAGCTGTACTTAACTCCGCCCTTTACAGTTTCATCCTTATAGGTTGAACTGTCAGATGTACCAAGTAATGTCCACTTGCCTTCACCGTCGGCTTTACGATAAACAACATATTGGTCAGCACTTCCCGTCTTTTGCCAGGAAATGTCTATACCGTGAGGAATGTTTTCTGCTTTCAGAAGATGGGGTGCTTTAACGTAAACACCGCTTTTTTTATACTCGTGAGTGCTTCGGTAATCACCTTTGTGGGCAACTACTGTGTACTCATAGCTTTCACCCTCAACAACATGCGTGTCATTATAGGCACAAATACTGTCACCGGGGATATCTGCAAGTTTAACAATTTTATCTTCTACTTTTTTGTAGATAATGTAACCATCTGCACCGTGTGAAATATTCCAGACAAGCTCAATACAATCCACACCTGAAGTTACATATTTGAAAGAGGGGTTGCAGAGGTATAAAATCACAGCCTCGTTGCTTTTACGGCTTTTTCGCATACCGTTATAAGCTTTTACAGTGTAGTTATATTCCTTACCGCCTTTGGCTTCAGCATCACAGAAGCTTTCGCCTTCAGCAGCGTTGATTTTTGCTATTTTTACCTTTCCACCACCGGAAACTGCATCGCGGTAAACAATATATCCATCAGCATCCTCAACTGCTGACCAGGACACAACAACGCCCTCGTCACCATTGGTGACTTCTACATTTCCAGGTGCTGATATACCTATACCCGCATTAGCAATAACAGCGATACCGCACATCACCGCAACAACCAACACTAAAACCATAAATGCTGTTCTGATACTTCTGTTCACGCAACTTCCCCCACAAAAATCTCTTAAATTACATTATATTACTATATTCAAAAAATCACAATAAAGAAAAATAAATTTTCTGTAAAGATTTGATTAAATTTTAAATATTACGAAGAAATTTGACAACAATCAACAAAGATATTAAAATAAAATTACAAATCCTATTTCCAAGAGGTTATATATGAACGTTTACGATTTTGACAACACAATTTACGACGGCGAAAGCGTTGTGGATTTCTTTCTTTATTACTGCAAAAAGGACAAATCACTAATCAGGCATCTCCCCTCACTTGTGTTTGCACTTATTAAGTACAAACAGGGCAAGGTAACTGTCGAAGAAGCGTTGCAGAAGTACGGCAAAAGTTTCAGTGAATATTACAAAAGGAACATCGGCATCGGTGATGACCTGCTCATTTTCTGGGACAACAATATGCACAAAATTAAGCCCTTCTACAAAGAAATCCAGAGTGATGATGATTTGATTATCTCGGGTTCACCCGAAATCTCCCTTGATATTATCTGCAAAAGGCTGGGCATAAAAAGGTACATCGGCAGTCTTATTGATAACGAAACAGGAGAAATCACACGTCTTTGCATCCGCGAGAAAAAGGTTGAGGCTTTTTTAAAGGAATACCCTGATACAGAGATAGAAAACTTTTATACAGACTCCGTAAACGATACACCCCTTATTGAAATAAGCAAAAACGCCTACCTTGTAAAGGGTAACAAAATAACAAAGATAAAATAAACAATCGGTTGACAGAATTAAATTCCGTCAACCGATTTTCTACTATAAACTTATTTAAGCTTTGCTTTTACAATTTCCTCTGCGGCTGCAAGTGCATCACTGATTTTTGTGATATCCTTACCACCTGCCATAGCAGAGTCAGGCTTACCGCCGCCTGAACCACCTGCAACAGTTGCAACCTCGCGTACAATATTACCTGCGTGTGCACCGCTTGCGATAGCTGACTTACCACAGTAGCAAGCAAATGAGCAAGTACCCTTACCGCTCTGCTCCGCTGCAAGAACAACAACGATATCCTCGCCCTTGTCCTTTGATGAGTCAATCATTGAACGAAGTGCATTTGCATCTGCCTCACCAAGATTTGCAGTAATAAGTTTAACTGCACCCAAATCCTTAACATTATCAAAGAGGCTGCCTGCCTTTGCCTTTGCAATTTCCGCCTTAAGGTCCTGAAGTGCTTTTTCTGTTGCCTTAAGCTCCTGTGTAAGTGATGCTGCCTTAACTGCAAGGTCCTTCACATTTGCAAGCTTCATTGCATTTGCAGTATCGTGAATAAGCTGTTCGCGAGAGTTAAGGTAGTTGATAACACCCTTACCTGTCACACCCTCAATACGTCTTACACCCGCTGCAACAGATGACTCAGAAACAATTCGGAAAAGACCGATATTACCTGTATTTGAAACGTGAGTACCACCGCAAAGCTCTGTGGAGAAATCTCCTGCAGAAACAACACGTACTGTGTCGCCGTATTTTTCACCGAAGAGAGCCATTGCGCCCTTCTTCTTAGCATCGTCAATGCTCATTTCCTCTGTAACAACAGGCATTGCAGAAAGAATTATGTCATTAACTCTGTTTTCGATAGCTGTGATTTCATCAGCAGTAAGTGCAGAGAAGTGTGAGAAGTCAAAACGAACTGCCTCGTCATTAACAAGCTGACCTGCCTGTTCAACGTGAGTACCAAGTGTTTCTCTGAGAGCCGCCTGGAGAAGGTGTGCCGCTGTGTGGTTACGCATAATTGCTCTGCGACGGTCAGCGTCAACAACTGCCTTAACAGTATCACCAACATTTATGCCGTCACCCTCAACGATTGTACCCTGATGAAGAATTGTACCATCAGCAGTCTTTGTTGTATTTGTAACATTAAATACTGTGTCACCGATTGTCATTACACCGGTGTCACCAACCTGTCCACCACTTTCTGCATAGAAGGGTGTTTCTGAAAGAACGATGATAGCATCGGTATCAACACCTGCAAAGTCAACCTTTTCACCGTTTGCCGCAATCGCAAGAACCTTGCCCTCGCCCTCTGTTGCACCGTAACCTGTGAATGTTGATGCACCGCACTCATTGAATGAAATATCAGAGCCCTTCCAACCTTCTGTACCTGCAACCTTACGAGCAGCTTTAGCCTTTGCCTTTGCCTCTGCAAGGAACTGCTCAAATTCCTCGTTGTTAACTGTCATACCGTTTTCTTCGGCAATTTCACGAGTCAAATCAATGGGGAAACCGAATGTATCCTGGAGCTTGAATGCATCTGCACCTGAGAGCACCTTGCCCTCTGTCTTTTTCATCATATCGTTGAGGAGTTCAAGACCGCTGTCGATGGTCTTATAGAAGCTGTTCTCCTCCATTGCGATAACCTTGATGATATAATCCTGCTTTTCACGAAGACCGGGATAAGCATTTTCATTTTCTTTAATAACAGTTTCGCAAACCTCTGCAAGGAAAGGTCTGTCGATACCGAGAAGTCTGCCGTGACGTGCAGCACGTCTGAGAAGACGACGAAGAACGTAACCTCTGCCCACGTTTGAGGGAAGAACACCGTCACCAATCATAAATGTTGTTGAACGGATGTGGTCTGTAATAACACGGAGTGAAATATCACTCTTTTCGTTCTCGTGATATTTTACACCTGCAATCTCTGTTACATGCTTCATAATGTTCTGCACAGTGTCAACCTCAAAGATGTTGTGAACATCCTGTGCAATACAAGCAAGTCTTTCAAGACCCATACCTGTGTCGATATTGGGGTTTGCAAGGGGTGTGTAGTTATTCTTACCATCATTTTCAAACTGTGTGAAAACAAGGTTCCAGAATTCAACGTAACGGTCACATTCGCAACCAACCTTACAGTCGGGGCTACCACAACCGTACTTTTCACCACCGTCATAGTAAAGCTCTGAACAAGGACCGCAAGGACCCTGACCATGCTCCCAGAAGTTATCTTCCTTACCAAAGCGTACCATATGGTCGGGGCTTACACCAACATCCTTTGTCCAGATGTCATAAGCCTCGTCATCATCAAGGTAAACACTGCAATAAATTTTATCGGGGTCCATTTCCATAACCTGAGTACAGAACTCCCATGCCCACGGAATAACCTCTTTTTTGAAGTAATCACCGAAGGAGAAGTTACCAAGCATCTCAAAATATGTGCCGTGACGGGCTGTAATACCAACACGCTCAATATCGGGTGTACGGATACACTTCTGGCAGGTTGTAACTCTCTTTCTGGGGGGAGTTTCTTCACCTGTAAAGTATTTTTTCATTGGTGTCATACCTGCATTGATAAGAAGAATACTCTTATCACCCTGAGGTACAAGGGGGAAACTGGGAAGTCTGAGATGGTCCTTACCCTCAAAGAACTTAAGGTACATCTCACGGATTTCATTAAGACCTGTCCATTTCATAATATTCGCTCCAAACTTTTAAATTACAAAATAAAAAAATGCGTTTTACAACTTCGGGACGGAATAACCGCGGTACCACCCGAATTGTGCAAAACACACCAACTCTTGTGACAGTTAACGCCTGTCAACGCGCCGTTTACGACGAGGCTCAGTAAGTAGCAGATATTTCTCCGACAAAGGGCTCACACCAACCGCCCTCTCTCTGGGTGCCGTACCGAAAAATCATTCTTACATCACAGCCGATTTATATATACAATAGTATTATATTGAAATTTGACGTAAAGTCAAGTTTATTTTTATGTTAAT
>JAZRFZ010000137.1:0-5268 GCA_045643925.1 Acutalibacteraceae bacterium | reverse complement strand
AGTTGCGGAAAGGCAACGACCTGCAACAAGCAGATTGTCAAACTCCTTTGGAAGAAGTGAGCCATAGGGGATTGTGTAAAATTCACCATCACCGAAAAATCTGTGGCTTGTTCCCGTTCCTGCGGGATTGTGAATATCAATGTCATAATTACCAAGAGCGATTGAATCGGCGAAACGGGTACAGTTTATAATTTCATCACCTGTAAGAATATGCACACCTTTAAGCTTTCTGCTTTCTCTGATACCAATATCAATAGCTATGGAAATCAAAGCACTTTCGTGGAACGCGTTTGAATTTTCCTTTAAGAAAGCTATAAGCTCGTGTATTTGCTTTCTTGCAATAACCTCTGCTTTGCTTACATCAAAAGGGTTTGTAGGGTCAAGCTTTACAACACGGGTAGAGTTGAAATGCAAAACATCTTCACCAACACCAAAGAAAACGAGTATGTTTTCTCTCGGATTTGTAATTTCACCCTTTGCCTGTTTCTCTTTGTAAAGCTCCTGCAAACGCGGTCTTTCCTCTGTGAAAAGGTCAAGGTCAACTCCGCTCATACGAAAACAGGTTGTCATTGGTTGGCAGAGATTGTCACTTTCACGACCTAACTGATAATCGCAACCCGCAATGTAAAAGAGGTCACCATCACCTGTGGCATCTATAAAGAAATCTGCCTGGGCTGTAATTTTCTGACCTTTGGCAGTTATATCAACCGCTGT
Organism: Acutalibacteraceae bacterium; assembly: GCA_045643925.1. Lineage (GTDB taxonomy): Bacteria > Bacillota > Clostridia > Oscillospirales > Acutalibacteraceae > DTU089. Next base: position 4,554 of record JAZRFZ010000137.1, on the reverse strand, counting down.
TATGCTTCTGCCGTTGGTTTTAACATCATAAACAACGCCGTGAAAAAGAACATCAACACCGGCTTCGGTTGTCATATCATCAAGAACGATTTTAAAATATTCTGAATTGAATTCGTGGTCCTTGCAGTCATCAACATATTTATCGTGACGCTCTTTCATTTCTTTGAAGATGCCTTGTGAAAGATAGTTTCTTTCAACATTCTTTTCCCAGTAGGGCTTGGTCCAATAGGGCATAAAGGGATAAACAAGATTATTGGCAATCGCACCACCAAGGCAACCTGATTTTTCAACAAGTAAAACCTTAAGACCTTCACGGGCGGCACTTACTGCAGCCGCAACACCGCTGAGACCGCCGCCTGCAACAACAAGATTATATTTCATACTATCACTCTCTTCAAAATGAGATGTTTTATATGATAATTCTAACACCGAACATCAATAAAAACAAGAGTGTAATGTAATGTGAATTTTCGCTAAATAGCGGATATAACTAAATGAAATTACCCACTTGCCGAGCAATTTCGGTAAGTGGGTAAGGTTAGTGGTATTTGATTTTTTCGCAACCTTCGTTTCACCTCGGTTTCATAATAACACTATAAAAAGAGTTGTGCAATAAGTTTTTGCCTCTGTTAGCCCCATGAATGCCCCTCGATTATTATGTTGCAAGTAATGAACAGAGGTAGTATAATATTTTCAAACTACTGATTCTTATATATAACCCACCTTGGAGGTGCCGTGATGAAAAAGAAACTGAAGATTGGATTATCAATATTTTTAATAATCGTTCTTGTGGCGGGGGGATATGTTGCTAATATGTTTGGGGCGTTTAATAAAGGAAACTACGGAGAATATTCTCTTAAGAACACTACCGCAAAAGAAGAGAGTCCAATCAAAGATAAAACTGTTATTTTCCTCGGCAGTTCCGTAACCTTTGGTTACGGTTCTTTAGGTGTAAGCTTTTCAGATTACCTTGAAAAAACCGATGGAATTATTGCAGTTAAGGAAGCGGTTTCAGGCACAACCCTGGTTGATGTTAAATCAAATTCATATGTTTCCAGAATGAAGACTATTGATAAAAATATTAAGGCTCATGCATTTGTCTGTCAGCTTTCCACCAATGATGCCACAAAGGAAATGCCTCTTGGTGAAATCAGCGATGGCTTTGATTTGGAGTCTTTCGATACAAACACCGTTGCAGGTGCCATTGAATATATAATTGCTTATGCAAAAGCTACATGGGATTGTCCCGTCGTTTTCTATACACAGGCAAAGTATGATAGCGACCATTATGGCAAAATGGTGGATTTGTTTTTGGAAATTCAAAAGAAATGGGATATTACGGTAATCGATTTCTGGAACGATGAAGAAATCAATAATATTACCGAGAGCCAAAAAGAAATATATCTTATCGACCACATTCATCCCACAAAAGCAGGGTATAAAGAATGGTGGCTTCCAAAATTTCAGGAAGCGCTTTATGAAGTGATAGGAAAGTAAAGTTTAACCAAACAAAGAAGACTTTATTAAATCAGTAAAACCTATTGACAAACATCTATATGTTGCGTACAATGGTATATAGATAAACTTCTATGGGAGGTGTTTTAAGTGGACGAAAGGAAGACTGCATTGATTTTCAAAGCCTTTTGCGACGAAAACCGTATTCGCATTTTGAAGATGCTCCGAAGCGGCGAAATGTGTGCCTGCAAAATCCTTGAAGAACTCAATGTAACACAGCCTACGCTGTCTCACCATATGAAAATTCTTTGTGATTCAGGAATCGTAGTTGGTCGCAAGGATGGTAAATGGATGCACTACTCCATTTCAGTAGAGGGTGTAAAGGTTGCGTCACTCTGCTTAAAGGTACTAACTTCCCTAAACTGTGGGTGCGAAAACAAGTCGTGTTGTGAAAAGTAAGTCGTGTGAAAGCTTTTCTGCACGACTTACTTTAGAGGTTATATATAGATATATTTCAATGTGTTTATGTTTAGGAGGTTTTTTGGATGGAAACATTAAAAATTGCGTGGGATTTCTTTCAAAATGAAATTCTTGGTATGAGTTGGCTTAATCGGTTCATTGAAACTATACTAAATGCTTGGGGATTGGATACTACAAGCAGAATCGGTGGAAGTGTGCAGTTTTTTATTTATGACACAATCAAGATTATGGTACTGCTTGGTGTACTGATTCTGATTATCTCATATATTCAGAGCTACTTCCCACCGGAAAGAACAAAGAAGATACTCGGTAGATTTCACGGTATCGGTGCAAACATAATAGCCGCCTTACTTGGTACAGTAACACCGTTCTGCTCTTGTTCGTCTATTCCGTTGTTTATCGGATTCACGAGTGCAGGATTACCTCTTGGTGTAACATTCTCATTCCTCATTTCTTCACCTATGGTTGACCTTGGTAGTCTGGTGTTACTTATGAGTATTTTCGGGTGGAAAGTTGCATTGTTGTATGTGATATTAGGTCTTATAGTTGCCGTTATCGGTGGAACTCTTATTGAGAAACTCCACCTTGAAAACCAAGTGGAAGAATATATACGAAACGGAAAAACACTTGATGTGCCACAAGAAGAGCTGCATTTCAAAGACCGTATTAAATATGCACGGGAACAAGTTGTTTCAACAGCTAAAAAAGTATTTCCATATGTGTTAATCGGTGTTGGTATTGGTGCTATTATCCATAACTGGATACCCGAAGATTTCATTGTTAAGGCACTTGGTGATAATAATCCATTTGGTGTTATCATTGCAACGATTGCGGGTGTTCCCATGTATGCAGATGTTTTCGGCACAATTCCGATTGCTGAAGCATTGCTTACAAAGGGTGCGTTACTTGGTGTTGTGCTTTCATTTATGATGGGTGTAACTACACTGTCCTTGCCGTCTATGATTATGCTCCGCAAGGCAGTAAAGCCGAAGTTGCTTGGTGTTTTTGTAACAATTTGTACGGTAGGGATTATACTTGTGGGTTATTTCTTTAACCTTATTCAATCTTTGATTGTCTGAAAGGAGAAAACTAATGGGAAAGAAAACAGTGTTATGGGTAAAGATACTTGTTCCCGTTTTAATTGTTGCCGTTATTGGTGGCATTTGGGTATATAAAACTGTATCTGAAAAACCTGTGAAAGAACCGTTAACCTCACAAAGTGCAACGGATTTAACGAATAACCTTGAAGGTGCAGATTTTAGCCTTAATGCAACAAAGCAAATCGATTTTGAAGCACTCTCCGAATACGGTCTGCCTATTATAGCAGACTATGGTGCAGATTCTTGTATCCCTTGTAAACAGATGGCACCGATACTGAAAACACTAAATGCAGAAATGAAAGGTAAAGCCTTTATTAAATTTGTAGATGTATGGCAACATAACGAAGCCGCATCTAATGTTCCTGTTCAAGTCATTCCTACACAAGTGTTTTTTAATTCGGATGGAACACCGTTTGTGCCGAGTGAGGAACTTGCAAAGGAAATACAGTTCGATATGTACTCCGATAAAGAAAGCGGAAAACATATCTTTACTGTTCATCAGGGTGGGATGACAGAGGAACAGATGAGGACTATATTAAAAGAGATGGGAGTGGAGTAAATGATAAATACTTGGCTCTCACAAATAGCCGAAACAATCGGAAATAATATGTGGCTTGCACCGCTTCTCGCTCTCCTTGCCGGAGTTATTACATCAGTTACGCCTTGCTCACTTTCAAGTGTTCCGTTGATTGTCGGTTATGTTGGTGGTGTCGGTGAAAGAAACACAAAAAAAGCCTTCGCTTATTCTGCAGTGTTTTCTTTTGGTACTGCTGTTACTTTTGTAACACTCGGTATTATTGCAACATCGGCAGGTAAACTGTTAGGAACATCATCATCCTTATGGTATATCATTCTCGGTGTTCTTATGGTGCTGATGGCGTTACAGACTTGGGAAATATTCAATTTTATTCCTTCGACCAATTTACTGTCTAAAAGCAAAAAGCGTGGTTTTATCGGTGCATTTATTGCAGGAATACTTGGTGGTGTGTTTTCCTCACCTTGTTCAACACCTGTTCTTATTGTTTTACTTGCTATTGTTGCAGAAGAAGGTAATCTGTTGTGGGGTATCCTGCTAATGCTGTTTTACTCTACCGGTCATAGTGCTCTTGTACTGGTTGCTGGAACATCAATAGGTTTCGTGCAGAAGATAAATAACAGTGAAAGGTACCAGACTGCCTCAAAGGTCTTAAAAATTGTAATGGGTATAGCGATCCTGCTCATCGGTTTCTATATGTTTTGGCTCGCATTTTAATAAAATACTGGAGGTATCATTATGTCATTATTTAATTTTGGAAAGAAAAAAGAAGAAAAGAAAGCTACTGCTTGTGCTTGCAACTGCGGTTGCTCTACGAGTGAAACTACAGAAATTGCAAACGTGTGTTGTGGCGAAGCGGTAAACGGAATCTGTTGCATTAAGGTATTAGGTGCAGGTTGTCCATCTTGCCATCAGCAGTACGAAAATGCAAAAGAAGCCGTAAAAAATATGGGCCTCGACATTGAGGTTGAGTACATTACCGAT
>JAZRFZ010000136.1:0-5930 GCA_045643925.1 Acutalibacteraceae bacterium | reverse complement strand
CTCATCTTAATGGGGCAGAATCTCAGACAGTTGTCTGCAACCTCCTCATAGTGACGGCAGTCTGTACCGCCTGTCATAAGGTAGGGGATAACACCTGCATCGGGATAGCACTCGTTAAGACATTTCTTAAGATATCCGAATTCCTCGCCCTTATAGTCAACTGTGTTTGATGCATTACGAGCGTGGATTATTTCAAACTCGAGGTCGTATTTATCTGCATATTTTTTAAGCACTGCCAGAGATTCGTCAACATTCTGGTGGGGTGCTGTACGCAGATTACATACAATGTATGCCTCTGAGGGGATAACGTTTGGTGTGTGTGAGCCCTCTGCCATTGTGCAACAGAAGGTTGTTTTTACAAAGGCGTTACACATGGGTGAAACCATAGGCAGAACCTTTGTAAGCAGACCCTTAAAGAGCCACATATTGCCAAGCACCATTCTTAAGGGGAATCCAAGGTAAGGTGCGGCTTCGTCAAGCATTGCATAAACTGCGCCCGAAATTTCTGCCTTGAAGGGCTTGTCTTTTTCAATATCTGCAACAAACTTTGAAAGTCGTGCAAGGGGAGTATTGCTACGGGGTGTTGAGGAGTGACCGCCCTTGCCCTTTGCAATAACCTTAAGGTCGATGTAGCCTTTTTCCAAAAGACCGATTGCGGCACACCAACCCTTCATTGTGGGGAGCTGGTCCTTAAGGATAGCGCCGCCCTCGTCCATAGCAACATCAAGATGTACGCCCTTTGACTTAAGGTAGTTTACAAGCTTGGGTGCGCCCTCACCTGAAATTTCCTCGTCAACTGCAGTTGCAAGGTAAATGTCACAGGGTGGCTCGTAGCCTTCTGCAAGTAATTCTTCAATAGCCTGGAATTCGGAGAAGACTGTTGATTTGCAGTCCATAGCACCTCTGCCGTGGATATTGCCGTCAACAATTTCGCCTGAGAAGGGGTCTTTTTCCCAGTTGGGCTCGTCGGCAGTAACAACGTCCTGATGACCCATAAGCAAAATACCGTTTCTTTTAGGGTCTTTACCTGCCCATTTGAAAAGGAGGTTACCCTCGATTTCTGTCTTTTCTAGCTTTGAGAAAATAAGGGGGAAGTTCTTTTCCATAACCTTGTGAAGCTTGTAAAATTCCGTTAAATCGGTATTACCACGTAACGAGATTGTGGGCACCTGTACCATTTCGGAAAGTGCCTTGGCATATTTGTCTGCCTCTTCCTCCGTGGGATTGATTGCGGGAGTGTTTGTGTTGGGCTTCGCTTTGATTTTTACCGCCTTAAGTGCCGCTGCAATAAGGAGCAACACAATAAGTGTCAGAACAATAAGCAATGCAATGCCGATATACTTCATATTTATCATTTCCTTTCGGTATAATCCGTTGCCAACAATTATACTACTAATTGTTATATAAGTAAATACATATAAGGGTGTTTATTTACTTTATATTCTTGTAAGAGGCAGGTCAATATGTTATATTAAATTTAAGATGTGCTTTTGTGAAAGAGGTTGTTATGAATAAAATTCTCAGAAAAGTAAAAAGGACGGTTGATAAAACCATACCCGATAAAATAGAGTTAACTCACCCCGAACACCCAAAGTTGGATTATATAATGCTTGTGGTCCGCAATTTTCTTGTGTCTGTGGCGGTATTGTTGTTTGTTTTTTCCTTCTTTTTTGACGATGCACACCACACCCTCAGGGGTATTGCATATTTCTGCGGCGCAGGGGCGTATGCCCTTGAGTGCCTTCTTGTAACAGATTGCTTCAAGTTAAAAGTACCCCACGAAGAAATGTTTATGATATATTGCTTTGGACCCTTGTACATACTTATGGGTATCGGTTACTTTTTGGGATAAGGTGCGACTATGGTTAAGGTAGCTGTTGATGGCACAATTTTATATGCGGAAAAAGGCACTTTGCTTTCAGACATCCTTATGAAGTCTGAGGTAAGGGCAGACCACCCCTGCGGCGGCAAGGGTATCTGTAAAAAGTGCCTTGTAACAGTTAATGGCAAGGAAGAGCTTTCGTGCCAATATAAGATTATGAGTGATATTGACGTAAGGCTTGATGTTGGTGAGGTTGAAGTCCATATCGGGGCAGATAAAAAGAGTGTATTAACCGAAAATATGTGTTACATACTTGACCTTGGCACAACAACCCTTGCACTGGCACTTGTTTCCCTTGATAATAAAAGCATTGTAGATGTAAAGTGCTGTACCAATTCACAAAGGTCTTTTGGGGCAGATGTAATTTCACGAATCGAGTATTGCAGTAAAAATGATGTAGCCTTTTTGCAGAAAAAAGTAATTGACGATGTAAACAGTCTTATTAAAAGCTTCGGCACTCAAAAAGATTTAAAGCTTTATGTTGCAGGTAACACAACAATGCTTCACATTTTCTTCGGCAAAGACCCATCCCCAATAGGTGTTGCACCATATACACCTGCATTTTTGGGCTCCTGTGTTGCAGAAGGTAAAGCCTTAGGACTTGAAAACATATTACAAGTACAAGCACTTCCATCCATACACTCCTTTGTGGGTGCGGATATTGTGGCAGGTATAAATCTTGTTAATGATAATGTGGGTGAAAAATATAATTTCCTTGTTGATTTGGGCACAAATGCAGAGATAGCTTTGTTTTCAAAGGATAAAATTCTCTCTACCTCTGCGGCGGCAGGTCCCTGCTTTGAGGGTGCAAATATCACTTGCGGTATGAGTGCCACGAAGGGTGCAGTTTGCCAATATAGTGAAGCGGGCTTCAAAACCGTGGGCGGAGTTTCACCCAAGGGCATTTGCGGTACAGGACTTGTTGATATTGTTGCTACACTTTTGAAGGACGGCATAATTGACGAAACAGGCTATATGGCTTGTGAGCAATTTAATATTGCAGAAGATGTTTTTATAAATCAAAGTGATGTCCGTGAATATCAGCTTGCAAAATCTGCGGTATATTCGGGTATAATCACTCTTATGAAAACAGCGGACGTCCAATTCGAGGATATTGAGAAGCTGTATATCTCAGGCGGATTTTCTGCGAAGCTGAATGTAGAAAATGGTGCACAAACAGGACTATTTCCTGTGGAATTAAAGGGAAAAGCCGTAACACTTGATAACAGTAGCCTTATGGGTGCTGTGAAATATGTGTGTAACAATGACGATTTGAACGGCCTTGTGAATAAAGCGGAATACATTGATTTGTCATCAAGTGAAATTTTTACATCATTGTTTATAGAAAATATGATGTTTTAATTGACAATGGCAGTAGTATGATATACTATCTTTTGTATAGGAAAAATAAGGAAGGGATTGACTTTATGAAAAAATTTATATCAATCTTTATGTCACTTGTTCTTGCATTTACACTTTGTGTACCTGCATTTGCAACTGACGACTATGTTTATGCAACAGACTATGACGGCAATCCTGTCATAATTGTCAGAGGTATCGACTTCGCAGGTCTTACCTATGAGGACGGCACAAAGGCATTGCAGGTAAACGGCGGTCAGATTGTTTCACTTCTCTTCAAGGCATTCTGGGGAAGTCTTACCCTCCAGGGTGAGGAGACTGTTGCCGACGGCATCTTTGAGGTTGCAAAGGGCATTTTTGAGCCTATTTCACTTAACAGAGAGGGCAATTCTACAAACGGTGTTTCAATGGTTCAGTACCCCGGCCCCGTTTCAGACCATCCCGAGCTTTTATACTCACTTACAGATGGTGCCGAGCCCGGTATTGTGAAAACAGCAGTTGAAAAGTACGGACCTCAGAACACATATTTCTTCACCTACGACTGGCGCAAAGCTCCCGAAAAGCTTGCAGAGGAGCTCAACTCATTCGTTGAAACCGCTAAAGAGAACAGCGGTAAGGATAAGGTGAACATTATCTGTGCATCAATGGGCGGTATGGTAACAACTGCATATCTCCACTACTACGGCTCTGACAGTGTTGAATCCTGTGTATATCTTTCAGGTGCACATAACGGCACCTATGTTTGCGGTGACGCACTTAACGGCAGAATTGTTTTTGAGTCACAGGTGCTTGTTGATTTCTTAAATGATGCAGCGGGTGATAACATTATGCTCAAGCTTTTCTTCAGCATGTTTAAGGCTTTGGGTGCAGTTGATTTTATTACCTTTGTTATCAACGATACCGTACAGACAAGCTTTGACAGAGCAAATGATGTAATGCTTCGTGATTGCCTTGGTACAATGTGTGGCTTGTGGGCTCTTTGTCCCGATGCTGATTTTGAGAGTGCGGTTGAAAACATCTTCGGCGGCCACGAGGAGGAGTACCCTGTATTGCTTGAAAAGCTTGAAGAAACAAAGAACTTCGTTTTCAGCACACAGGAAACACTCACAAGCGCTATGGAAAACGGCACAAGAATTTCCTTCGTTTCAAACTATAATCAACCCCTTATTCCCATATATGAAAGAGCAACCGTAAATGGTGACTCTGTTCTGGAAACCGAGCTTACCTCAAACTTTGCAACAGTTGCTGATTTTGGTGAAACACTTTCATTGGACTACCTTGAGGGCAAGGATAGAACTCTTGTTTCACCCGACAGAGTGGTGGATGCCTCAACTGCCTGGTTTGTTGATAACACCTGGTACGTCAAGGATGCTCCCCACGTTGCGGCAGATTACGGTACAGGTTTCAGTGATTTCACCTTCACACTCCTTGAAAGCCCCGTTCAGCCCACGGTTGATACCTTCCCTGAATATCCCAGATTTATGATAGCCGATGCTGAATTAAATCTTACAGCACTATAAAACAAACTGAAACCGCCGATTTTTTCGGCGGTTTTTTATTGTGATTTGTATTTTTATGTGATACAATGGTTGAAAATTATTTGTTAGGTAGTGATTATTTTGAATTCAGAAGTTATGCAGGTATTGTCCTTTGTGTTCAGCACACTCGGTCTTATTTCGATGATTGTTGCTTCACTTGTCAAGGGCAAAAGCATGAAGGTTATTCTGGCTCTTGTTTTTTGCGGCAATTTCTTCTTTGCAGTAAGCTATCTTTTTGGCGGTCAGGGCATCAATGGTGCCGCGTCCTGCTTTGTTGGTGCTGCACAGTCAATTATAAACTATTTCTTTGACTCCAAAAATAAGCCTATTCCCAAATGGCTTGTTGCAGTTTATGCCCTTGCATTTATTGCTGTAAACCTTATTGTTGGCGGTCTCAGTTGGCTTGGCGGTCTTGCAATTATTGCAAGTCTTACATTCATAATGTGTATCGGACAGAAGTCGGGCGCAAAGTACCGCTTCTGGACTATTGTAAACGTAGTTTTGTGGTGCCTTTACGATTTGCTTTCAAAGTCTTATGGTGCACTTACAAGCCACATTCCGTTGCTCCTTTTCACAGTTGCGGGTATGATTATCCACGACAGAAAAAGTAAAAAGACCGAAGAAGTTTTAGCAGAGAAATAAGTTATGGAAAAGAAAAAACCTGTATTATTACTTGATTTATATCTTATCCGCCACGGACAGAGCGAGGGCAATGTGCGCAGCAGCTCCGAGGGCTTGACACTTTCGGAAATGGTTGACCCGCCCCTTACGGCAAAGGGTCAGCGTCAGGCACACCTTGCAGGTGAGTTTTTGTCGGACGTGGTGTTTGACACAGTTTTTGCAAGCCCGCTTATAAGGGCAGCACAGACCGCAACCGAAATCATAAAGGAGCAGGTTGCACCCAAAACACTTGAAATCCTGCCACATATTATTGAGGCAGGTGTGGGCAAGGAATATAACGACGGCCTTGACAGAGTTGCCAAAATGAATCCCGATATCAAGCTCGCAGAGGGCTTACCTGAGGACACACCGCTTATTATGCCCTCCTCGGCAGATGACTCTGACGGTCTTTTTGCAAGGGCGCGTATAGCTGTTGAGTATTTGTTGAATAGGTTTCAGGGCGGCGAAAGGGTTGCGGTTGTAAGCCATGC
>JAZRFZ010000135.1:0-3976 GCA_045643925.1 Acutalibacteraceae bacterium | reverse complement strand
TCTTTAAGAAACGCCTCGTCGGTTACTGCCGCTGTGCCGAGGATAACACGACGTACACCTGCATCAAGGTAAGCCTTAACAGTATCCATTGAACGGATACCGCCACCTACCTCAACATTAAGGCTTGTATTTTCAACAAATCTCTTAATGATGTCAATATTAGGTGTACCGCCATCACGTGCACCCTCAAGGTCAACTGTGTGAAGCTCGGTTGCGCCTTGGTTTTCAAAATCCTTTGCTATTTCAATAGGGTTTTCGGAGTAAACCGTAAGGGCATTGTAATCCCCCTTCAAAAGTCGTACCGCCTTACCCTCATATAAATCAATTGCAGGAAAAATTTTCATTTTCTTTTGGGAACCTTTCCGTAAATTATAACTCACAAAATGCTCTTAAAATATTAAGACCTACGTCACCGCTCTTTTCGGGGTGGAACTGACAACCGAAAATGTTGCCCTTGCCCACCGCCGCGGTAACCGGAATACCGTATTCGGATGTAGCAATAACAGACTCGTCACAATCTGTAGCATAAAATGAGTGAACAAAGTAAACGAAGTCACCTTCGTTGATATATTTGAATATAGGACTATCACACTTGAAATCGAGCCCATTCCAGCCCATATGAGGCACATTAAGCTCAGCAGGGATTTTACCCTCAAGAGGTACTACATTGCCTTTAAGAAAGCCTAGGCCCTCGTGTACGCCATATTCATAGCCTTTTTCAAAAAGCAACTGCATTCCAAGGCATATTCCAAGAAATGGTTTGCCCTTTTCTGCCTCTGCCTTTATGGTGTCAACAAGTCCTGTTGAATTGAGCTTGTTGATAGCATCACCGAATGCACCAACACCCGGCAAAATTATTCTGTCGGCATCCTTGATAACCTGTGCATCATTTGTTACAACTGCATCCACACCAATTTTCTTAAGTGAGCATTGGAGTGAAAACAGGTTACCTACACCGTAATCTATAATCGCAAGCATTATAAAACTCCTTTGGTTGAGGGAATCTCGTCCTTGGCGCTTTCATCAATGGAAACTGCTTTTCGCATTGTGCGACCAAGGGATTTGAATGTACCTTCAATGATGTGGTGACTGTTCACACCGTCAAGTCTGCGAACATGAAGTGTGATACCTGCATTAAATGCGAATGCAATAACGAACTCACGAAGAAGCTCGGTATCAAAATCGCCAACCATAGGTGCAGGGATTCTCATTCTGTAACGAAGATATGGTCTGCCGGAAATATCAACCGCGGTAAGAATGAGAGCCTCATCCATAGGCAATATTGTACTGCCGTAACGCTTGATTCCCCTTTTATCACCAAGAGCCTCTTTAAAGGCCTGACCAAGGGCAATGCCGATATCCTCGGTGGTATGATGACCGTCAACCTCAAGGTCACCGTTACACTTAACAGTAAGGTCAAATCTGCCGTGCTTTGAAAACAACACAAGCATATGGTCAAGGAAACCAATACCTGTACTGATTTCGTTAACACCTGTGCCATCAAGATTTATTTTTACATAAACATCTGTTTCTGCTGTTTTGCGGGAAATTTCTGCTACACGCATTTATTTATCCTCCAAAATCTGTTTAACTGTTTCTACAAATATTTCCATCTGCTCTCTTGTGCCGATAGTAATACGGTTATAATTTTTGATTCTGTCCGCGGTGAAGTGACGAACAAGTATGCCCTTGTCTTTAAGCTTAAGGTAAAGCTCACCACCGTCAATCTTATCACTCTGGGCAAAAATGAAGTTTGCCTTTGAATCGGTAAATGTAAAGCCGAGTTTACTGAGCTCTGCCATTGTATATTCACGAGACTCCATAATTGATTTGCAATTATCGTCATAGTAGCTCTGTGAATCAATGGTAGCTGCACCCGCAACAAGAGTAAGTCTGTTGATATTATAGGGGTTTGTGGAGTAGCGGAGCTTGTGCAAGTCACCGATAATATCCGCACTACCGATGGCATAGCCCAGCCTTGCACCTGCCATTGAGCGTGACTTGGAATAAGTCTGCACAACAAGAAGGTTGTTATACTTATTAACAAGGGTTACGGCACTCTCTGTGCCAAAATCAACGTACGCCTCGTCAATAACAACCACGTAATCGGGGTTTGATGCTACTACCCTTTCAACCTCTTGGAGAGTAAGTGCAATACCTGTGGGGGCATTTGGGTTTGCAATAAACACGCAACCGTCCACACCACAGAATTTAGGGAGGTCGATTGTGAAATCCTCTTTAAGGGGAATTTCAGTATAATCTGAGTTATGAAGATTAGCAAAAACAGAGTAAAAGCCGTATGTAATGTCAGCAAAATATGACTTTCTGCCGTTGGCAGCATAAGCCATAAATGCAAAATTGAGAACATCATCAGAGCCATTTGTGAGCATAACATTCTCACTCTTAACCCCGTAATAGTCGGCAAGCTTTTGTGTAAGAACTCTGCCGTCGGGGTCAGGATAAAGCCTTAAAAGTTCAGTTTCTGCTTTATTTACCGCATCAAGCACCTGTGGTGAGGGCGGATATGGTGATTCATTTGTGTTAAGTTTAATATATTGTTTATCCTGCGGCTGTTCACCGGGTACGTAAGCCGCAAGACCACTATATCGTTCATCAAGGAATTTGCTCATTATTTTATTTCTCCGTTCTGATGCTTACACTTCTTGCGTGAGCCTGGAGTCCCTCCTCACTTGCGAAGCGTACAACCTTATCTGCAACGCTTGTGAGAGCCTCTCTGCTGTAATATGAGAACTGTGTTTTCTTAACAAAGTCATCAACTGAAAGAGGGCTTGAAAAACGCGCTGTACCGCTTGTGGGCAAAGTGTGGTTAGGTCCTGCAAAGTAGTCACCCAATGCCTCGGGACAGTTTTTGCCAAGGAAAACTGAACCTGCATTTTTAACAAGACCGAGATATTCGAAGGGGTTATCCACACAGATTTCAAGGTGCTCGGGTGCAAGGATATTGGACACCTCAAGAGCCTTTTTAAGTGAATCTGTAATAATGATTTTGCCGTTAGTATCTATTGAGCAACGTGCAATCTCCTCACGTGGAAGCTGAGGAATCTGAATTTCAAGCTCATCACTTACCTTCTGTGCAAACTCGGCACAATCGGTAATGAGAACTGCAGTAGCCATTTTGTCGTGCTCTGCCTGTGAAAGAAGGTCTGCAGCAATATGTGCAGGGTTATTTGTACCGTCGGCAACAACAAGAATTTCGCTGGGACCTGCAATCATATCGATATCAACCATACCGAAAACCTGCTTCTTTGCCTCTGCAACAAAAGCATTACCGGGGCCAACGATTTTATCAACCTTGGGAACACTTTCTGTACCATAAGCAAGGGCTGCAACCGCCTGTGCGCCACCGATTTTGAAAACTCTGTCAACACCTGCAATCTTTGCAGCAGCAAGGATAACGGGCTTTACCTTACCTGCCTTTGCAGGGGTAACCATAACAATCTCGCTACAACCTGCAATCTTGGCAGGAACACAGTTCATAAGAACTGATGATGGGTAAGATGCTGTACCTCCGGGAACATAAAGACCAACCTTTTCGATAGGCATAACCTTCTGACCGATGATAATACCGTCATTATCATTTATAACAAAGCTGTTGCGAACCTGCTTTGAGTGAAATGCGGTGATGTTAACCTTTGCCTGTTCAAGAATCTCAATAAGCTCGGGGTCAACCTGTGACATAGCTTCGTCGATTTCTTCGGCAGTAACCTCAATAACGTCATCAACTGCACCGTCGAATTTTTTGCAATATTCAACGAGTGCCTTGTCACCGTTTTCACGGACATTCTTAATAATATCACAGACAATGCCTTCAACATCTATTGTCTGTTCGCTACGCTCTAAAATTTCGTCAATTGAAATTTCGTTGCTGTTATATATCTTAATCATTTCTTTTCCTCCACAATGGCAGACAAGGAATCTCTGAGTCTGTCAATAAGCTGTGATTTGAATTTGTAGC
>JAZRFZ010000134.1:0-10318 GCA_045643925.1 Acutalibacteraceae bacterium | reverse complement strand
AATAACGAAGTTGTCATCACCGATTGCTGTGTTGACAATTTCTAATTTAAAGCCTGTTACCATTACAGGTTCTATGGTAATGTTTTCCTGGAAAACATTTTTACCTGTGTGAACAAGTGTATATTTGCCGTCAATCTCCGCATAGATGTTGTACTGTCGGATGGTGGCGGTTTTTTCATTTATAAATACCGTGTTGAACATCCAAGGCTCAGAGAATTTGAATTCAATATAATCCCCCTGTTTACCTTGGAAGGCACCCATACGAGCTTCTACGGTGTCTGTGAGAGTGCCGTTTATGTAAACCTCTGTGGCGGCAGTTATTATGTCTCTTACAGCGTCATCGTAGTTACCCTTACAACCTGAAAATGTGCCAAGTAAAAGACTTATAACACACAACAGGCAAAAGCTTTTGAATAATGTTTTCTTCATTTTCGTACCTCTGTTATTATGCAAGGTCTTTAACCTTTTTCAGGCTACGGGGAATGTCAATCTGCTGTGGACAATGTGACTTACAAACGCCACACTCGATGCAGAGGGTAGCCTTTCTGTCATCGGGCACAAGTGAATAATTTTTGTCAAAATCACTCTTTTCGCGGGTTTTGTTGTATTCGTTATATGCCTTGAAGTTGAGGGGAATGTCAACATTCGCGGGGCAATGCTCCACACAGTATTTGCAATCTGTACAGGGTACTGCAAAATTCTTTCTGAAAAGTATGTTTGCTTTTTCTACTGCCTCACTTTCCTCTGCTGAAAGGGGCTTGCATTCCTCAAAGGTTTTGATATTATCGACAACCTGCTCGTAGGTAGACATACCGCTGAGTGTAGTGAGCACGTTAGGAAGCTGTGCAACATAACGTAAAGCGTATGATGCGTAAGATGCATCACCTAATTCATCAAAAACTGCTCTTGCCTCGTCATTGAGTGTGTGGAGTGAACCGCCGCGCACAGGCTCCATAACGATACAGGGAATGTTCCTGTCCTCAAGTATTTTGTAGTAGGTTTTTGCATCTTGGGCTTCCCAGTCGTAATAGTTTATCTGTAACTGAACAAAATCCCATTTATATTTATCAACAAGCTCCTCAAAGAATTCTAAATCACCATGGTATGAAAAGCCCAGGTATTTGATTTTACCTTGTTTTTTCTGTTCTGACAGGTATTCATAGGACTTGTCCGCCTCAAAGGTTTTCATAATATCCCTGTTAACGGCGTGTAAGAGGTAGAAGTCGAAGTAATCAACACCGCACTTTTCAAGCTGTCCGTTAAATATTTCCGCGGTGTGTTTACCCTCGTCACGCATATATGACCCGGGAAGCTTTGTGGCAAGACAGAATGACTCGCGGGGGTAACGAGAAAGCGCCTCTCTTGCGAATTGCTCTGAGTCACCGCCGTGGTAGAAATATGCGGTGTCATAATAATTAACACCCGATTTCATAGCAAGGTCAATAAGTCTAAAAGCCTCGTCGCGGTCAATAGTATCTTCACTATCCTTGACCTTAGGCAAACGCATAAGACCAAAACCGAGTTTTGAAATTTCTTCATGGATAGAATTAAATTTGCTGTACTGCATAATTAAATCTCCTTAGCAAGATAATAACATTTTAATTATACAATACAGCAAATCTTTTTACAAATAAAAATTAGAACTCTGTTTTTATTACTTTTGCACAATTTGGTGGCGAATAACAAAACTCATCAATGTGTCCCTTGTTGATGAAATAGAATGGTTTTTCCTTAGGATAATGGGCATCAAAGGCGTCCACAATAATCAACTTGAACTTCATTTTTTCGGGTATGATGCTCTTGATGAAAACACTTGCCTGTTGACCCTCGTAAACCTCGGATGTATATTCCGCAAGACCCGATAAATTGGGGGTCAGTTCAACAAATATTCCGTAATTTTCAATGCTTCTTACAACACCGCTTACGGTCTCGCCCGCAGTGAAAAGCTCGGCGTTTTCACTCCACGTGCCTAAAAGTTCTTTGTGAGAAAGTGTTATTCTGCCAAGCTCGTCAAAGGATTTTACCACTGCTTTGATGTTGTCGCCAACGCTAAAACGTACATCAGGGTGTGGTATTCGTGAAATTGAAATATTATCTATGGGCAGAAGTGCATTTACGCCACAACCAATATCACAAAATGCGCCAAAATTTTCAAGGTGGGTTATACCGGCATCTATAATGTCTCCGGGGATTATATTGGGCATATAGTTTTCCAAAAAATCCTGCTGAACCTTTTTTCTTGACAGTATTGCGGTTTTTTTGCCGTCGCATTGCGTTATACTGTCAATTATAAATCTTACAGGCTTGTTGACACGTGCAATTATTGCGATATCCTTTACTGTGCCGTCGTCAATTCCCACGGCACATTCCTCTCGTGGGATGATGCCGTGAACATCACCAAGTTCTAAATGTAGATTGTGCTTGCAGTCACAATATGTAACCCTTTGCTCGAGTGTGATACCTTCTGCACAGGCTTTTTGTAGATTGTCTGCGCTTGAGAGGTATTGTCTGTTTTCCTTTGTGTTGATTAAAAACCCTTCGGGGGAGTACGACATCATTCTTTTATCACCTGTTTTCATTTATTTTCGTTCTACTCTTTAATTTTATGTAAAAGTATGGTACAATATTTCTGTATTTAATTTTTTAGTCGGAGTGATTTTGAATGGATATCCGTGTTGGTGATATTTTGGAAATGAAAAAACAACACCCTTGCGGTAACAAGCAATTTCTTGTGTTGCGCTCGGGTATGGATTTCAGGCTCCGTTGTTGCGGTTGTGAGCGGGAGTTTCTGATTCCTCGTGTCAAAGCAGAGAAAAATATTAAGAAAGTAATCAGGGAGAATACTGATGATTGATAAACTTACCCATGTAGAAGCAAGGTTCGATAAGGTGAATGACCTTTTGTGTCAGCCCGAAACAGTTTCGGACCAACAAAAATATGCCGAGCTTATGCGAGAGCTTAAGAATCTTACACCTATTGTTGAAACTTTTCGTGAATATAAGAAGGCTTTCGATGACGGTGAAGCGGCAAAACAGATGTTAAACGAGCAGCCCGATAAGGAATTGAAGGAGATGCTTGAACTCGAAATCGAAGAGTGCAAGGAAAAGGTACAAACTCTCCACGAACAGTTGAAAATACTGCTCCTGCCCAAGGACCCCAATGACGACAGGAACGTTATTATCGAAATTCGTGCAGGTGCAGGTGGTGAGGAAGCGGCACTTTTTGCACACTCGCTTTTCCGTATGTATTCAATGTACTCCGAGGGGCGTGGTTGGCATCCCGATGTGCTTTCCGTCAACGAAACAGGTCTTGGCGGTGTCAAGGAAATCAGCTTTATGATTGAGGGTGAGGGCGCATATTCACGCTTTAAGTTTGAGAGCGGTGTTCACCGCGTACAGCGTGTGCCTGAAACAGAGTCGGGCGGCAGAATTCACACATCAACGGTAACTGTTGCTGTTCTGCCCGAAGCACAGGAAGTGGATATTGCCATTGACCCTGCAGATTTGCAGATTGACACCTTCCGTTCAAGCGGTGCAGGTGGTCAGCACGTTAATAAGACAGAATCTGCTATCCGAATCACTCACTTGCCCACAGGCACGGTTGTTGAGTGTCAGGATGAACGAAGTCAGCACAAAAATAAGGACAGAGCAATGAAAATTCTCCGTTCAAGACTTCTTGAGGTGGAGCGAGAAAAGCAGAATGCGGAAATTGCCGACGAACGTCGTTCTCAGGTTGGCACAGGTGATCGAAGTGAACGAATCCGTACCTACAACTTTCCTCAGGGGCGCGTTAGTGACCACAGAATCGGCCTCACAATATACAGGATTGAAGCTATAATGAACGGTGACCTTGATGAAATTATCGATGCACTTATTACGGCAGACACAGCAGACAGATTAAAAGAGGATTAAAAAATTGGAAACAAAGCTTATAAAAATAACTCCCGATGATAACGAGAGTGCTTATGAGGATGCAGCCCGACTTCTGCGAGAGGGTCAGGTTGTGGGAATTCCCACGGAGACAGTTTATGGTCTGGGCGGTAACGCATATTCCGAGGAAGCGGTAAAACGTATTTTTGAAGCAAAGGGACGTCCGCAGGACAACCCGTTGATAGTTCATATTTCCGAGTTTTCCGAAATATATGACCTTGTACGTGAAGTGCCTGAAACGGCAAAGCTTCTTGCAGAAAAATTCTGGCCGGGTCCTTTGACAATGATTTTGCCTAAATCCGACAAGGTACCACTTTGTGTTACAGGCGGTCTTTCTACGGTTGCCGTAAGATGTCCGTCGCACCCCATTGCAAACAGACTCATAAAGGTGACAGGACTACCTATTGCCGCACCATCGGCAAACCTTTCGGGTAAGCCAAGTCCCACAAGGGCAAGTCACGTTTATGGTGATATGAACGGAAGGATACCTATGGTTATCGACGGCGGTGACTGTGCAGAGGGTGTTGAATCAACAGTTATTACTCTTGCTACGCCCGTACCTAAGCTTTTGAGACCGGGCAACATAACCATATCACAACTGAGGAGTGTTTTAGGACAGGTTGAGGTTGACGATGCGGTACTCAATCCCTTGAAAAAGGGTGAGCGGGTTTCCTCTCCGGGTATGAAATACAAGCATTATTCACCCGATGCCGACATTGTTGTTCTTTGCGGTGAATATGATGAATTCTGTGACTATGTGAATTCACACGTGGACGGCACTACATACGCTATGGTCTTTGACGGTGAGGGCGAAGGACTGAACGTGCCTTACATTACATACGGTACAAGTGAGAATTACAAAGAGCTTTCACGCGCTTTGTTTGATTCCTTGCGTAGTCTTGATGAAAAGGGCGCAAAGGTCTGTTTTGTAAGGTGTCCTGACAGGGACAATGACGATAACCTTGCGGTGCTTAACAGACTTCTTCGTGCTGCATCATTTCAGGTTATTGACCTTTAGGGTAAAAGGAATTATCCGAACCGTGTTTTATACAGGCGGATTGACCTTCATCCTGCGTTAAAATACTCGCCAATCCTTTGAGGTGTTAATATGAAAAAACTTGTAGGTCTTACAGGCAAAACAGGTGCAGGTAAATCTACCATAAGTAAATATTTGCAGGAAAAAGGTGCATACATTATTGATGGGGATATTGTTGCCCGACAGGTTCTTACGGGGGACAAAAATCTTCTGCCGAAGCTTTGTGAGGCGTTCGGAGATGTTCTCGCCCCTGACGGCACACTCAACAGACGTGAGTTGGCACGTGTTGCTTTTTCCACACCCGAAAATACAGCACTTCTCAATTCACTTATGCACCCCGCAATAAATGATTTCATCCACAGACAGGCTGAAAAGGCTTTTGAGAAATGTGATGTTGTTATTGTGGATGCGGCGGCAATCATTGAATCGGGCTTTGCTGACGAATGTGATATTATGCTTGTTGCCCATGCTCCTGTTGATGTTCGCAAATCACGTATTATGGCACGTGATAACATATCAGAAGACGATGCTGTTATTCGTATAAACGGACAAAAGGAAGATGATTTTTATTTTTCAGGGGCAGATTTCATTATCCGTAATTACGAGCCATTTGATTTAGAAGAAGAACTTTTACCTGTTGTAAAGGAGCTTTTTAGTTGACATTCAAGTTAAGTAATAAAACTAAAGCTGCGATGTTGCTATTGCTATTATCGGTGTTTTTAGTTATAATATTATATAACGCTGTCCTGCTTGTGCTTAAGACAGTTTATCCATTGACTTATTCACAGTTGGTGGAAAGCAATGCCGCAGAGTACGGCGTTGATGAGAGTCTGATATACGCTCTCATTGAAACCGAAAGCGGTTTTGATAAAAATGCGGTTTCAAGTGTAGGTGCAATGGGTCTTACCCAGATTCTGCCCGAAACCTTCCAATGGCTACAGACCAAAACAGGGGAGAGTTTCAGCGATGATGCACTCTTTGAACCCGAGGTTTCTGTAAAATACGGTGTATACCTTCTCAGCTTTCTCCAAGGTGAGTTCGGCAATACCGAAACGGCAGTTGCCGCGTATCACGCAGGTATCGGTAAGGTTCATCAATGGTTGGAAAATCCCGAATATTCCGACGACGGGGTAACTCTTAAATATATCCCCTATGATGATACCCGTGCCTATGTTGATAAGATTATGCGTACTAGAGATATTTATGTGAAACTATATAAATTAAAACAACCCGAAACGGAGGAAATACAAAATGCCAACAGTTGAAGAAATGAAAAAAGAACTTTTTTATAAACCCGAACACGCGTCAAAGGTATGTGATGACAGCGTAAGGGAAAGTGCAGATGCTTTTGCAGAGGGCTACAAGGTTTTCCTTAATGAAGCCAAAACAGAGCGTGAAGCAACCGCAGTTATCCTTAAGGAAGCTCAGTCACGCGGTTTTGTTCAGTTCGATGCAGATAAAAAATATGTTGCAGGTGACAAGGTTTACTTTGTGAATCGTGACAAAGCAATTATTCTTGCAGTTATCGGTAAGAAGTGTATCTGTGAGGGCGTTAAGATTGCGGCGGCTCACATTGATTCACCCCGTCTTGACCTTAAGCCCAATCCTCTCTATGAGAGCGATGAGCTTGCGCTTTTCAAAACTCACTATTACGGCGGTATCAAAAAGTACCAGTGGGTTGCAATTCCTCTTGCGCTTCACGGTGTTATCATCAAGGCCGACGGTTCAAAGGTTGAAGTGAAAATCGGTGAAGAAGATGGCGAACCTAAGTTCGTTATTTCTGACATTCTTCCCCACCTTGGTGCAGAGCAGGGCAAACGCACTCTCTCTGAGGGCATCCACGGTGAAGAGCTTAATGTTATCGTTGGTAGTCGTCCCTTTAAGAGTGATGAGGGCAGCGAGCTTGTAAAACTCAATATTCTTAAAATTCTTAATGAAAAGTACGGTATCACAGAGTCGGATTTCCTCAGTGCAGAGCTTGAGGTTGTTCCCGCATTTAAGGCGGACGATATCGGCTTTGACAGAGGTCTCATCGGCTCTTATGGTCACGATGACCGCGTGTGTGCATATCCTGCGGCAATGGCAGCATTTGACGTTGTTGATCCCGATTACACCGCAATTACCGTTCTTACAGATAAAGAGGAAACAGGCTCTGACGGCAACACAGGCTTGCAGTCTGCTTACCTTGAGTATTTTATAAATGACCTTGCAAGGGCAAACGGCGTTGAGGGTTACAGAGTTCTTTCAAAGAGCGAGTGTCTCTCTGCAGACGTTAACTCTGCTTATGACCCCACATTTAATTCAGTGTTTGAAAAGAACAACACTTCATTCCTTAACAGGGGTGTTGTTATTACAAAATATACAGGTGCACGCGGTAAAGGCGGTACAAGTGATGCTTCTGCCGAGTATATGGGTAAAATCAGACGTATGCTCGACGAGGATAACGTTGTATGGCAGATTGGTGAGCTTGGTAAGGTTGATGCAGGTGGCGGCGGTACCGTTGCTAAATACATTGCAAACCTCAATGTTGACGTTGTTGACCTTGGTGTTCCTGTTCTTTCAATGCATGCCCCCTATGAAGTAATTTCAAAGTTTGACCTTTATATGGCATACAGAGCATTCAAAAAATTCTTTGAACAATAAATCGAAAAAGGTGTTTAATATGAAAGCAAGATTCAGAGTGTTATCCCTGTTACTTTCATTATCATTGATGTTGTGCTCTTTCTCTTTAGTTGTTTTTGCAGAGGATAGCACAGGATTGTTGGGTGATGTTGATGGCAATGGTAAGGTTGATACACAGGATGCACGCGCCATTCTTCGTATGGCAAGCTATATAGATGCACCCGATTTGTCGGTTGCAGATATGAATTCGGACGGGATAATATCTCTTGATGATGTTATTGAAGCGCTTGAAGCAGCAAGTAACGTGGGTGGTGTTGTGATCCCCGATGCCAACGGTGAAAACTATCTTTCTGATTCTGCCAATAATGAGTTTATAAAGCTTATTTCACAAAAATTCGGTGTTGATTCAAAATCACTTGTTGCAATTTATTCTGTTCCTGATACAGGCACTAACTATGTATTGCAGTTCAAAAAGAGCCTTATCGGCAGTACCTACAAGAAGAGTCCTGATAACCTTGAAAGAGTTTATCATATAGGCGCCGCCCCGGGGCGTGAAATCAGCTACACAAACGGAAAGCTTCTTCTTGGTGACCATTATAACTGCGAGGCTTCAGAGGGTGTGCTTGTTTTCAATTTGGTTAAAACAACAGTAATGGAGCAGTACCCCAACTATTTCGAAGGTGTATAAAAGTTGCAATCCTTTGTGATTCGTGTTATCGTTTGCTGACCACAAGTTGAATTTATTAAAAGGTGGATGTTATGGAAAACAAAGAAAAATTTGTATCTCCCACAATATATAAGGTTGCAAGACCCTTCCTCAAAATCTTGTTTTACTTTCTCTTTCAA
Source organism: Acutalibacteraceae bacterium (assembly GCA_045643925.1). Taxonomy (GTDB): domain Bacteria; phylum Bacillota; class Clostridia; order Oscillospirales; family Acutalibacteraceae; genus DTU089. The sequence goes on along the minus strand of JAZRFZ010000134.1, from coordinate 1,885 downwards.
CCTCGCATAAAAGGTAAAGAGAATATTCCCAAAGAGGGTAGTGCCGTAATTGCAGGTAACCATGTTTTCGTTTTTGACCCTGCACTTATCGGCTCCTGCACCAAAAGGTGTGTTCACTTCCTTGCAAAGGCAGAGATTTATAACACAAAGTTTATCAGCTATCTTATGACGAAGGCGGGTATGATTCCTGTTCACCGTCAGCGTAAGGACCACGCCGCACTTGAAAGTGCCGAGGAATATTTGAAGGAAGGCGCTTTGATTGCACTTTTCCCCGAGGCTACAATTATCAAACCCGAGGGTGTGAGAATACTTCCCTTTAAAATGGGTGCAATCAAGATGGCTTATGACACAAAGTGTCCTATTGTCCCCGTTACAATCAACGGCAGATATATTCCCATTTTCGGCAGATTGCAGATAATCGTTCACGAACCTTATTACATCGAGTCTGACGACTTGGAGGCAGAACGCGAAAAGCTCATACAGATAATCTGCAGTGGTCTTAATCCTCCTCTCAAAGAGGGCGAGAGAATCGTTGCTTACGATAACGATAATAAAAAATAATCTTGTAAAGGCGCATCAAAGAAAAATTCTCTGATGTGCCTTTTGTATATATGAGAATATAACAGGCATAATATATTTAATTTACAATTTGTTAACAAAAAATAATTCACATTTATGCTCTGTAAATTGTATTATTTATGTAGGAATGCAAAAACATCTTACTAAATTCAGGCAAAGAGGTGATTAACTTGCAGAAAAAAGAGAAATCTTTTGATAGTAAATACATAAAAGTGCTTGTTGACAAGTATAGTAATATGATTTTTCGAATCTGTTACGGCGTGCTTTGCAACAGGGACGATGCAGAAGATGCTCTGCAAGACACTTTTTTGAAATATCTCACCAAAGCGCCCGAATTTCAGGATGATGAGCACGAAAAAGCCTGGCTCATAAGAGTGGCAACCAATATAAGTAAAAATATGTCTATTGTCCGATACAGACGAAAGACTATCGTAACCGATGAGCTTGTGGATATTGGTGTCACAAACGAGGACAGATATGTTTTTGAAGCAATATCGGAATTGCCCGTGAAGTTTAAAATAGCAATGATGCTTTACTATATAGAAGGGTATTCCGTCAAAGAGGTTTCAAAGATAATATCTGTTTCCGAGGATGCTGTCAGAAAACGTCTGCAAAAGGGTCGGGAGTTGTTGAAATTGAAAATTGAAAGGAGTAACCGAGATGACATTTGAGAAGAATTATTATGTGGATGAATATAAACGTGTTATGGATAATCTGAAAGTGAGTGAAGACAGAGTGTCCTTACTCGCAGAAAATATTGAAGCCAAGGCGCTCAAAGCTAAGGATGAAAAGAAAAAACAACTCATCATTTCATCGGCTCTGATTGCAGGTGTAGGCGCAGGCTTGGTTATTTCTAAGTTGAGGAAAAGGTAATAGTTATAGTGAAAAAAAGAAGTAATTCACCCATACTTTATGGGGTGCTTAAGCCACCGGCAGTCGTTTTGTTTAAAGTGCTTTTCAGACCACGTATAAAGGGTGCGGAAAATATACCGCAAAAGGGCGGAGTTGTCCTTGCAGGTAATCACGTAGCCTGGTGGGACTGCTTTATGGTTATGGCAGGTACAAAAAGGTGCATTCATTTCCTTGCAAAGAAGGAAATTTTCAGTACGTGGTTTACAAGACGATTTTTTTACAGTGCGGGTCTTATACCTGTTAACCGACAGAGTAAAGACCACGATGCACTTATGTCTGCTAAGGAATACTTGAATAACGGTGCGGTAATCGGTATTTTCCCTGAAAGTACAACCATAAAACCCGAGGGCGTAAAATTTCTTCCGTTTAAAATAGGAGCGGTAAAAATGGCTTC